>JBDNGP010000256.1:0-52188 GCA_041689265.1 Verrucomicrobiota bacterium
AGGGGTTCTATGACTCCAACCCGAACACGTCGCCTAGCGCTACCCGCCAGGAGAGCTGGGGAATTGGGGTTGATGTGGGCGTGGGGTACAATCTTCCGCTCGATCAGACTTTTTTTGGTGTCGATTTCACTTATGGGTTGAAATGGTATGATGCCCGGGATACTGGAAACACCGATCAGTCTGCGATCTTTAACCTGAAGCTGGATCACGCTTTTTCTGAGCGCTACGACGTCAGCGTGAAGGATTCGTTTGTCTATTCCAATGAGCCGACAGTGTTGGATGCTGGTGGTGCGATCAGCGCGCCGCTCCGGACGGACAGTGATGCCTACCGAAACCAAGCGAATGTCGATTTTGGGATGCAGTTCACTCCGAAGTGGGGGATGAATGTTGGCCTCGAAAACACCTTTTATCACTACATGCAGGGTGCTGGAGATGTTTCAAACAGCGTGCTTAACCCAAGTCGCTCTCAGTTATTGGATCGTTCGGCATCCTTGGTTCCGATCGACCTACGTTATACGGTCAATCCAAAGTTCGTCGGGTTATTCGGCTACCAGTATGGGCGCACGGACTATTTGAGCGACGATGTATACCTGACACCGTACTCAGTTGTGTCGGCTTCTCCGGATTGGCGTAACAGTCAGGCTAACTTTCTCTACCTCGGTGGTGAGTACAGCATTACCTCGCAGTTAAATGCGGCGCTCAAGGCTGGTGCGCAATATACCAAGTATGACAACTTGGACGACTTGGTCGGTGCCAGCGGGTTGGATGACTCTCAGACCACTCCTTACGTCGATCTGAGTTTGAGCTATTTATACAATCCGGGTAGTTTCGTCACCGGCGGTTACACCTACGGGTTGACGGCCACTGATGTTCAGGTCTTGGACAACAAGTCGAGTGTGTTTTACGTCGCATTGACGCACAGGATTACAGCCCGGGTTGATGTCAACTTGCTGTATCAATTCCAATACTCGACCTATAACGGGAATGGAAATATGCCGAATCCTGGTTCAAATCTTGGTAGCTATGAATCGTTCAACATGTTTGGGATCGATTTTAGCTACAAGATCAACGAGTATTTGAGCGCGCAGGTTGGCTACAAATACGACGATTTGGGCAGCGATACTCCTGGTCGGTCGTATAACCGGAACATTGGTTTCATGGGCCTGCGAGCCAATTACTGATCAGAATTTAATTCGTTTGATTTAGGGGGCTGAAGCCGTAAGATTCAGCCTCCTTTTTTTTGAGCATTATGGACGCATCCAAACCCGAAGAATCAAGTCAAAGCGCGCTGCACTTTTTGGATTACTGGCGGATTATCCGCATTCGTAAGACAGTTATTCTGGCGGTGTTCTTGTTGGTGGTGCTTACGACGACGGTTGTCACTTTTCTCCTTCCTGAATCCTATTCCAGTACTGTCGAGATCGAAGTCAAAAAGGATTTCAGTGATCTCGATAAATTGGGTGGCGGGGCAACGGTTCAGGGCTTCGATCCCTACTTCCTTCAAACGGAATTCAAAAAAATCCAGTCAAAAGTAGTTTTGTATCAGGTCATCAGCAACCTGAGTTTGGGTGATCATTATCAGAAAACGTATAACTTGGATGTGAAGCTGAAACCGGAGGAAACTTACCTCTACCTGATGAATCAGCTGGGAGTCAACCAGCAGAGAAACACCGAGTTGATCGAAATCACAGTGTTTGACCGCGATAAACTCAAAGCGATGGAAATCGCGAATGAAATCGCCGAAGTTTACAAGAACTGGCGAATGGACATGTCGAAAGCGCGATTCACTCAGGGATTTGAATCAATTTCCAATCGGCTGGATCAGGCCGAGTCCGAATTGGAAGTGAGTGAACTCGCGATCGAAAAATTAAGGAGTGATTTAAAAGTAACCGACACGGACATTCTGGCCGCGAGCAACGCGCAAACCCTGGAGATTCAACGAATCCAGCAGTTCCGGGATCAGTATACCATCAACGCAATCAGGCATGCGGAAATGAAGAAACTGCTTGAGGAATTGGACAGCTTGGATCGCGAACAACTCAAGGGCGCCCTCCCGACGTCATTTCAAGACGTGAGTCTTACGGTTGGTCTTCCATCATTGTTTCTAAACGAAGCGGAACTAGAGCGCCAATTGGCGGGTCTTTCCGTGGATTTAGGCCCGGAACATCTCCGGATCAAGGGGATTCGAGCTGAATTAGAGACCGTCAAGGAGACGATCGATGAAAAGTTGGGCGGCATCATGAACGGTTTGCAAATCAAAGAGAAGGCACATTCAAAAAGTCAGGAAGCGCTCGACGCGGAGATTACTCGGATGGAGATAGAATACCGGGCCCGTATGGACAACCTGCGTCCCTATCGAACCGCAGAGCAGGAAATGGCGAGGCTCCGCGATATTCGCAATGCCGTAGCGATGAAAATGGTCCAAGAGCAGATCAACTACGAGCTGAGCAGTAGTTTCATCGTCGCTGTGATCAACCCCGGCGAGGGGGGCTTGCGTCCAGTGCGCCCCAACAAGAAACTTAACATCACGCTCGGTGTCATCGTCGGTCTGGTGGTCGGCGTCGGGCTCGCGTTCTTTATCGAATACCTCGATACGAGCGTCAAAACCATTGACGACGTCGAGCGTGCCTTGAACGTCCACGTATTAGGTGTCATCCCGCAGAATGTCGGGTCACTTCTCGAGGAAGGCTCGGACAGTCCCCACGCCGAGGCTTATCGAGTACTTCGAACCAATATCCTGTTCTCACGCAAATCTGAGGACATGAACACGATAACCGTTGTGAGTGGCGGTGCAGGTGAAGGAAAATCAACGACGTTGTTTAATCTTGCCACCATCTTTGCGCAGAACGAAGCCCGCGTCTTGGTTGTTGACTCCGATTTGCGACGTCCGAGCATCCACAAGATCCTTAAAAGTTCGAACAGTGTGGGATTGACCAATTATCTGTTGGGTCAGAAACCACTGGACGAAGTGATACAGAAAACCTCCCTCCAGTCGCTGGACTTCCTCCCGTCCGGCAAACTTCCCAGCAGCGCGATGGGCATCCTCAGTTCGGTTAAGATGAGGGCGCTTGTGAAGCAGTTGAAGGAACGTTACGACTTCGTATTCTTCGATTCCCCGCCGATCATGGGTGTCAGTGACGCCTCGGTGCTGGCCAGCGAGGTGGATATGACCCTTCAGGTGATTCAGTATCGCCGGTATCCGCAGCCCATGACGATCCGGGCCAAGCAGATGATTGAAAAAGTGGGTGGAAATCTTGTGGGTGTTGTGTTGAACAATATCAACATGGCTCAGGACGAGAACTACTATTATTACAGCGGATACTACTACGACTATTATTCCAAGCACTCAGACGATGACGAGACCGACACCAAGAAAAATGGCAAAGCTCTGGCGTCTGCAAAATCCGATGCGGATGACGGTTCCCGCATGGATCTGAAAAAGTATTGAACATCCGTTCGTCATGAAGTTCTTAATTGATATGAATCCAAAGTTTCGAGCTGTGTCGCGGTTGGTGGCGTTCAGTTGTCTGGTCATGTTTTTGACCGGTTGTAAAACCACTCCAAAATCAAACGACGGCAGCGAGGCCGACAAGAAGACGGTTGATGACAGCGATGAAATCCGCGTGGGCGACTTGCTGAAAATTACTTTCCGAGGAACCGTTTCAACCCTGATCCCCGAACACGAAGACAGGGTGTCCGTACATGGGTACATCAATCTGCCGCAGATTGGCCAAGTGAAGGCTGCGGGGAAGGATCGGATCGAACTTCAGAAAGAGATCACGGAGCTCTATCTTCCGTATTATAAGCACCTGACGGTCACCATCGCTCCCGATCAGCGTTTTTTCTATGTCAACGGAGAGGTGAAAAAAGTGGACCGTCATTTCTACGCAGGGGAATTGAGTGTCTTGGGTGCGATATCCGCCGCCGGCGGTTTCACCGACTTTGCCGACAAGACCAAGGTCAGGCTTATTCGTGCGGATGGCACGATCGAAATCATCAACTGCAAGAAAGCACTGGATAATCCGGGTGAGTTGAACATCGAAGTTTTGCCCGGCGATACGATCAATGTTCCGATGCGGATCTTCTGAGGGTGATTCACCTTGAAATTCTTTCCGGTAAGGCGGCGGGCCAATCCATGTTGGTTCGCCGTTTTCCATTCACGGTCGGCAGATCCTCTTCATCAGATCTAAAATCCGACGATTTTGGAGTGTGGGATCAACATTATCAAATCGAGCTTCGACGGGCGGAAGGTCTGTTCCTGTCCCCGTCTGACCAGGCAGTGACATTGGTGGACGCACAGGAGGTGGTATCGTCAACACGCTTGAACAACGGGGTGGAAATCTCAGCCGGCGCGATGAAGATCAGATTCAATATCGCCGACTCCAAAGTTCGGTCCGGCCGATATCGGGAAACAGCAACGTGGCTTGTGATCGGACTGGTCGCCGCGCTTCAAGCCTGGCTTCTAATCGCGCTACCGAAATGAACGCGGTCAGTGGCGGAAATGACGGTGCCCGGTGAACATCATTGCCACGCCCCGTTCGTTGGCGGCATCGATCACTTCCTGATCACGCATCGATCCACCCGGCTGAATCGCAGCGGTAGCTCCGGCATGGGCGGCGGCGATCAGGCCGTCGGCGAACGGAAAAAAAGCATCGCTGCACACGACGCTTCCCTTCAGCGAAAGCCCCGCTTCCTCCGCCTTCCAGATTGCGATGCGACTCGAATCCACGCGGCTCATCTGACCGGCACCGATGCCCAGCGTCCGGTCGGGTCCGCAATAGACGATAGCGTTCGATTTGACGTGCTTTACGATCCGCCAGCCGAACCTCATCGCTCTTTTCTCATCATCCGTCGGAATTCGTTTCGTTGCGGTTTTCAACTCGTCGTCGGCGACCACCTTGAGATCGCGGCCCTGAGTAAGATAGGATTCCGCGCCTACGGATCGCACGTCGGTTGGATCCGCATCAACCGGGCTTTTGAGCATCCGGATCAGGCGCAGATTCTTTTTCTTCTGCAACAACGTCAACGCGTCGGGCGCGAAGTCCGGAGCCACGATCACTTCGCTGAAGATCTCTGAAATTGATTCGGCGCACGCCAGATCCAGTGTACCGTTCACCGCGATGATGCCGCCGAACGGGGCCTGTTTGTCGGTGGCAAACGCCTTGTCCCACGCGTCCTTGAAGCAGTCGGCCTGACCCACGCCGCAGGGATTGGTGTGCTTCAATATCGCGAGAGTCGGGGCCTCTCCGGCGAACTCGCCGATCAGAGCCGCCGCCGCCGTAAGATCGAGAATGTTGTTGTACGAGAGCGCCTTTCCGTGCAGTTGGTTGAAGTAATCATTGAACTTGCCGTAGAGCGCGGCCGGTTGATGGGGGTTCTCCCCGTAGCGCAGCGACTGCACCAGCGGCGCCTGGATGTTGAGCACTGGTTTGACTTCGGACGAATCAGGTGAAAACGCTTTTCCAAGGTGGGTTGCGATGGCGGCGTCGTACGCTGCGGTTCGAGCGTAGACTTTGGTGCACAGTTCCTGTCGCAGTTCGGGCGTTGTATTCCCGCCGGACTCGATCTGTCGGGCCACTCGAGCGTAATCGGAGGGGTCGGTGACCACCGTCACGGATCCGTGGTTTTTTGCCGCACTGCGGAGCATTGACGGACCGCCGATATCGATGTTCTCAATGGCTTCCTCCAGCGTGACATCAGACTTCGCAACGGTCGCTTCGAACGGATAAAGATTCACAACCACCAGATCAATTGGGGCGATGTCATGTTCCTTGACGGTGGCGGCGTGTTCCGGGCTTTCGCGAAGATAAAGCAACCCGCCATGAATCTTCGGGTGCAAGGTCTTTACCCGGCCATCGAGCATTTCCGGAAAACCGGTGTGCTCGCTGATGTCCTTCACGACCAGTCCGGCCTCCCGCAGGACTTTCGCCGTGCCTCCAGTCGAGATCAGTTCGACTCCGGCGACCGCCAGAGTTTTTGCAAATTCAACCAGTCCGGATTTGTCGGAAACAGAGAGCAGAGCGCGTTCGATCTTGGCCATAGGGGCGATAAAATCCACGGTCACTCAGGTGGCGTCAATGTTCGAATCCTGGCTGCCTGGATTTCAGTCCGACATCCGCGCCCGAATCCGTGCGAATGCCCTGTTGCATGGCGCGATACTGTTTCGAATTCACCCCAATCACGCCCAACACGGTCGCGGACTGCGCGGGCAATTCCTGGTGCGCCGACTCCGAAAAATTCACAGTGATCGTGGCCAAGCCGCTCTTCGTTTGATACGTGGTGCGCTGGACCAGACTGTCGGCGGTGAGCCGTTCGAATTTGGTCAGACGCGCTTCCGCGAGTTCCTTGTGCAACGGGCTCCAGAAATTCACGTGATGCAGAATGGCTTCCTTGCGCTCGGGCCACGATTCCCGGTTGATGTGATACATCGGCGGCACCATGTAGAGAATCTCAAGCAATGCCCGCGTCGACTGGATATTCTCAAACTTCAACGAATCAAAACTCCAGTGATGTGTGGCGATCAATTCGTCGCTAAGCGCGGCTTGATACAGCGGAATGCGAACGCGCGGATCAAAGTAGGGCGTGATCAGTTCGGGCGGCGCGTTGATCGGTTTGAATGATTGCTCCGGCGTGTCCGGTGGCCAATGTCGGCCGAGAAAGTATTCGCTGTCGCGATCCTGGAAACCGGAGAAGAGATGCCCGATGTAGGGTGTATGCACTCCATGACCAAAGTGGATCACGTCTGCGAACAGCACGGAACCGCCCTCGCTCCCGACGACCAGGTGCTTCTCGTTTTCCAACCAGCGCAACCGATCGCGGCGCAATTTTACATCGTCCACACGGGTCGCCGGGTGCAGCGGGTTATAGTCATCGAAACATTCTCCGGTCGCATCACAGTCAATGAACCAGGAGGAGTAACCGTTGTTCGCGAGAATGCCGCCGACACGTTGTTCGACGTACGGTCGCGCCGCTTCGGGAGAAAGGTGAAAACCACGATTCTTGAATCCACCCTGACGTCGTCCCTGCTCCTTCACAACGCGTCCGTCGACAAATGCCGCTTCGTCGAACTGCGCGGTCTCCCAAGTGTCGTCCGGGCCCGCCGATGGAGAATGAACCGAGTGATACGAGTCGTAGGGACCGATCAGGTAATCCAGCTTGTCCGCGTGGGCCACGACATCCGGTCGAACGGCTGCAGCGTACAGATCGCTCAAAGTGAGGACCGCCCTTTTGATGCCTGCACTCTTCAACTCATCCAACAGAACAATGGAAAGGCCATCACCCCAGTTGTCCTGGTTTAGAACGAACTGTTTTAATTCCGTAGCAATGGCATTCCGATTTTTTGCGATCACATCGGCGTCACTCGTATTCGATGGCAGGCCAAGGAGTTCAAGACGGGTCATCGCGTGTTCGATGCCCTCGGCGACCGTAATGGTGAGAAAGGCGATCGGCCAATCTGCGGAGGCAAGTTCCTCGAGTGCATTGCGCTGATCGTCGGTGAACTGTGCTCTGATCTTCGCCTTGAAACTGCCCCTCGGCGCGTTGTTCAGAGCTTTGGCAAGCGGCCCCCATTTCTGGCGCAACACATCGTGCTTGCTGAACAACGCCGGGCCCCACAAATAGAAGTGTGGTGCACCCAGCAAGCGCACCGCCTTCGGAAGGTCCCTGATCTTTTGCGACAACGATCGCGGACGGTGAATCCCGCCGATATCACCGGCGTTAGCCCGCCAGTCGCAAAAGACGCGGGCCACCTCAAGCGGTTCAGCACCCGCCCATTGCACAACGATATCGCAGGGAGTCACATTGTTGCGCTCACTCGGAAACGAAAACCGAATTCCGACGCGCTCCTTCTCCACAAGCATTTCCGCGTAGTGCGGCCACGGCACAATCACCACCAACGTGCGCTCCCCGTAACGCGCCCCGACAACCGGCAGTTCCTTCAAATCCCACGGAGATCCGTTTACCAGCTTCGTCATCAACGGACCGTCCCCGGCATCAACGTGAATACCGGCCGCGATTGGCAAAATCAAAGCGTCAGCGTCGTACGGAAACCACCAGGTGAATTCACGGGAGGAGTCGGCGAAGGCCTTCAATGCCACGGGTTCTCCGGTAAGGTTTTTCGGTGATATCTGTGACTCTGCCGCACTGACCCCGAGCGGCAGCAGAAAAACACTAATCAGGGAGAGGAAACAATGAAGATGCCTGAACAGGAACATTCCAACCAATCTACGAAATGCAACCGCTTCTGGCGACGGCGAAATACCCCCGAAGATCCGGCCACCCCGTAGGACAGGCTTCCAGCCTGTCAACCGCCGCAGCCTGAGCGGCTTCGATTCACTGCGCGGCGTTCTATTGCAACGTGAGAGTTCATTCTCGACCGCAACTGCCGCGCTGAATTCGTGGGTAACCTTGCTCGTCACGATTCGATCCGTGACAGGCTGGAAACCTGTCCTACGTTTTTGCGCTCGCCGTTCCGACGTAAAACACCGCCAGGCAAACTTGTGCGTTGCTCGGATCGTTCAAGCAAACGGTGCCTCCGCGAATTTTCGGTTTGGGATGCCCTTCGAGCGCGATCGGGCGGTGTGTTTCCAGAGATTCTGCGTAGCTTACAAAATCATCGAAGCCTTCTGACGCCAGTTGAGAGTGATTGATAATTCTAAATTCACCGCGCGACCCGGGAAACGCATGTTTCATGAGCTCGACGGTCAATCGACCCATCGTATAGCGCGGGTTGATTTCCACGACCGGTTTGAGGCGAGGCTGCCCGTCTTCAGTCTGGTAAACAAACGAGTCGATACCGATCGGACCGAGGAAACCCACCTTCCTCAGCTCCACTTCAAGACGTTCAAAAATGTTCGCGTACAGAAGCTGCAACTGGTTCGCGATGTCCACGGGTTCGGCAAACAACGCCCGAACGTTTGAAGGAATCTTCTTTCGATGATTCGGCTCGGCGGAGTTGGCCTGGAACTGACCCTTGAGGTCGTTGATCAACGTGGTGTAACCGCAGAGCTTGAGTCCGCGTGGTTCCATTTCGAGTTGCACGGAGAAGTCGGCCACCCGATCCAGCCAGGACTCAACGACGAGTTCGTTCCCGCTCTTCAACGCGCGCTCAATCCACTTTTCCTGCGAGTCCAGAATCTCAGGTTCCCACAACCGGAGTGCGTTGGAACCCGCAACACCAACGGCTTCCTTGATAACGATTCGGTGATGTCCACGGCGACGGATCGAGTGGATCGCGTCCATGGCTTCTTTGAATCGACTGACCGCAATACCGGCTTCATCGCGAGTGCACAGCCAGGAACGATCTCCCTGTTCAGAGAGCACGCTCCTTAGAAAATCCGCGCTCCAACTCTTGGAATACAGTCGGGCGATGTTGTCGTTGAACCGTTGATTCGCTGAAGGCTCACCGGAAGCCGCGCTACCGGAGAGTGAACTCAGCGCCGCGACACTGTCCGGACTCCACGCCCAAGGACGGAGCGTGTTGATCTTGCGTTGGGCAAATTCGCCGTTCGGCGGAACGACTCCGCGGTTCAGTTCCACAAATTCAGGAAGCGCGAACCCGGCCCGCTTGATCTTGCTGAGAAACTCGACGCTCGGTCGTTTTTGAACCAACACCACGTCGTCCTGGCGACACAGGAACTGCGGGAGGTTTTCCAAATCGCGAGCGAGTTGAGCCTGGAATTTCCCGGGCGTGAACCTTGAACCGCGTGCGATGAAACCTTCCGCAAGCGCGTTGAACAAAAAGACGTTCGGCGTGCGCCCCTTGGACTGGGAGTAAACTTCCAGGCGGGAGATGAATTCGGGATCGAGACCGGCGGCTTTGCGACCGGCGACGTTCAACGAGAGTCCTTTGGCGCGTTGCGGCGAGAGAGGAAATTTCAGCTGCTGACAAAACGCGTCCCAATCCGTTTGCGCGGGATCTTTCCACCGTCGAAACCACTTCAAACCATAGGCGACATGTCCAATTTCATCGCGATAGATTTTCTCCATCAACTTCGCGGACGATTCGTCGCCCACTTTCTGAAATTCTCCAGCGAAGTGTTTTGAGAAATCCAGATTGGCCTGTTCAAACGTCAGGCACAGGCTGGAGACGTAATCGATTGGATGTTCCATCGGCGACACCATCCGCCAGAAGTAACCACTGAGCGGCAGTTCGCCAAACTCCATTCCACAGTCGCGCATCCGTTTCAGATACATTCGCGTGTGCGTCTGTTCGTCCTTCATTGTCTGTAACACGCCCTTGCGAAATGCGGAGGGGGCATCCGGAAACTTCAGGAGCACGAGCGCCATCAGCTCGGTGGCGAGCAACTCGTGATTGGCGAAGAAGTGGAGCAACTTGCTGCGATTCTCTTCGCTCTCCAGCTCGTGGGTTCCGGGAAATTCCGAGCGGGAGACGTCCTTGCTTTTGAAACTCAGTGTCGCCGGACGTCCGGGCTTTTCCGGAGCGTCGATCGCCCGCCCGGGGTTTTCATCCGTGACGACATCCGGACACGAAAGCTTCTCCTCCAGACTGGTGGAAAACAAAACCTGCTCAGCGAGTTCGCGAAGTTCCATTTCGGTTTGGAGGAGTAACGCCTTTCAGCAGAACAGTTTTTACGCGAATTTTACTAATTTGCGCGAATTCCAAAACAGCAACGCATCCGATTCTTCCCGTCCCAATTCGCGTTCATTCGTGAAATTCGCGTAAAACTCCGGGGCGTATTTCCTGATTAGGAACCTGTTCGTGAGAAGACAGTTCAAACGAACAGCTCCTGCAATCGACGACGCATTTTCGCTTCCGAAATGCCGAGAATCTGATCGAGTTTTTCCTTCTTCACGGCGCCGTGCTGGAAGCGGCGCTTTGGATACACAGGCATGTCGAATCCGGTGATCTGTTTGATGCCGCTCGCGACGACCGCACCTTTCAGCTCATAGAGTTTGTGGTGATCGTATTCGGTCATTTCGATATACGGAATCCCTTCGCCCACCGAGGTGACGGATGGACGCGTGAACGGGCTCAGCGCATCGAAACCGAATTTTCGCGCAGGCATGTACGTCCGCAGATATCCACGACTCAAGCCGCCGCTGTAAGTGAGGGAGTGTTTGATCCGACCGACGCCCCAGCCTTCCTGGTAAAGCATCTGATTGTGGAGCACGCTCTTGATCGTGAGCTCGGGATTATCTTCGATCGGATAGTCTTTCAAATTCTCGTCGCCGCCATCGCCATCGAGCAGGAATTTCCACTCGGGATAACGTTCGCGAATGCCGCGCAACAACGCGATCCCCATGGCCGCGCATTCGACATCAAGCGGTTTGTAGTCTTCAAGAATACGCAACGTATCGT
Source organism: Verrucomicrobiota bacterium (assembly GCA_041689265.1). Classification (GTDB taxonomy): domain Bacteria; phylum Verrucomicrobiota; class Verrucomicrobiia; order Limisphaerales; family RI-55; genus JBDNGP01. The sequence goes on from JBDNGP010000256.1 coordinate 11,321, forward strand.
CGATGTTAATTGAATCAGCGGAGGCTTCGATCGGTTCGAGGAAAAGTTCGAGTCCGAGCGATTTCAGAAACTCGCGTGCCTGCGCAAGATCATCGCCACCATCGAGTGAGAGCGTGAACGCCTTCAACCGGCTCGGGCTTATTCCTTTTTGCTTCATCACGTGATAGGTCGTGAGAAAAACCGCACCGCTGTCGATGCCGCCTGAGAAACAAACACCGATCGGAGCGTGTTGCCGGCAGCTTGCCGGTAAATCTTTTCCACCACCCGATTGTCGGCTGGCAGCCGGCAACACCTTGCCGTCGATCGAATCCAGCCACTTGCCAATTTCATCCGCCAGCGCACCGATGTAATTGCGGCCGATCGTGTCGATGTCTTTTGGTTGCGTGTTGTGTTGCGGATCGAAGTAACGCGTGTAGATCGGATCCGGGTCCGGGCAACCGATCAACTCGATTTCCACGATGTAGTGCGCCGGGATCATCCGCGTGTAACTCGGGTGAAATTGATCTTCAAATCCCTCCGATTTCAGCCACGCGTAAATCTCCTCCATGCGCTCGGCCACGATGAGCGCCGGACCTTCAACGCGTTTCGCGAGGAAGTAACGCATCGGGCGATCCATTGAACGGGCGAGGCGAACCGTTTTTCCTTCCTTGGCAATCAATGCAAACGAACCGTCGATTCCCATCACTTCCTCCGCCTTGCCGGACAGGACGCGGTCGCGGGCGTCCTCGACGGACATATTGTAAATGCGGTTCAAGCTCGGATCGAGCAGATCAACGACGCGTTCGACGTATTGGTGATTCATATGCGTGAATGTTTAACTGAAGTTGAGCAGAAGCAAACCAGGAAATCCATGTGTGTTTGGAGGTACAGTTTTTTTGAACCACAAATACCCACCAATGAACACGAATACATTCCGATGCTGCCGGAGCGGGGGCGACAGTCGTGCCCGTATCGCACATTGGCAATGTGCGTGTACCGAACCTGCCATCGCGGCGCTTGAAATCGTATCGACGCGAGCCGACTGCCAGTCGGCGACACGGCAGATTGACAATCTGCGTTACGAAATCGGGACACGTTCCTCTATCCGCCGAATCGCCCAGTCGGCGTGTTCGCGGACGAGTTCTTCTTCGTCATTCCGGGCATCTTCCAATGCGCCAAAAACCGACCTAACGCATTTGCGGACTGACCGTTTCAGATCGAGCTGTGCAAGGCAAAACTTTCCTGCGCGCCTCTTCGTTTCCTCTGTTTGCTCCTGTTAAATTCGCTTTGTTTCCGCTTGTGCCGGGCGATGCAGGCCTTTCGTTCGTCACTAATTTGTTCATTGAGTGCGCCGGCGGATCCCCGCTACGCTTCACTCCACATGAACCCCCGTTTTCTCCCCCCGCTCGTGACGTTGTTGGCGGCAGTTCTTTTCGTTTCCCCAGGATGCCGCACCGCCGACAACGATGCCCGCGTCATTTCCACCAAGGACTTCGTCGGTCGATGGCAGACCAACTACATCGTCACGCCGGTGAACCAGATCCTCACCCCGGCCGGGCTGCAGGTGGATCTACCGGACATGCGGCCGCAGGCACTGGCGTTGAGTCCCGATGGCAAGCTGCTGATCACCGCCGGCAAGACCTCCGAAATTGTCGTGATGGATCCGGTGTCCGGCAAGATTCTGCAACGGGTGGCCCTCCCGTCCGACCAGGCGGAACCAGCCGCCGAGGTGGTCTCGGATCACATTCTCGAGCCGGACAAAGACGGGCAACTGAGTTTCACCGGGTTGATCTTTTCGCCCGATGGCAAACGTGTCTACCTGTCGAACGTCGACGGCAGCGTCAAGGTGTTCTCAGTGGGTGAAGATCACCAGGTCACTGGTGCGTTCTCAATCGTACTCCCGCCCGCCAACGTGCCGCGTCGCAAGGCGGAGATTCCGTCTGGACTTCGGCTTTCAGAGGACGGTCGCAAACTCTACGTCGTGTTCAACCTCTCGAACCGGCTCGCCGAACTTGACGTGCTCACCGGCGAATTGCTACGCACGTGGGACGTCGGCTTCGCGCCGTACGACGTCGTGCTCACCGGCGACAAGGCCTACGTCAGCAACTGGGGTGGTCGCCGTCCTGAGGCCACCAGCCTGACGGGTCCGGCCGGGCAAGGAACTTTGGTGCGCGTCGATCCGGTTCGGCATATCGCGAGTGAAGGATCGGTCTCCGTCGTTGATTTGAAACAGAACCGAGTGCTCAAGGAAATTCTCACCGGGCTGCACGCTTCGGGCTTGGCCGTGTCTCCGGACGCCCGCCATGTCGTCGTCGCCAATGCCGGCAGCGACACGCTCAGCGTAATCGACACCCGGACTGACGAGATCCTCGAGACCATCTGGAGCAAACTCACGCCCGGCGAACTCTTTGGCGCGAGCCCGAACGCACTCACGTTTGATGGCTCAGGCAAACGCCTTTATGTGTGTAACGGCACGCAGAACGCCGTCGCCGTGATTCGTTTTATTCCGGGCAGATCGGAACTCGAAGGGCTGATCCCGGTGGGCTGGTTTCCCGGCGCGATCATTGATGACGCGCGGCGCGATTCGATTTACGTCGCGAACATCAAGGGCATCGGTCCGGGTCGTCCACGCAAGGGCAACGGCAGGGCGGAATTTAACACCTACCAATATTACGGTTCGCTTTCACTCATGGAGAAACCAGGTCGCCGCGAGCTGCGAGCGCTGACACAAGTCGTCACGCGCAACTACCGCGAACCCGCGCTGCAGGCCGCGCGTTTGTCGGCACGACCCGATCAACCCGCCCGTCCAGTCCTGGAACGTGTGGGTGAACCGAGTGTGTTCAAACACGTCGTGTACGTCATCAAGGAGAACCGCACCTACGATCAGGTGCTCGGTGATATTGCGAAAGGCAACGGTGATCCGGAACTGTGCATTTTCCCCGAGCGCATCACTCCGAACCAGCATCGCATGGTTAATGATTTCGTACTGCTCGATAACACCTATTGCTCCGGCATTCTCAGCGCGGACGGCCATCAGTGGGCGGACACGGCGTTTGCGACCGATTACATGGAGAAGAGCTTTGCCGGGTTCCCACGCAGTTATCCGGACGGCATGGAAGACGACGACGTCGATGCGCTGGCCTACGCGCCAAGCGGCTTCATCTGGGACAACGTGCTCGCGCATGGGAAGACCGTCCGCAGCTACGGCGAATTCGCCATCACCGAGAAACGCTGGCGTGAAGGGGGGCGCAAGGGGGAACTGGATTTCGTCGCGCACTGGCAGGATTTTCAAAACGGGAACAAGGACATTCGGATCTGGAGCCGGCCGGCCATTGAATCCTTGCGGGGCCACATCAATACCAACACGGTCGGTTGGGACATGGACATCCCCGACGTGTTCCGCGCGGCGGAGTTCATCAAGGAATTGAAACAGTTCGAGCAGACCGGTGACCTGCCACAGTTGACAATTATTTGTCTGCCGAACGATCACACCTCAGGCACGAGTGCCGGAGCACCCACACCCGCCGCGCAAGTCGCCGACAACGACCTGGCATTTGGGCAGATCGTCGAAGCGCTCAGCCATAGTCGTTTCTGGAAAGACACGTGCATCTTCGGCATCGAGGACGATCCGCAGGCCGGCTGGGATCACGTGAGCGGATACCGCACGACGGCGTATCTGATGAGCCCCTACACCAAGCGGAACACCGTCGTTAGCACCCAGTACAACCAGACCAGTCTGTTGCGCACGATGGAATTGATCCTCGGCCTGCCGCCGATGAACCAGATGGATGCGAGCGCGACGCCGATGTTCGACTGTTTTACGGAGACGCCGTCCTTCAGTCCGTTCACCGCGTTGGCGAACAATGTGCCGCTCGACCAGATGAATCCCGATCCAAAGAAGATCACCGACGCGCTGCTCCGCAAAAACGCTTACGCCTCGGCACGGCTTCCTTTGGAAAAGGCTGATCAATGTCCGGAAGATGTGCTAAATAAAATCCTCTGGTACGCGATGAAAGGGTCGACGGTTCCGTATCCCGAGTGGGCGATTACCGCCGTGGAAGATGATGACGATTAAACTCCGGCTGTCGCGTCAGCTTTCAGTGCGGCGTTTGGAATTGTTCGTCCCCACACCGTTGCGTTGTCGATGTTCAATCTGCCCAATTGCCCAGGCAGCGTGTTCGCGGATGAGTTCCTCTTGATCGCTGGTGGCCTGTTCCAAGGCCGGCAAAGCGGATTCATCTCCCACGTTTCCGAGCGCTACGCACGCGTTCCGTAGAATGCCGCGGCGTTTAGTCCGAATCATCGGCGTGCCGGCGAAGCGTTGCTTGAAGCCCGCCTGATCCAATTTCAAAATTTCCAGCAGTCCTGGTTGATCCAGATCATCTCGCGCGCTGGATTTCATTAACCGGCCTTCCTTCGCGAAGCGGTTCCACGGACAGACCGCCAGGCAATCGTCGCAGCCATAAATGCGGTTGCCGATGGCGGGCCGCAGATCCTCAGGAATCGAACCTTTCAACTCAATCGTCAGGTAGGAAATGCATTTGCGCGCATCAAGCTCGAACGGCGCCGTGATCGCGTTTGTTGGACAGGCGGTGATACACGCGGTGCACTTGCCACAGTGATTAATTTCAGAAACGTCCGGTTCGAGTTCGAGCGTGGTAATGATCTCGGAGATAAAAAACCAGTTTCCCAGCTTCCGGCTGATGAGATTGGTGTGTTTGCCGACGAATCCGAGCCCGGCACGCTGCGCGAGGTCCCGTTCTAGAAACGGCCCCGTGTCGACATACCAGAGTGAGCGCGAGCCATCGTCTTTCAGCGAGTCAATAAACTGGGTCAACGCGATGAGCGGCTCCTTCAGCACATCGTGGTAGTCGGCGTACCGGGCGTAGCGGGCGATTACTCCAGTATTCAGTAAATCAGTATTCAGTGAGTCAGTGCTGCCGCCAATTTCAGCACGCTCACCCCGTCCGCCGCCCACTGACTCACTGGCCATTGACCTGCTGTTTACTGTCCCTCCACGCGCATAGCTCGTGGCCAGCGTGATGATCGATTTCGCGTTCGCGAGCACGAGCTGGGGATCGACACGTTTATGCGCGTTGCGCGCAAGCCAGCCCATCTCGCCGTGGTGGTTGTCGGCGATCCATTTCTCAAAACGCTCGGCGTGGTCTGGCGCTTGTGCCGAAGTCACCCGACAGTCATCAAAGCCCATCTCGATTGCCCGTTGGCGAATCGCGGTCTTCATGTTCTCACGAGTTTTGCGCGGACCTGTTTGAAATGAATCTCGATCTGGTGGGCGACCTCTTTCACGTTTCGCAACTCCGTGCTGATCAGGAGATCTGCCTTCTTGTAGACGGACTGCCGTTCGGCGAGCAGCTCCTTGATGCGGGCCAGCGGGTCTTCGCGATTGAGCAACGGACGATGGGAAGACTGTCGGACGCGTTCGTAAATGGTTTCTGGGGACGCCCAGAGACAGACGGTCAACGCGTGTTCTTTGAGCTTCGCCATGTGATCCACGTTGGCGCCGAGACCTCCACCGGTTGAGATGACCGCACCGGAAATTTGATCAAGCTCGGCGACGACCTCGCTTTCGAGTTTTCTGAATGCCGGTTCGCCGTCCTGTTCAAAAATATCGGTGATCGGCTTCCCGGCGCGCTTGATGATGAGTTCGTCCGTATCAATGAAATCGAAGCGGAAATAGTACGCCAACGCGCGGCCGACCGACGACTTGCCGGTGCCCATGAACCCGATCAGGGCGAGGTTGCGAACGTTGCGCGGTGAGGACACTCCACATCACTACCGGAAAACGCGTGACATAGAAAGCGGATTAGTTTCGGGCATGATTCACCACAGAGACGAGGAGAACACAGAGAGAGATGCCGGGTGAACTAAATCCGATTCACTTCTCGCTCTTCATCGTAATCCTAGTATTCGAGCAGTTCTCAACACTATCGTGAAAAACTCCATTCCCGTTTTCTTGAGTTCTTTTCACGCTCAGAAGACACCTCCCCGTTTCAGCCGGCCGACCCGCTCCCAGGTTCGTTCGGAGAACTCACTCCACCCGCTCGCATCGCCGCGAAAGGTGGGTCGAGCTCTCCGAGCGAGACTGGAAGTTTTGTGGGTAAATGCGCATCATACGGTATTCCGGGTCTCGGGACCGTCTCCACCGTATTGCCGAACTCATTTCCAACATTCTTCTGGCAGCGCGCTATGACCTACCCCGTCACGGCGTTGACCGTACTTTCCTTGTCCGGTTTCCTTTGGTGGCGGAGACTACTGGTTGAGTATGGAAACAAGTGATCATGAATTGCTGCGGATCTTCGTGAACGATCGGGCGGAAGCTGCCTTCCGGCAGATGGTGAACCGTCATCTTAATCTGGTGTTCGCCACGGCGCGGAGAATCGTTGGTGATCCGCAGCTTGCTGAGGAGGTTGCCCAGGGAGTTTTCGTGCTGCTCGCCCGCAAAGCCGGTGAGCTTCAAAAAGATCAACCGCTGGCGGCCTGGCTGTATCACACCACTCGATATCAATCCCTCAACGCCAGCCGGTCCGAGGGCCGACGCCGTCAACGCGAACAAACCGCCCTCGCCATGCAAACGACCGATTCCGCTCCCGAACCAGAACTGATTACTGAGGAACTCGAAGGCGCGATGGATGAACTTCCGCCCGAGGACCGCGACGCCCTGGTGCTGCGTTTTCTGGACAACCGACAACTGCGCGATGTCGGCGGGATTGCTGTCGACCACACTTACCAGCCAAGCGGCCACCGTTGCTCCGGCTGCGTTGGGAGTAGCGATTTCCGCCACCGCACTTTCGCAACTCGCTGCCGTTTCAACCGCCGCAATCACCACTGTCAACACCACCGCAACCATGACCACTTTGTTTAACCTGAAAACCGCCGCCGTAGTTCTCGGAGTCGCCGCCGTGACCGGCACCTCGACCTATCTTGTGAAAGAGAACGAAGCGGAGCGGTTGCGCACCGAGTATCAATCATTGAATCAAGATTTCGCCGGACTGACCGCCGAACAAAGGGAGGCCCTCCCAAGATCAAGTTGAGTGATGATCAGATTGCTCGACTCAAGAAGGAACTTGCTGATCTGCTACGGCTGCGGGGGGAATTGGATGCGAAGAACCGGGAACTGGCAGCACTTGGTGAAACGCTCGAGCAGAGGAGGATGAAAATAACCCAATCAGAGCAACTGGATGCCCCTACTCGTTTTGTCGTTACACAGAAAGCTACTGCGCAACCCGCACGACAGTCTCATTTCAGAACCAGCATGAAGACTGGCAACGCTGTCGTGACAGGCGGCTGGCAGACGTCGTCAGGAAAAAGAATCTTCGTAGTCATCCAACCAGAAATCATCCACGACGAGAACGGGAAGAAGGTCATTTTGATTGCACCCAAATCTTTTGAAATACCGGAATTGCAGGTAGCAGGCTTCAACCTCGGCAGCCTTTCAACGCAAATCACCAACCTTGACCAACACGGCATGGTTGTGACGGATGCAGGTTTGAAAAACATTGTTGATTCTCTGGCCATCTCTGCGGATACGAAGCCGCAAAACATGTCCCGGATGACGGTGCTCCCCGGGCAGCCAGCCCGAATTTCAAGCGATGGTCCCGAAGGGATAATCACGATCGAAGCAAACGCGAGTCCTTCGAGTGATTCGCAAGAACTGAATCTAGAATTTGGAGTTTCCATCTCCCGTACGAACGACGAGTAATTACGTGCTTTTCCCTGGAAAGCCACCAAGGACTGCGGTGGCAGAGTCCCGAATATTCGGGAACACCGCTTTCGCACGCTCAAAGTAAACTGAAACAACCAGAACCGTACGACCGCTCAAAAGCTCCGTCGCCGTTGCACTCTGCCGGAGCATTCCAAGATCGTCAGCTCGGTTGCCCACTACGTTTCCGGAAAAGCGGCGGTGAACACGCACGCAGTCCAGACGCTCCACGACATTTGACCGATGCCAACCATTTCGCGACAGCGTCTGGATTGCGGTAGCTTCAGCACCGCTTTCACTCGTAAGAGGTGACCGGAATATTTAGAGCCCGCCGCCCGTACGACGCCGAAGTTGCCGGGTGGTCCATCGAGGGTTTCGTCGGCAGTCCAGAACTGCATAAACGACAACGACGTTTTCCGTCACCCGATAGTAGATTGCGAACGGGAATCGTTTGGACAACGAACAGTGATATCCTCGAATGATCCGATGGATGCCTCCGTGAGGGCCAGTGAATCAATGTCCGACAGCAATGAGTCCACGAAATAGCCTCCCACTCCTGATTCCTGTTCCTCGTAAAACGCAGCGCCGTCGTCGAGATCGTCGAAGGCTGATTGGAGGAGGCGAACCTTCACGGATAACGCTTGCGCAGTTCCTCTTTGGCCGCGTCCCAGTCCAGAACCTTTTCCGTTCCATCCTGCACGCGCTTCTCCCGATCATGCAATTCCTGGAAATGCCAGTCCGGGGATTCAACCTGCTTTTCGTCGCGGGCGAGATCCTCCCAGATGGTTTCAATGACGTGCAGCTTTTCGCTCACGGTCATTGTGGCAAGCGGCAGTTCGAGCGGTTTCATAGGGCCAAACGTAGTCTCCGTCACGACGGTAGGCAAGAAGCATGAGTTGGCCGGGTGCGGACTGGGCGCATCTTGCCGCTGCCGCCCCCGATTCGCCATGGCGATCGGGAACCGTCCGGTTAGAGTGCAGGGACGCTACCAGCCCCCGAGTCCCTGTGCTACGGCGTGAGCGCAACTTTCCGGCAAGCTGCCGGAAACACATTGTCCCGGCCGATCAATCCCCGAACAGCTTCTTCAGTTTCTCGCGGGCTTCGTCTTCGCGGGTGTCGGGCGCTCCGTCACCCGTCCACTCGCGCTTCATGAAGTCGAAGTATTCGCAGAAGTTGGCGCTCGCCTTGTCGGCGACCGGATCAGCGCGGCGTTCGCGGCATTCGTGCGCGACGCCTTTCGCGTAATGCGTGCAGTTCAGACAGATACGCAGGTCGGCGTGGCACTGATGGCAGGACTCCATGCGGGAGGGCGAACCGTCCAGCGTGTAGGTCCATCCGCATTTGTAACAGTGGTTGGTGAGGGGCATGACGCGAGGGAAAAGTATTCAGTAAACAGTTTTCAGTGGGTCAGTTTCGCAAGGTCCGAAAACCGGATTCCGATCACCGAAATAATTCCGAAGGCCCGATGGGGGTACAAGGCGGCCACGAAAAGAACGAGACACGCGGAATCTGGAAACTTGTGTGCTTTTTGTGCCTTTTCGTGGCCATCAAATCAATTCGGAATTCCAACTTCACGGGTTCAGGTTTTTAAAAATATCCCGGTAGAAATCCGGGTGACTTTCCCATGTTTGCGCGGTGATGATGTTGCCGTCGACTTGGCTTTGTTTCTTGCTCCAGGTACCGCCGCAGGACGCGACCTCAAACCGCACGTTTTCGTAACACGTCAGCTTGCGCCCTTTGCCGATGCCTGCCGCGAGGAGGATCTGAATCCCGTGGCAGATCGCGAGCAGCCATTTTCCCTGCCGGTCGAATTCGCGGACGAGTTTGATCAGCGGCTCGTGGTGACGCAGGAATTCCGGGGCGCGACCGCCGATGAGGAGAATCGCTTCGTAATCTTTGGCTTTGACGTTCTTGATCGCGACGTTGGCCTCGATCAGGTAGCCCGGTTTTTCGATGTAGGTATTCCAGCCCGGGTAAAAATCGTGGATCACGCCGTTCAACCTCTTCTTCTGCGTGGCCGCGATATCGGCGATAAATCCGGCCTCTTCAAACCGGTGCTTGGCGTAGAGAATTTCGTAGGACTCACCGGCGTCGTCGGTGACGATCAGGATCTTTTTCTTGGGCATGGGCGCAGGTTAGTTTCCCAAGTTGTTCGAGGCGAGACGGAAACGAAGTCCGGCATCGGTTCACTCCCGAATCCTGAGAAACGGCCGGTTTTTGGCCACTCAGGATTGGTCAACTAAATCATTCCATTGGCCGGACCCGGATGCTAGCTTCCGAGTGTTGCCGATTGGTGCAATCAGCAACGATTTAACCGAAACAAAATTATGGCAAACGAAGCAGCAACCATGGACCACAAGTCCGCTGGTGCCGGTAAGAAACCAAAGTATCCGGGGATCCCGGTGACCTGTAACGGTAACTATCTGGTAACAAAACACGTCGAAACCCGTATCACTGACGGTGGGATTTTCTATCCCATCACGCCGTCGACCGAGGGAGGGGAAATCTACCAGCAATCGTACGCGATGGGCGAACTGAACGTCTTCGGTGCGTCCAAAATCGCCGTCGAATGCGAGGGGGAACATGCCGCCCAGGGTGGTGCCACCGCGTTCGCCGTCAGCGGAAAACGTGCGGTCAATTTCACCTCCGGCCAGGGCATCGTTTACGCGATGGAGCAGTACTATCACGCGCCCGGCAAGTTCTCGACCATGGTGCTCGAAGTTGGCGCGCGGGCGTTGACGAAGCACGCTTTGAATGTTCACTGCGCTCACGACGATTTTTACGCGGCGCTCGACACCGGCTGGACGATGATGGTCGGCAAGGACGCGCAACAGGCGGCGGACCAGGGCATCATCATGCGCAAGGTGAACGAGCTCGCGCTGAATCCCGGGATGAACATCCAGGACGGCATGCTCACGACCCATTCGGAGCGCACGTACCTTTCGCCGGAAGCCGAACTGCTTCGCGAATATTTGGGTGCGCCGGACGACATCATTGATTGCCCGACCCCCGCGCAGAAAGAACTGTTCGGCCCCACCCGGCGTCGCGTTCCCGAGATGATGGATCTCAAGAACCCGATCCTGCTCGGTCCGGTGCAAAATCAGGAGCACCACATGAACGGCGTGGTGGCGCGTCGCAACAATTTTAGCGAACCAATTCTCAGTTTCATCGAGGCGGCGATGAAGGAATTCGGCGATCTGACCGGCCGCCGTTACGGATTGATCAGCGAGTACAAATGCGAAGACGCGGACACGGTTTTTGTATCGCTCGGCTGCGCGGCGGAGAACATCGAGGAAGCCTGCGATTACCTGCGCGATCAACGGAACGCGAAGGTCGGGTCGATTCACGTCAACGTGATCCGCCCGTTCCCCGAGGCGGCGGTGATCAATGCGCTGCGCGGCAAGAAAAACGTCATCATTCTGGAGCGCACGGACGAGAGCATGGCCGGCGACAATCCGCTCGGCCGGGACATTCGCACGGCGCTGGAGAAGGCGCTCGAAGCCGGAAAATTTGGTGGGGAAGTGCCGACGTTGACGCCTGACGAAATGCCACGGATCTTCCGCGGCGCTTACGGCATCGGTTCCCGCGATTTTCGTCCGGAACACACGCTCGGCGCGTATGAGTTTGCGATCAGCCAGACCAAGCGCAAGGACGGCAAGAGTTCCGCCGACGGTGCGACCTACTTTGTGCTCGGCGTCGACCATCCTTACGCGGTCATTTCGAAGGACACTCCGTCGTTGCTTCCCGAGAAGGCGATTGCCGTCCGGTTCCATTCGATCGGCGGTTGGGGAATGATCACGACCGGCAAGAATCTTGGTTCGATCATCGGTGACTTTGGCGCGTTGCTCGACGAGAAGGACCCGCATTACGACAAGGACGGAAATCTTATTCCACGCCTCTGGGTGATGGCCAACCCGAAGTACGGTTCGGAAAAAAAGGGCGCGCCCACGAATTATTATCTCACCGTCGCGCCAAGCCGGATCAAGGTGAACTGCGAGCTGAACCACGTGGACGTCGTGCTCTGCTGCGACCCGAAAGCGTTCACGCACACGAATCCGCTCGAAGGATTGAACAAGGGCGGCGCGCTGGTCTGGGAATCGAGCGACACGGTGGAAAACGCCTGGCAGCGCATTCCGGAAAAGCACCGGCAGTTTATCAAAGACAACAACATCCGTGTTTACATTCTGCCCGGATTTGATATCGCGAAAAAGGCGACTGACCGGCCGGATCTACAGCTTCGGATGCAGGGCAACAGTTTTCTCGGCGCGTTCTTTCGCGTGTCACCGTTCCTCGAGCACAACAATATTTCGGAGGAGTTTTTCCACGATGTGGTCAACAAACAGTACGAGAAAAAGTTCGGCCGGTTTGGTGAGGCGGTGGTGCAGTCAAACATGGACGTGATGACCGGAGGTTTCAGCCGCGTGCAGGAAATCAAGTATGGCGAAATAGATGCGCTGGACCGCTCGAGCATGCGCAACCCGCCGTTGCTGCCGCAGACCGATCAATCAATTCTGCCGGTGCCCGGCTGCGGTTCAACCGGCTGCGGAAGCATCGTTCCATCGGATGAACAAAAGCCGCGCGCTCCGTTCCAGACGATGGCGAAATTTGACAGCGAATATCGCAGCCAGCTTGGCTACCACCAACCGGCGGGCGCACTTGCTTCGGCGGGAATCATGGCGACCGGCACGGGCGCGACGCAGTCCAAATACGTCGCTCGCCGCGAGACGCCGGTTTACATCGCGGAAAACTGCACGCAGTGCATGGAATGCATTACCGCGTGCCCGGACACGGCGTTGCCGAACACATCCCAGGAAATCAGCACCGTCCTCACGACCGCCGCGCGCTACTACGTGAGCGATTCGGTCGAGCGCAAGAATTTGATCGGTGAGCTGAAAGGCATCGAAGAACGCGCCCGCGCCAAAATGATCGAAGTCATCACCGCCAAGGGCACGACGCCGTTCAAAGACATTGTTCGCGATGAAGTTACCGCGCTTAGCGGCGTTGGTGAGAGGGCCAGAACCGAGTTTCTGGGAATCATCAACAAGCTGCCGCTCGCGTACAACAACGTTCCCGCGATCTTCCGGTCACCGGAGAAGAAAGCGCCCGGCAACGGCGGCCTGTTCTCCATCTTCGTCTCTGATCTTTGCAAAGGCTGTGGCGAGTGCGTGCAAGTCTGCGGCGATCACGACGCGTTGCGGATGACCACCGAGACCGAGGATCTTAACGCCGAACTGACCACGGCCCAAATATTCAGCCGCCTGCTTCCCGACACGCCGCAGAAGTATCTCGGTCTCTACGATGATGATCACGCGGCCGATTCACGCGAAGCCGCGTTGCGCAACCACCTCATGGTGCGACGCAATTACGAGGCGCTGGTTTCGGGTGACGGCGCCTGTGCTGGGTGCGGCGAGAAATCCATCCTACGCGCCGCCGCTTCGGTGACCGAGGCCTACATGCGTCCGATGTTTCATCGCAAGGCGGACCGGCTTCGCGAGAAGGCCACGAAGTTGGAAAAGGACGGCGTCACAAAACTGCGGGCCGCGAAGGCCCGGAACGAAGACGAATACAACCATTACAAGCGCACCGTCCTTCATGTCATACTTGGACTTGGCGGTGAAGACGACGCGGACACAGATACACGCATCGCCAGTTACGAAGCCAAGAACGGCGCGGTGACCGATGAGAAGCTGATTGCCGCTCTGGTCGCGGTGCTTCGTCAGGACGCGTTTAACCACAAGGAACTTCAGGCGGTTGACGGTCGTCTTGCCAACGGCCAGAGCGTGATGTTCATGGGCGCGAGCACCGGTTGTAACACGGTTTATGGATCGACGCCCCCGTCCAATCCGCATCCCTATCCATGGATGAACTCACTGTTCCAGGATGGCGCGACCATCTCGTGGTTGTTAAGCGAATCACTTGTTCAAAACCACGCGCGGCGGTCGGTTGTTCCCGAACGTTTGACCGACGCGTTGCTGGATCGCGAGGACGAGGTGTCCGGCGCAAAGGATTACTTTGAACTGACCCATCTCGAAGACGCGTTGATGACCGATCAGGAAGTTCGCGAACTTCCGAAAGTCTGGGTCATCGGGGGAGACGGTGCGCTCGGCGACATCGGATTCCAGAACGTTTCCAAGGTCGTGTTGCAGAATCGCCCGAACGTGAAAATCCTCATGCTGGATACGCAGGTCTATTCCAACACGGGCGGTCAGAATTCCGATTCATCGACCATGCTCGGCGGGTTCGATATGAACCAGTACGGCACCGCCTCCCAGGGCAAGTTGATCGAAAAGAAGAACGTCGCCGAAGCATTCACGAGCGGACACGGCTCGCCGTTTGTCGCGCAAGTTTCCATGGCCAACGCCGCGAAACTTTACAAGGCGATGCTCGACGGTCTCGAGTATCGCGGCACCGCGTTCTTCCAGAGTTACACGACCTGCCAGCCGGAACACGCGGTCGCCGATAACATGTCCGCCGACCAGGCGAAGATGGTGCGTGATGCGCGCGGCATGCCGGAATTCGTTTACAACCCGCGCGCCGGTGAGACGACGCAGGAAGCCTTCGATCTGAAAGGCAATCCCTCGATGAAGCGCGACTGGTGGGAAACCAAATTCAAGACCACGGGCGAGACCTACAACTTCAACGTCGCGCACTGGGCGATCACGGAAGGCCGCTTCCGCAAGCACGTGAAGGCGATCAAGGAAGAGGACGCGAATGAGATGATCCACTTTGACGATGCCCTCGTTTGCATCACCCAGGACGATGTGATCTATCGCCGGGTGTTCGACAAGAACCACCGCAGCTACGCACCTGACTTCGGCGCCTACATCAAGGCCGATGTAAACGGGAAAATGAAGTTCTTCGCGGTGTCACGCCAGATGGTGTTGTTTGCCGTGGAACGCCGCAAAGCATGGCGCATGCTCCAGAGCAAGGCGGGCCTTGTGAACAATGATTACCTCGCCCAGAAAAGCCTGCTCGCGAAAGTCGACAAGGGCGAGGTCAGCACCGCCGATCTGCACGGCAAAACGAAGGAACTTTTCGAGGCTGAGTTGGCCGCGCTCGGCTGAACCGTGCAATCCAAATGAGAATCACAAGGCGCTCTTCGGAGCGCCTTTTTTTGTGCTATGAGAACACGAAAGGAGTTCACGATTTTCCATATGTCGTTAGAGTGCCCCGTATGAACCGCCCGACCATGAGATTTCGAGATTCCGCGTTGCTATTCGCGGCCCTGTTCACGCTCTTGAACGTCACGGACCTCCGGGCGGCCGGTCTGGAACCGGTGCGCATCAGCGCCGACGGCGGTACTTTCGAGCTGGCCGGATCCGGCCGGCCGTTCCGCATCTGGGGCGTGAATTATGATCACGATACGCACGGGGAAAACGGCCGGTTGCTCGAGGACTACTGGGTGGATGAATGGTCCGCGGTGACGGAGGATTTCCGGGAGATCAGGGACCTCGGTGCCAATATCGTGCGCATTCACCTGCAGTTCGGCAGGTTCATGGACTCGCCGACCGACGCGAACCCGGCCGCACTGGGGCAGCTGAACAAGCTGGTCGACCTGGCTGAAGAAACCGGGCTGTATCTCGATCTAACCGGACTGGGTTGTTACCACAAACAGGATGTTCCGGCGTGGTACGACGGGTTGCCGGAGGCCGGGCGCTGGGATGCACAGGCGGAGTTTTGGAAGGCTGTCGCCCGAACCTGCCGGGGCCGCGCGGCGGTGTTCTGCTACGATCTGATGAACGAACCGATCATCGGCGGGAACGAATCCGGGGGCTGGCTGGCCGGCGAACTGGGCGGCAAACATTTCGTGCAACGGCTCGCGCTCGACAAGGGCAATCGCGATTCCAAGGAAATCGCCCAGGCCTGGGCGAAGAAACTGACGACTGCCATTCGCGAAGTGGATCCCGACCGCCTGATCACCGTCGGCGTGATTCCCTGGGCCACGGTCTGGCCGAACGCCAAACCGCTCTTCTACTCCCCGGAAGTGGCGCAGTACCTCGACTTTGTCAGCGTGCATTTCTACCCGAAGGAAGGCGAAGTCGGGAAGGCGTTGAACGCTCTGACCGTTTACGACATCGGCAAACCGCTGGTGATCGAGGAAATGTTTCCGCTGAACTGCTCCATCGAAGAGATGGACGGGTTCATCCGTGGTTCGCAGGAAATCGCCGAAGGTTGGATCAGCTTTTACTGGGGAAAAACGAGAAGCGAATACCGGTCAGCCGAAGCGCCAACAATCACGGACACCCTCCTCGCCGACTGGCTGGAATACTTCAGTGAACACGCCCCGAAATTTCGTTCACCCTGATGGCCTGTTTGCTGCCGTTGCCGAACTTGGGGCCGGTGTGGAGGTAGGCTTTTTTCTCGGTTTGATGAGTCGCGCTTTCAGTCTTGGGACGTTGCCCCAAGCTGGTATAAAACACGCCTTTGGCGCTGTGCGGTGTAGCGGTTGCCGCGTCGGCGGTTGACGGGCTGGAATCCGGAGCGCCAACGGCGCGTTTCATTTCAGCCTGGGGTAAAGTTGGGCGTCCCCGGATTTGTGAGCGCTGAAGGCGCGATTCATTGAGGTGCCCTGGTTTGAGGAACGCCTGTTCTCAGCCGCAAGTCCGGCAACCTAGTCATCTGGTTGCCGGCGTGACTTTGCCGGCGTCGACGAGGCTCTTGACCAGATCTTCGGCCTTCCAGGTGTTTCCCATGATGATGCTGTGGACCTTCCCGGCTCGGTCGATGACGACGGTGCGCAGGTTGTGGCTGATCGTCTGGTCCGGCCGGTAGAACATCAGTCCGAACTGCTCGGTGATGGCCGTGATGTCGATCAACGGTCCGGTCAGAAAACTCCAGCGTGCGGGATCGTATTTGTAACGGCCCGCATAACTTTTCAGCACGGCCGGGGTATCGAACTCGGGATCCATCGTGATGCTCAGGAGCTGCCAGCCTTCCGGGGCGTCCGGCATTTCTTCGAGCAACCGCTGCGCGTCCATGAAGTGCTTCGACATCAGTGGACAGAAATCCGGGATCGGGCAGCGCGTGTAGATGAACGTGAATGCGTAGGGTCGCCCCTTCAGTTCATCGAGACTCATCGCCTTCCCGAATTCGTTGGTGAACGAATAATTTGGCATGACATCGCCGATGTCGAGCGGCTCCACTTCGCGCACCCGGCGCCAGCCCTTGTCGGTCGGAAACGGATTGTTGGCTGCGGCTGCAACGGTCTGTGTCGGGCCGGTGACTTTTACGATCTGATCGATCCAGTGCGAATCCTCCGTCACATTCAGGCGAAACGTGATCGCGTCGCCCGCCGCGAGGTTCTCCAATTCCGCCACGTCCTTCACCGTGAAATTCATCGTCATCGCCGGCATGTAATCCGGCACCTCCTCGTGCTTGATGCGGGCTTTCTTTTCGGCGGGCGTCAGTTCGATGATTTCGCCTTTGACGGCGGCAAACTGTTTCAATTCTTGTTCGGCGGCAGCGGCAGGTTTTTCTGCTGACGGAGCGGGGCTTGCCTTGGGCGCCGTGGCCGGATCACCGCAACCGGTTGCGAGCAACAAACCCGCAACCATAACAAACGAAAACAAATGACGTGCAATCATGCGGCTATTTTCGCCGGAAAAAGATTTCAGGCAAGAAATGGTTCATCCGGTTCTCCGGAAGCAACCTCCCGTTTCGACGACGCGCACAAGTTCGCAGGGGTCACCCGTTTCAGTCCGGCGCAATTGTTCAACCCGGATTTTTATGCAAAAGGAGCGCTCTGATACGGGCGCTCCTTGAACCTGCGAAACGATTTGAAGGACGAAATCTACGGAATTGTGACGTCTACTTTGATGAACTGTTTCGGCTGGGCGGCCGCGCTGACGTTTGAGCGAATGGTGACGCGTTCCGTGCCGTTGCCGAGATCAACGACCGCGGCCTGGGTGAATCCGAGGCTGTCGAGGAATCCGACGGTGGACGAAACTTTCACCACCACGGTCGCGCCCGAAGCGCTCTTGTTTTGAATGAACGTCACGGCGGGGTAGGTCTGGCCATTGTCTTCAACTTCGGTTGAAGCGGGCAGTTCGCCGCTGCCGTCGTCGGTCGGATTCGAGCCGAACTTGAACTCGACGGCGTTCTTTAACCCGTCGGTGTCTGCGTCATCATCCGGACCATCCAGGCCGGGAGGAAAGGTGAACTGAGTTTTCCAGCCTGCGAACGTATCGTTCCCGCCGCCGCCCACCGTCAACGTTGCGGGAGAGCTGGTCTGCGACTGTCCGCCTGCGGTGACGGTCACGGTATAACTGCCCGCATCGCCGTTCGCGGCAGCCGGGAAAACCAGCGACTGGCCGGTCGCCCCCGCGACGTTGTTGCCAGCTTTCTTCCACTGATACGTGGCCACGCCTCCGCCGGTCCAGCCGACGGTGAAGGTCGCAGCGTCGCCCTCGGCAACGGTGACCGCCGCCAAACTGGGTGAACCGCCCGGCCACGTAGGCCCGACCGTCATCCAGCACCTTGATCGTGTAGACCGAGTCATTGGGTTTCAGCGTGAAGGTGTCGTCCAGCGTGCCGTTGCTGTTCATTCGCACGAGAAAAGTTTGCGAGCTGCCGGTCCATTGGAAAAAATTGCCGCCGATCAAAAGCTGGCCGTTGGGCAGTTCACCGATCGCCTCGATGCTGCTGTTGGGGCCGCTGGTGACGGGGAAAGTGTCGTCCAGCGTGCCGTCGCTCTTGATCCGGGCGATGGAACTCTGCGTGGTCCCCTGCACTCCGGTGAACTGACCGGCGACGATTGCCCGGCCATCCGAAAGCACCTCCACTTCGTAAACACCGATGCCGCCGCTGACGCCGCCGGGCGGATTGCTGCCCCATCCCGGAACAAACGCGCCGGTGATGCCTATCCGCGTGAACCAGTTGTGCGACTGGCCGCCGGTGATCGTGAAGGTTCCGCCGAGCAATGCCGAGTTGTCCGGGACCACGGCGAGTTTGCGGACGATGTTATCGAGCGCGCCCGCGTTGAATCCGGTGATGACCTTGCCGGTGATCTCGTTGACCGCCAGTGGGGCGATATTCGATTCAACACTGCCGAGCGTGTTGCTGATGATGATGGAGTAATCTCCCGCGTCCGTGAACACGAGCGAGCCGAAGCTCAACGTCGCGGTCGTGGCCCCGGGAATATCCTCGCCGTTCTTGCGCCATTGGTAGGCCAGATTTCCGGCGCCTTCCGCGAGCACGAACAGATTCGCCGGACCGTCGAGCAGTCCGTCGGTGGGTGCGGGCTGAATCACAATGGACGGAGCGCCCCGGGCGATGAGTTGGATGGGATCGCTGGTGACGGTGCCGGAACCGTTCGTGACCTCGACTGTGTAGGCGCTGTTGTTGACCGGTTGATAGTTGGAGATCGTCAACGTCGCGCCGTTCTCACTGGCGATCAACTGGCCGTCCTTGAACCACTGATAACTCAACGCCGTGGTGCCGACCGCCGAAACGGTCAGCGTGATGTCGCCGTTTTGATCCACCTTCTGGCTCCGACTCTGGCGGAAGATTCCAAGATCGGTGATTTCGGTGAACAAACGTACCGGCCCTTTGCCGTAGCTCGCACGGCCTTGAAAGGAGGAAAGCGTGTTTCCGCCTGAAAGATAAACAAACCCCGCCGGATCATAGCCGACCGACAGTACGTCCCCATAGGTGAAACCGGTTTCAGCGTAGAATGAAGTGTCCAGCGTGCCGTCGAGATTCAGACGTTGGTATTTGGCGACGGCCGTCCCGTTGTAGGAGCTGAAATCGCCACCGAGCAAAATCTTGCCGTCAAGTTGCTGGGCGAAACCATAGATCCGACCGGTCTGTGCGTTCGCCGTGTTAAACGTCGTGTCCTTCGCGCCGCTGGGCAGGATCGCGAATAAACTGCGCAGCGAGCCGAGGCCCGATGTCGCCAGCAACCGCCCGTCCCTCAACGCAAACATCGCGCTCGGACTTCCCAGCGACGCATTGCTGAACGTCGGGTCGAGCCGACCGTTCGCATCAAGCCGGACGAGGCCCGGATAAGCGGTCCCGTTCCACGTGCTAAACGCGCCATAAACAAAGAGATCCCCCGCCGCGTTGAGCACCGCACCTCTGAGTCCGGCATTGGGCGTCTGGCCGATGGCGAACGACGTGTCGAGCGCGCCCTCGTAGTTGATCAACGCGATATTATTGACCGTCACTCCGTTGACCGCCGTCATGGTGCCGGTCAGCAAATAACCGCGGCCGGGCAGTTCCAAAATGTTCTGGATCGCGCCCACGACGGGCATCGTCGGAAAGCTGGAATCCACCTGCAGCGTGTTGGGATTGACGCGAATGATCTGATGATTGGAACCGCTGACGATGCCGCCGAGCACCAGCCGACCAGCCGAATCCAACGAACTGAGATAGTAGTTGATGTTGCCCAGATTGACGCTCGCGCCAAGTTCCATGTCGGTGTTGTAGGCGCGAAGAACTCCGGCGTTCACCGTCAGCAGGGAACGGTCGTCCAACACGTGAATGGCGCCGCCGTAGGTCGTGTTGAAAAAATCATCCGCAGCAGGGGCCAGCTTGTCATACGTGATGTCGATGCGGCCCCGCAGTCGCTCGACGACCTCCACCAAAACGGGATCACTCGTGGTCGACCCGTTGTCGCCGGAGATGAACACCGTGTAGTTGCCGGTGTCCGCGATCTGCGCGTCCGTGACCGTATAGCTGCTGGCCATGGCCCCAGGAATGTCGGCCCCTTCGAGGCGCCACTGATAGGAGAGGTTTTGTCCGCCAGCGAGAACCGACAGAGGATGGTTCTGCCCGACGAGCAACCCCTTGCCCGTGGGTTGAACCGCAATCTGCGTGGAAGGGGTGAAGTCAATGCTCGACAGGTCGATACTGTAGAGGGAGGGAACGGACTGTTCGCCCAGCAGGAATAATTTATCGCCATGCGGGATGCAGTGAAGCGTATCGTAACCGGCGGGCAAACCGGCTGTGGGCAACGCGTCCCAGGTCGCGCCGCGGTTGACGGAAAACCGGGGAAGCCCGCCTAGGCTCGCATAGACCCGGCTGCCGTCGGTGCTCAACGCCCAGGTACCTTTCAACCCGGGAACCTTCGTCCACGTATCGCCGAGATCGTCACTGAAATAAAACGCGTCGAGCGTGGTATTCGCTCCGGTGTAGCTGACCATGAGACGGCCGTCCAGGGCCAGTAACTGACCGGGCGCGCCGCCGGTCGGAAACGACTGGGTTGCGGTCCAGTTGACGCCGCCGTCCGTGGATTTCCAAACTCGCGCCGAAGGCCGGGCCGTGAACGCGGTGCCGCCGATGGTTGCAATCGTTGTAGCCGAACCAATGCCGGCCGGACTGGACGCTGCTTCAGTCCAGTGCGTTCCATCGCTCGACGTGCGAATAACGCCAAACGCGTTCATTGACATATAGGTATCATGAACGGCGTCGTAGCCAATCGAAAGTGCTTCGTTCCCAAAATCGCCCGCCACGTATCCGCTCGCGCTGCTTTGGGTCCACGTCGTGGATCCGGGCGTCAACCGGTGCAGGGTCGCCATGCCGCCGTTCTGCGGAAACGCCAGGCTGGCCGGACTTGATCCAAGCCAGACCTCGCCATTCACATAATTGATGAACAAGTGCCCGTTTTGATTCAGCGAGTAACTCGCACCGCTGACGGCGTTGATGGCCGAGAAGGAGATTCCGCCATCATTCGAGACAAACACACCGGTTTCCCCCAGCACGTACAGGCGGGTTCCGTCGCTGGTCATGGAATGGATGTTCTGCGTGGTGAGGGTGCCGGGGACATTTGGGGTGATGTCCTGCCAGGTTTGAGCCTGGACGCAGTTCAGCGTGGAAGCGAGCGCCGCAGTAAAGGCTGCGCGGACGAACAAGTTTTGCATGATCGATTGGGTGGAAGGGAGGGTTACGACAGGGAGAGTTTTACAAATAACAACTTCGGGTGGACGAACGACTAATTCCCAATCTCGTCGTTGCCGGTCAACAGGGGACGACCGATCCGGTTCATATTTTTCCTAACATTCTGTCATGCTGACGCTTTTGGAGGTAAAACCACCCACGAACCGTCACCGCGGAACAGTTGAACTGAAGATCGAGGTTCGAATCGAAACTGTGGTTTCTGGCCTGTCAAAATATTCAGCGTCGGTGCTGCCGTGCGCGGTGCGTCGGCGTGCTCGTTTTTATCCTCGGGCGAGGACCTGTTTTCTTTGGCTGGCTCAACTGCCACGGATATCAACTTCTTGGAATGAAGCAGGTAGCTCAGGCCGCGCCAGCGTCGTTCAACGACCCGACTTCACAACCGATAGAAAGAGGCGAACCGCAATCTGATCGAGGTAAGTGACGGTAACTTTTCTCAGAAGGGAGACGATTTGTACGGTTCACCAAGACTTGCCATCGTCGCGGGTGGAGTGGTTCAATGCCGCCGGCATGCCGGTTGTTGTTCCGAGTCAAAGCGCGGAAGATTATCTCGAGAGGATTCACGAGTTGATCGAGGAAAAGGGCTACGCCCGCGTCGTGGACATCGCGTCGTCGCTCAAGGTGCGTCAGGCATCGGTCACCAGCATGGTGCAGAAACTCGGGGATCTCGGTTTTCTGAATTACGAAAAATACCGAGGCCTCATCCTGACCGACGAAGGCCGGAGCGTGGCCCAGCGGATCAAGCGCCGCCATGAGACGCTGGCCCGGTTCTTCAGCCTGCTTGAATTGAACGAGGACACTCAACGCAAGGACATCGAGGGGATCGAGCATCATCTCAGCTCGGAAACGCTTACAATGATTTCCGATCTGACCAAATTCTTCGAAGGCAATCCGAAGACGCTGGAGAAATTCCTCAAATCACGGGAGAAGTGAGTCGGTTGCCGCCATGACTCGGCGCTGATCCCGGACGGTGATCCGAGTTTACTTCAACAGCAGTTCCGCGATCTGCACGGCGTTGAGCGCGGCACCTTTCAGCACCTGATCACCGCTGACCCAGAAACAGAGTCCGTTGTCCAACGCGCAGTCCAGGCGGATGCGACCGACGGCGCAGTTGTCCACGTTGGCCTGATTGAGAGGCAGCGGATATTCGTGATTTGCGCCGTTGTCGATCACGTCCAGGCCGGGCGCTTTACCCAGAGCTTCACGAGCGGCTTCGACGGAAACCGGCTTCTCAAATTCCGCGCTGACGGCGATGGAGTGGGCGCGATAAACGGGCACGCGCACGCAGGTCACACTGGCTCTGAAGGCCGGGTGATGCATGATCTTGCGACCCTCGTTCTCCATTTTCATTTCCTCCTTCGTGTAACCGTTGTCCATGAAAGAGTCGACCTGTGGCAGCACGTTGAACGCGATCTGGTGAGGGTAGGTTGAAAGCGTGACTTCCTCGCCTCTGACAATCTGTCCGGCCTGCCGTTTCAGCTCTTCAATGCCCTTTGCTCCGGAACCGGAGACGGCCTGGTAGCTGGAGGCGAACACGCGCTTCACGCCGAACGCCTGGTGCAACGGATACAGCGCCATCAACGTCACGATGGTGGTGCAGTTTGGATTGGCGATGATGCCCTGATGATTCTTCGCATCGGCGGGGTTGATTTCCGGCACCACAAGCGGAACCGTCGGGTCCATGCGAAACGCGCTTGAATTGTCCACCACCACGCATCCTGCCTTCGCGGCAATCGGAGCGAAGTCCTTTGAAGTCCCGCCGCCCGCGCTGAACAACGCGATGTCGATCCCGGCAAAGCTGTCCTTGGTGAGTTCTTGAACCGTGTGGGTTTCACCGCGAAACGTCATCGTCTTGCCCACCGATCTCGACGACGCGAGCAGGGTCAGTTTGCCCACGGGAAAGTTGCGACGCTCCAGCACCTGGAGCATTTCCACACCAACGGCGCCGGTTGCACCAACCACGGCTACATGCGGGTTCTTGTTCATAAAGGGCGGCGAATATAGCGGCGGCCAATAGGATGTCAAATGGCGCGGTAAGATCGCGGCATCGCGCGAAATTCCGGAGGTTACTGCGGATAATCCCGCCACAGCCAGCGGAGTGAATCCGGGAAGATTGATCCGCCGTGGTTGCCGTTATGCCCGCCGTCGCCGAACACGAACTTGTAATCGTAGTCCATGAACTTCAGCGCGGCGGCCATTTCCTGCGCGGCCAGCGGCCAGTTGCCATGCAGGTTGTCAAGATCGTTGGAACCGTCCTGAAGGAAAATCCGGATCGGCTTCTTTTCCGTTTTCCGAATGAGGTAAGGATAGACATTTCCGCCCCGGATATTCGTAAAGCTCCCAATGTGACTCAGCACCTTGCTGAACTTGTCCGGGCGTTCCCAGGCCACGGTCCACGCCGCGATGCCGCCGGAACTGTTGCCGCAGATCGCCCAACCTTCGCGGTCGTCGGTGATCACGTAATCCTTCCGCACCGCCGGGATGATCTCCTCCAGTAAAAACCGCGAATACTGATCGCCGAGGGAATCATACTCAAAGCTCCGGTTCCGGCGCGTTTTTTTGCCCGGCTCGGCTGCGGGCATTTCACCGGGATTGATGAACAAACCGATCGTCACCGGCATTTCCTTGCGATGAATCAGATTGTCAAAAACCGTCGGCACGCGGTACTGGCCGTTCGTATTGACCATGCCGCCGCCGTCCTGAAACACCATCAACGCCGCCGGTTTCGCGGGATCATATTGCGCCGGAACATAGATCCAGTAGTCGCGTTCCGTGTCCGGAAAGATCGCGCTTTTCCACTTGAGCGGCCCGACGACCTTGCCTACGGGCACGCCTTCGTGCGGGAACGAATCCGCGCCCAACGTGTAGTCGTCTGCTGCGAACAGGGTTGCGCTGGTGAGGCCGACCAGGACTGCGGTCAGAAAAGAGAAGTGGCGGAGTTGCATGGACGGACGTTCGGTATTTTTCGGGCAGCTGTCAAAGCCGTTTGGCTCTGCTGCGCAATTGGGTTTTGCTTTTTCCTTTCGCAGCGGCACCGCGGTCACTAGTTTCTGCCTCGGTGAGCAAAACCGCAATTCAACCTACAGAACGGCCCATCCGCGTGGGCATGATTTCCCTCGGCTGCGCGAAGAACCTCGTGGATGCCGAGATCATGCTGGGATCACTGGTCAAGGACGGCGTCGAAATCACGAACGACGCCGAGTCCGCCGACGTGCTGGTGGTGAACACGTGTTCGTTCATCGACAGCGCGCAGGAGGAAAGTGTCGACACGATTCTGGAATCCGCTGAACTGCGTGAAGTGAACAACCGTGGCCAGGCGTTGGTCGTGGCCGGTTGCCTGCCACAACGTTTCAAGAACGAACTCCCCAAACTGCTGCCGGAAGTGGACGTCATCATGGGGATCGACCAGGTGGCGAACGTCTCCGATTTGATCCGTCAGGCCGTGGAGCATCGCCGGGCAAAACTGGAACTGCGGGACTCCGGCGGTTCGAAAAATTCGCGGTCGAAGAAGGTGAAATCCACGCTGACGGAGCTCGACAGGAAAACCGGCACGCACGCACACGAATCCGATCAGTCCATTCGCGGTTCAGAAAATTTCGGCAGGACAAAGACTGTTGTCTCGGCGCGGGCGATTGACGCACCGATTGTCGATGTCACGCAGCGACCGGATTACATCCCCGACTACTCCACGCCTCGCGTCCGGCTTACGCCTAAACATTTCGCCTATGTGAAGATCGCGGAGGGCTGCAATCATCCGTGCAGTTTCTGCATCATCCCGAGGATGCGCGGCTCGCATCGCAGCCGCGTGCAGTCGGACATCGTCGCCGAGGCGAAGGCTTTGATCAAAGACGGTGTGAAGGAGCTGAATCTCATCTCGCAGGATTCGACGTACTACGGTCTCGATTTGCAGCCGGATCACAGCCGGGCGATTTCTTCACCGGAGAAATTCAAGGCGCGGTCCGCAGCGTTGCCGACGGATGCCACGACGCTGTCGACGCTGTTGCGCGAGCTGAATTCACTCCGCGGTGATTTTTGGATTCGCCTGCTCTACACGCATCCGGCGCATTGGACGGATGAACTGATTCAAACCATCGCGGAGTGCAAAAAGGTGGCGCGCTACATCGACATTCCGCTGCAGCACATTCACGAGATCATGCTCGAACGAATGCGGCGGGAGACGGACCGGAAGTACATTGAGGAGTTACTTCAACGCATTCGTAAAGGGGTGCCGGGAATCGCGCTCCGGACCACCTTCATCGTCGGTTTTCCCGGTGAGACCGCTGCGATGTTCGATTCGTTGCTGGAGTTCATTCGCGCGACGAAATTCGAGCGGCTCGGTGTGTTTACCTATTCACACGAAGCCGGAACGCGCGCGGCGGGCATGGCGAAACAGGTTTCCGACAAGATCAAACAGGAGCGCCGGAGTCTCGCGATGGCCGAGCAACACAAGGTGGCGCGGGCGGTCTCGGAATCGTTTGTCGGTCGCACGATCAAAGTGCTCGTCGAGGGCTCGGCGAGCGCGAAGGAATTGCAGCAGGCCCGTGTGAGCTCGTGGGAACACGGGTTGATCCGGGAGGACGACGGCGAACTTGATCAGCTCAAGGGCAGCTATCTCGTCGCGCGCGGCGAAGCTGATGCGCCGGACATCGACGGACGGGTTTATGTGACGGGGAAGCTGCCTTTCGGAAAGTTTGCGAACGTCAAGATCATGGGTCACACCGATTACGATCTGATCGCGAAACCGGTTTTGTCGAAGAAGTAACGCCGCCATGTTCAGACTCATTTTATTCGATATCGATGGAACCCTGATTCGCACGGGCGGGGCGGGGGTGCTGGCGTTCGGCTCGGTTTTCAAGGAAGTTTTTGGTCTGGAGAACGGGACGGCGAACATCAGTTTCGCGGGACGCACGGACACCGGTCTCATCCGTGAAATGATGCGCAATCACGGCGTCGAGGAGACGGCGGCGAACTTCGATCTGTTTTACAATGCGTACCCGAAATGGCTGACGCATTGGCTCAACGAAATGGGGGGCAAAGTTTGCGAGGGCGTCGATGAATTCATGACGCACTGCGCCGACCGCAGTTCGGCGCCGCGCATCGCGTTATTGACAGGCAACCTGCTTCCTGGCGCCGAGATTAAGCTGCGGAATTTCAATATCTGGGAGAGGTTTGAGTTTGGCGCGTTTGGAAGTGATCATGAGTGCCGCAACGAACTGGCGGCGATCGCATGGGAGCGCGGGAAGCAACGAATTGGTACGGACCTGAAGGCCGGGGAAATCCTGGTGGTGGGGGACACGCCCAGGGACGTCGAGTGTGCACGCGCAATCGGCGCGAAAGTTCTTGCCGTCACGACCGGCGGAGCGACCCGGGATGAGTTAACCGCCGTTCAACCGGATTGGCTGGTTGATTCCATGGATCAGTTCACGTGGTAGGGTTGATCCCGGTCCTGTTTCCATTTTGAGCCGTTTCGGCGGAATTCCGTTACTTGCCCCGTTTTCCACCGCTGACTGTTGCCCAAAAAAAAGGCCGCCCGTTTCCGGGCGGCCCTGAACTCAAACAACCTTATTTTTTATCAATAGACCGGTTTGCTCCAGTCGTGAGGCACAGCGCTCTCGATCGGTTTCATCTGCATTGAAGGAGCGTCTGGAATCGGGGTCAGAAGGAACGGACCGGCGGTTGAAGCCGGATTGAAGTCGTTCTTCGCCAGGATCGTCGGCGTGATGAAGATCATCAGGTTCGCCTTCGAATACGATTTTTCCTTGCTGCGGAACAGCATTCCCAATCCTGGGATGTCACCCAAAAGAGGCACTTTGGTGATCTTGTCCTGAACGTCGTCCAGGATCAGACCGCCCATCACGAGCGTGTTTCCACTCGGGATCAGGACGGACGTTTCCATCCGACGAATGGCGTAGACGTTGGCGACGTTTTCGACACCGTTGATGATCTGCTTGTCCTGACCGGCGATGTTGGAAACTTCCGGAACCACGGTCAGTGACACATTGTTGTCCGCAGCGATGCGCGGCGTCACCGTCAGGATCGTTCCCAAGTTGGTGTAGGTGATTTCAGCACCAGCCGGGCTGTTGGCCGATCCCGGAGTGATCTTGAAGATCGGGAACGCCTTGGTCACCGAGAGGGTGGCTTCCTGGTTGTCCAGCGTCACCGTGCGCGGAGTCGAAACGACTTCCGTATCTTTCTGGGTATTCAGGTAGCTCAGCACAGCGTTTACGCCGTCAGCCTTCAAATACCCGACTGCGGGAGTGAACCCGGAGGCCGTGTCGTAGATGACACCGGACAGCCCTGGCGTGTTCGGGCTCTTGGCCGGATTGTTACCAAAAGTAACGTTCTGGGCTGTCAGCGTGCCGGACCAGTCGATGCCTTGAACCGTCTTCGGGTTCTTAGCGGTTTCGATGATGTTGCCTTCGATCAGAACCTGCTGGGTTTCGTTGTCAAGTTGATCGATCAGCTCCAGCGCGGCTTCCTGATCCTTTTCAGTGGCGACGATGATCAGCTTGCGGGTGCGGCCATCGGCTAGCACGCGGCTTCGATTGTCGCGGAGCGTCGGAATGAGCGTGGTCGCAATGTTGGTCGGGTTCGCGTAGTTCAGCTGAAGAACCTTGGTGACCAGCGGAGGCAGCGCGTCAGGATCTTTGATCGTGATTCGTGCGACCTTGGTCCTGGGATCACGGACGAGCGTCAGTCCGTAGGTTTCCAGGACCGAGACTAGTGCGTCTTCGGCGGTCACGTTCTCGAAACGGATCGTGACGTTTGGCGGAACGGGAACCTGGCCGTCGGGGCCGGGTTCCGGATTGGTCAGACGCGGATCAAGGATGAAATTGATGTTGGCCTGGCGGGCGAGGGTTTTCACCGCCTCGATAAGGGGAGCCTCATCGATCACGATGATGGGCACGACCTCCGCCGCCTGGGTCTGGACATTGCCGGCAGCCGGCGTTCCGGGTTCCTGGGCAAAACAGACCCCGCTGCTGAGGGTCAGCCCAAATATTAGCACGAGTACTTTTGTTTTTTTCATGTTCTGTTTCGGTTGAGTGAGTTAACGACTAATCGTTTTTGTGTATGCTTAGTTGTCCAGTTTGAGTTCCCTCTGTGCGGGATTGTCTTTTATTCCTACGGTCACCGATTGCTCCTTCATTTCTAGGCAGACAATCTGGTGCAAAGTTGATCCGATCCGAACCGACGACGTTTCGCCCTCGTAGATCGACACGCCGTTGATCATGGCCCAGCGCTTGTTCCCGATGCCGCCGAAGCCGGTCAGCTTGAGCGTCTTCAGGAGTGCGTCGCCGCCGGTCCCGGGGTTCGGCGCCGGAGTCTTGCTGACCTGTTTCCGGTAGCTGGCATTTGGATAGAACGGGTCCAGCCTGCGTGGGTGGTCCACAAAGACGGACTGCGGGACTTCCACCACGGCCACCGTGTTTGAGACGATGCTGGAGTTGCGGGCGCTTGTTTCGGGCAGCGTACGTGCGGATGCTTTTTCAGCGGCGACTGTGAGTGAGCCGGAGGCGAGACATGCGAAAATGGACATGGACACGCAGAGGGCGGCTATTTTTCTTGCGGGAAATATTTTCATGACTCAGGCGGCGGGTTTGATCAGTGTGACGATGTCCATATTGAAGGAGATCTGCTCCTTCTTGTCTGCGCTTCGCGACGGCTTCAGTTCCAGATTCTGGACGCGGATGTACGGGTACTTGTTTTCAAAATCCTTGAGAAACCGGCCGAATTCAAAGTAGGTGCCGGCACCGCTGATCTTGAAAGTCGCCGACTGGTAGGGGAACTCGGGGAAAAGTCCGACCGGTGCGACGGTCTCCTGGCTGATCTGCGGGATGTCCAGCGTGTAACCTGATTTGAATTTGTTCAATATATTGACGAACCAATAGAACCGGTCACCAGAAGCCATGCCACTCTCGCGCTCAGCCAGTTCGCCGTTCAATCCTCCGAGCGTCGTGTTGAAGTTGGCCTCCTGGGCGAGCAGTCGCCGGGTGCCGTCGATCTGCTCGACGACGTTGAGCGTCTCCGCCCGCATCTGTTTGAGCGTCTCCCGTTCGGACTGAATCAGGATCAACCACAGTGTCGCCATGATTCCGAGTGTGGCGAAGCAGACCAGGATGAGCCGGTCCCGTTTTTCTTTAGATAGTTTACGCATGCTATTTCCTTACCTTTTCCGGGAATCTGCATTCCAGACTGAACTGCACGAACGAACGCGAGCCGCCGTCCAGCGAGTCGGTTGACGGGGGCAGGAGCTGGGCGAGTTTCAATCCGCCCTTTTCGAGTTCAGATTCAAAAAATTCCGAGCGCGCGATCAGATCCCGGAACGCGTTGTAGTTCTGCTGGGTCTGGTCGCCGTAGTCGCGGGCGTCCACCGTGACCAGAATGTTTTCCGTGGCCGATGAGGGGAGCGGGTTCTTCCGTTTCACATTTTCTTCTTTCGGCGGCACCACGACCACATAGGTCTGCCGGGTTTTCAGGCTGATGACCTCCACGTCGTCGACCATGGTCTGAGTCAGCGCATCAAGCACCGGCGCCCAGAGGAAACGGTTGGTTGCCAGACGATCCATCGCCGCAATGTTTTCGGTCGCCTTCTTGATTCCGGCAGATAGCGCGCGGATAGATTTGTTGTCGTTCTCCAGCGCCGACCATTCCGTCTTCTTTTCCTCCAGCTGACTTGCCACCACCATGTGCTCGAACATGAGGGTGCTGTACCAGAGGAGCACCAGGAACACGCAGAAGGCACCCACCCAGGTGGCGCGCTTCACGGGGTCATTCCGTTTCGCCTCTTCGGCGGCAAAACTTTCGGACAGTAGATTGATCTGGATCGGCATAACTAGAAATTAAAAGGCGGTGGCGGCGGCCCCAATGGCGACGGAAAGACGGGCGATGTTGGGTTCGAACTGTTCGCGCTGTTCCGGCGACAGCGTGTTGTTCAGAAATCGGGAGGGATCCCAGTTCTTGCAGGGCGACATCAGCTCATTCTGAAGCATCTGCGCGAGAAATTCAGAACAGGCGCATCCTCCCGAGACCAGGATTTGGGTCACTGGTTTCTCATTTTGATTCTCGAAAAAATCAGCGGACGCACGCAGTTCCCGGCCGAGTGGCAACAACAGCGATTCCAGCGTCGATTGCACTTCCGTCGGCATGCCTATCTTGATCCCCTCGGCCTCCTCGTAGCTGATGCTCAACGTCTCGGCCAGGCCGTTGGTGAGCTTGTCACCTCCGACGCCGACGACGCGGTTCAAGACCAGGTCGCCGTTGTGCAGAATACTGATGCAAGAATTTTTAAATCCGACTTCGACCAGTGCGACCACTTCATTGTGGAACGTCTCGGAGTCCGCCAGCTCGAATGCGTTGGCCGGACCAATGTGCCCGGGAACGATGGCTTCGAGGGTGAGTCCCGCCAGTTTGACGGCGTTGACCAGATCGTTCAAACGCTTCTCCGGCATTCCACCAACGACGACTGGCTGCTTGATGGAACCGGGTTTCGTTTTCTTGTCGGGATCAACGGCGGGGGGCTGCCGCAGTGGCAGGGGGTGGCAGTCAAAAATGTGGCCGTTCAACTCCTCCTTGAGATAGTTCTTCGAACCGTACTTGAGCATGGTCCGCATCTCGGTGACGGGGAGCATCGGCAGTTCGGTGAGACGAAGAAGGCTTTCTTGAACACCCACGGCGAGGATGATCTGCTTGGTCTTCGCTCCCAGCTGCTCGTAAACACTCTTGAGATGTTCGGCCAGCAGCTCGGGGGAGGCTTGTTTCTCACCGAGTCCGGGCGCTTCCACAATCGCCACGCCGGCCAGATTGAATCCGTCGCCTTGACGCTGGAGATACACGGCCTTGGTGGCCCGACTGCCCAGGTCAATCGCGATGATGTGGTCGCTCTTCCTGGGCTTCTTGTTTAAAAACGGCAGTCCCATGATCGTAAGTTGTTTTAGCTTTCAGCGTTCCTTGAATAGGTGGCCGACTACAAACGCACGCTACGTAGTCTAATCGGCACACTTCAGAACACCTTGAGAAACTATTTGTCCGTGTCGCAATTCACGGGCCAACTGATCAACGGGGAAGGGAGACGGCCAGGCTGCGGGCGTGCGCCTGATCGATGAACGCCTGCATTACCGGCGTGGGGCGGCCTTTCCAGAGCGCGCCGAAGGTGACAGGAGGGAAATCAGGAAGAGGCAGGGCGCGGACGTCCTTGTGGTATTTGGTCACCGGAAGCTGCACGAACAATCCGATGCCATAACCAAGGGCAACGTATGTCTCAATTAAGTGCAAGGAGCTCACTTCGATCGACGGAAACCAGTCAACCCCGCGTTCCGACAGGCCTTTTTGAAAAGTCCGCGTGATCGCTTCGTTCGACGGGAGGTTGATGAGTGCGTGCTCGATTTTGTCCTGTCCCAGAATGTCCGTGACGGTTTTGACACGGCTCTTTTTCGGCACGAGCAACACCAGCGGAAGCTTCATTAAAGGGAGGCTCTCGATCCCCGTTGACGGCCGGTCGCCGATCAGTGTGAACCCAAGATCCAGCTCGTCGTTGTCCAGCCAGCTTTCGATCTGCGGCTGGTAGCCCTCTTTCAACGTCAGCTTCAGGTCCGGGTAGGTCTCCTTCACTTTCGATACAAAAATTGGGAGATGATCACGCAGAACAATCTCCGACGCGCCGATCCGAATTTGATGCGAGGTGCCGCCCTGGAACTTCGCGGTCATTGTTTCCAGATTGCTGAAGAACGGTTTGATGAAATCAAACAGCTCCTGCCCGGTGGGTGTCAGGCTGAAGGGTCGCCGCTGGAACAGCTTCGTGCCAAGAAAATTCTCCAGCGCGATGATCTGCCCGCTGACCGCCGGTTGCTGGATGCCGTAGGGAATGTTTCGCACCGCCTCGGTGATCCCGTGAAAGCGGGCGACGTAGTAGAACAGTTCGAGATGGTGGACGTTCATCGGAACCGGGATTTGATGAACGGGATACTATCATGCGGAGCAGTCGAAGCAAGACGCGAAAGCATCAGCCGCCGGGCTGCTCCCAACGAATCGCCTTCTCGAAATCTGCGTTCCGGGGGAAGCCGAGATTCAACGCCTTGTGATAGTGCCAGCGCGCGAGCCCGGGGCTGTCCTTGTCCGTGGAATAGTAAAGCCGCGCCAGCTCAAAGTGAGTCACTCCCGAATCCGGGGAAAGTGCCAGCGCTTTTTTCAACGCCACCTCCGCCTCGTCGAGCTTGCTCTGGAGAATCAATGTTCGTCCCATGAGATGAAGCAGCTCCACGTTCTCCGGACTGTTTTTCAATGCGGCGGTCAGCAGTGCCGCCGCTGCCGCGCTGTCCCCCCGCGAGAGGGCCAGTCGGGCCGAGTCGATCTTGTTGAGTTGTGGAGCACCGGACGACGTCTGGGCGAGCCCGGTCGCGCTGAACCGCGCCTCCAGTGATGCGAGCCGGATGTTTAGGTTTTCGTTCTCCTTTCGCAATCGAACGACTTCAGTCTCGGCAAGTTGTTGGGCCGTCTGGGCGGCGAGTATTTCTTTGACCAACTCTTCGCTATCGTCGCGGGTCGCGACGGGGCGGGTCGCAGTTTCTTTGCGAAGAACTTCGTTGGAACGCCGCAACGCCTCTGCTTCTGCGATCATCTGGTTCAAGTTCTTCCGCGTCTCTGCAAGCGACTGAACGTTCTTTTTCGCCTCCTCCAGTTCAGGATACTCAGACAGCTCCTTCTGCAGTGCCCGCACCCGGTCGCCCGCCGCGGCAAAATCAATCTGCAGTCGTTCAAGCTGCGCCTGCGTTCTGGCGATGACCGCCGGTTCCTGGGCGACCGGGCGTACCGCGAGCGCCTCCCGCAGCTTGGTGCTCAGCCGGCTATTTTCGTCGTGCAGCTGTTTCAGCTGATACTGGTATTGTGTGTTCGCGCGTTCCAGATAGGTTGCGCGTTCCCGAAGTTCCTCGCCGTCAAGTTGAGGAGCGGCGGATGATCCGGGGAACCGCGAGCCGTCCCAGCCCTGAAGACGTTCGTCGAGCGAACTGAGCCGTGCCCGGACCTCTCGCGTCTCCCACTTGGGATTCGTCTTCTGAAACTCGATCAACGACTTCTGCGCCAGCTGATATTGCGCGGCCGCCTGCCGGTCCTTCCTATCTTCAACCAACTTGTCGGCCTGCCGAATCGCCGCCAGAATCGTGTCGAACTCGGCTTGTTGCGCCGCGACCGGCCGCGCCGCCAGCAGCAGGACAAACAATGCGAATTGGATAAACCGGTTCATTCAGTCTTGATCGTCACCACGGCATAATTGCGTTTGCCTTTTCGCAAAAGCAGGTGTCGGCCGAACAACAGACAGTCCGCCGTCAGCATACGTTGAAAATCATTTTCACGAACATTGTTCACGTAAATGCCGCCGCCCTGCACGTCCTTCCGGGCCTGTCCTTTACTTTGACAAAGCTCGGACGCAACCAGCACGTCGAGAATTGAAATGCCGCCGCTGCCGATCCGATCAATGGATTTCGTCGGAACTTCGCCGACGATCTCGCTGAAGGTATTTTCCTGGATGCCGTCCAGTGTTCCCCCGAAAAGAATCCTGCTCGCATTGATGGCTTCCTCGGCCGCCGATTCGCCGTGGATCATTTCGGTCAACGCCTTTGCCAACGCACGATGGGCCTCGCGTGCGCCGGGGTTTTCCAGATGCGCCTTCTCGAGCGCTTCAATTTCGTCGCGTTCAAGGAACGTGAAAAACTTCAGGTAAGGCACGACATCGCGGTCATCGACATTGATCCAGAACTGGTAGAACCGGTAGACGCTCGTCCGTTTCGGATCCAGCCAGATCGCGCCCGACTCAGTCTTGCCGAATTTCGTGCCGTCAGATTTTGTGATCAGCGGCAGCGTCAGGCCGAACACGTGCCGTCCGGCTTTTTTGCGCGTGAGCTCCATACCCATCGTGATGTTGCCCCACTGATCGCTCCCGCCGATCTGTAGTTCACAGCTGAATTCGTTGTTCAGATGATAAAAATCATAAGCCTGCAAGAGCATGTAGCTGAATTCCGTGTAGCTAATCCCGACCTCGCGGTCCTCCATCCGCGCCCGCACGCTCTCCTTGGCGACCATCACGTTCACGGTGAAATGCTTCCCGACCTCGCGCAGGAAATCGAGATAGGAAAAGCCCGCCATCCACGACGCGTTGTCGACCAGTCGCGCAGGGTTCGACGTGTGGGCAAAGTCCAGAAACCGTCCGAGCTGCGGTTTGACGGCCTCCACGTTCGCCGCGATCTGGTCCTTGGTCAGTAGCGAACGCTCGGCGGATTTCCCGCTCGGATCACCGATGCTGCCGGTTGCGCCGCCGGCCAGCGCGATCGGATTGTGCCCCATGCGCTGAAACCGGGCGAGCGCGAGGAGCGGCACGAGATGGCCCACGTGCAGGCTGTCCGCCGTCGGATCAAACCCGCAATACAAGGTCACCGGCCCGGACTCGACCTTTTTCGTCAGCTCCGCCGTGTCCGTACAATCGGCAAACAACCCGCGCCACTGCAGCTCTTCAATGATGTTCATCAGCGACGGACGTTATCGCGGGCCGACCCACGGGCGACAAGGCGAAACTATTTTGCCCGCCCGTCGCCCGTGAACTGACCCCCCGCAAAATCAGGTTTGCCCGCATCAACTGAATCGCCCATTTTCAACACCAGAAATGCCAATGAAACCTGATAACGCCTCAACGGTTCTCAAAGAGATTTGCGACCTGGCTCATCCTGGTCGAGCGGTCATTCTTCAGAGATTTTTCAAGACCGATCCCGGCGAATATGCCGAAGGCGATGTGTTTCTCGGTCTCACCGTTCCCGTGACTCGCCGGCCGGTTTCGTGATCTGCCGCTCCCCGAAGTGAAGATGTTGCTCGCGTCTGAATTTCATGAAGTGCGACTAACCACGCTGTTCATTCTCGTGGCTCAGTTTGAGAACGGAGATGAAGACGCGCGGAAAGCGATATATGAGTTGTATCTGGCGCAAACTTCCCAAATCAACAACTGGGATCTGGTCGACGGATCGGCCCATCAGATCATCGGCGACTGGCTCGTTGAGCGGTCGCGCCGGCCTTTGTATCGTCTCGCCAGATCAAGGAACCTATCGGAACGACGCGTCGCGATCATTGCTACGTACGATTTCATCAAACGGGATGATCTCGATGAAGCCTATGCATTGGCGGATGTTTTGATGTCGGACAAGCACGACCTCATTCACAAGGCGGTCGGCTGGATGTTGCGGGAGGCGGGCAAACGCGACCGGGCGCGTCTGGAAGACTGGTTGAAGCCCCGGTGTCAGAAGATGCCGCGAACGATATTGCGCTATTCCATCGAGAAATTTTCACCCACCCGGCGGCAGGCGTATCTCAAGGGAACAATCTGAACGGCATCAACGGCGGTGCTGCCGTCGGTAGGCGGCAGGGGCGATTCCTTGCGCGCGTTTGAAGTGCATGGTGAAATGGCTTTGATCGGCGAACCCAAGGTCCGAAGCGATGTCGGATATCGCGTGCCCCGTGGTCGTCAACATGACCGTGCCGATCTCCAGACGCCGCTTGAGCACGAACTGGTGCGGCGAGAGGCCGGTCGAAAGCTTGAACATGCGCGCAAAGTGAAACGGGCTCAGACCCGCTGCGGTCGCCATCGTCCTCAGGGAGATTTCGCGGTAAGGAGTGTTCCGGATAAACTCGACGGTTCGGTTCAGCTGTGCGCGTGACAATCCACCTAGTTTGCGGTTGGTCGTATGGTCGCGGTTTTGGTCCAAATTTCGCACAAGGTGCATTGCCAGCGAATTGGCCAGCGTCTCGGCGTAGGCCCGGTCGATCTGGCGGGGCTGTTCCACGGCCATCCGGATGTTCTGGATGGTCTCATTGATGAACGCATCCCGATGACACCAGAGCATTGGCAATTCGGTTGAATCCTCGCCGTGAACCGTCGCGGATGCACGGGACATCAGTTCGGCATCAAGGGAGATCATCACGAACTCCGACTCGCCATCAAACCGGATTGAGTACTTCGTACCGGCAGGAATCAATGCGACATCGCCCGGCTGGAAAATTTTCTCCACGAACTCACCGTCCACCTTGACTTCGACACGCGTCGGTTGGCCCAGGTGCAGACCGACCAGCGTATGGGATACTTCCACATCCAGCAGTTCCTGCCGGCTCGTCCGATGGAGTTCAAACAGGAACCCCTGCCAGTCGCGCCCGGCACTTGAAACCGCAGGCAACTCCCTGATGATCGGACGATGCACACCAAGCCGGCCGTCAAACGCAGTCACCCTGCTTTGGGACGGAGTGGGAGTTTGATTCGTATCACTAGGTAACAACACAATTAAATCAGATGAATGTTCGGTCAGATTATTCAGACAATCTCGCAGAGCATTCGGTTACAGCGAGAATCTGTTAATTTTTTGCCGGTTGCGCGCCAACCAGTGTTGGACCCAGACAGGCCCAATTCGGTTCACAAAAATCTCACGGACTTAGGCGTGAGACGCGTATTGGCCACCCGACGGCGGAAAAATCAAGATTGCAGTTGTGAATTTTCAAAGGCGTTCCCAGGCATCGTTTGTTTGTTGCAGTTTCGCCCGCCTGTAGCACTTGCATTTTGCTGCTGATCTTTTTGACCTGTCCTGACAGGATGCCCCTGATGCAATTACGTCCGCTGATTCTCGCGTTGTTGGTTGCGCTCTCGCATCTAATCGCCTGTAAAAATGTTCGAGCGGCGGACGACCTCCCCAACGTCGTGCTCATCATGTGCGATGACATGGGCTGGTCGGACATCGGCTGCTACGGAAGCGAGATCAACACCCCAAATATCGACCGGCTTGCCGCCGAGGGGCTGCGATTTACGCAGTTTTACAATTGCGCAAAATGCACGACCACTCGGGCAGCGCTTCTGACCGGCCTTCATCCGCGACGGGGCAACCGCCCCCTGCTGGGCGCGGACATGGTCACCATCGCCGAGGTCATGAAAGCGACCGGATATCAAACCGGCCTGAGCGGAAAGTGGCATCTTGGATCGGGCAAACCGCAACGACCGGTTGATCGCGGTTTCGACGAGTTTTACGGGCTGATGGATGGTTGCTGCAATTACTTCAATCCGTCACAACCCGATCCGGCGTTCAAGGGGGGGCGCGTTCGGACGTTCGGTCACAATGACAAACTGATCACCGAGTTTCCGGACGACTTCTACACTACCGACGCGTTTTCCGATCACGCAGTGAAAACAATTCATCGGTTTGCCAAAAACGAATCACCATTTTTCATCCACGTCACCTACACCGCCCCCCACTACCCGCTTCACGCGTTGCCCGAAGACATCGCGAAATACCGGGGAAAATATTTGGACGGCTGGAATGCGCTCCGCGAGAAACGTCATCAAAGGCAGGTTGAACTCGGCCTCATCGATCCAAGTTGGCCGCTTCCGGAACAGGACCCCGAAGTAGAGGATTGGGATTCGCAGGAGCACAAGGAATGGCAGGATCTGCGGATGGCCGTTTACGCCGCGATGATTGACCGGATGGACCGGGGCATTGGCCAGATCCTGCGGGCGCTCGACGAGACCGGTGCCGCCGACAACACAATCGTCATGTTCCTCTCGGACAACGGCGGGTGTAGTGAACAATATGGCCATGATAATCCGGCCTTCGAACCGGGCCCGAAGGAGAATTACACCACCTGCGGCCCGAGCTGGGCCTACGCGCAGAACACCCCGTTCCGCCGCTACAAAACGTGGATGCACGAAGGCGGCATCAGCACCCCGTTCATCGTTCGTTGGCCGGGAAAGGTAAAACCAAACTCCGTCACCGGACAGGTCGGGCACATCATCGATCTGCTGCCAACGATTGCGGAAGTGGGCGGGGCGGATTACCCGAAAGAGTTCGCCGGCAACGAAATCATCCCGGTCGAGGGAATCAGCTTGTTGCCCGTGTTTGAGGGTGGCCAACGCGCGGGACACGACGCGCTGTGGTGGGAGTTCGCCGGAAACCGCGCGATCCGGCAGGGCGACTGGAAATTGTGCTGGGACAACAAGGTGAAATCTTGGGAACTCTACAACATGATTGATGATCGCACCGAAACCCGCGATCTGGCGGATTCGTTTCCAGACCGCGTGGAACAGATGAAAAACTCGTGGTTCGCCTGGGCGCGCAGAACCGGTGTCGTGGATTGAACGGCAATGCTCCCCCCAAGCTGATTCGTTGGACACACCGATCTCCGCAATTATCAGATGGCGAAGATTTTC
Organism: Verrucomicrobiota bacterium; assembly: GCA_041689265.1. Classification (GTDB taxonomy): domain Bacteria; phylum Verrucomicrobiota; class Verrucomicrobiia; order Limisphaerales; family RI-55; genus JBDNGP01. Next base: position 50,134 of record JBDNGP010000256.1, read on the forward strand.
GGATTCCGGCAAGTTTTCCGTGCACACAAATTCTTGAAATGCCGACAACCATTACCAACATTTCTGTCCGCGACATCCGGTTTCCCACTTCCCGACAACTCGACGGCTCGGACGCCATGAATCCCGACCCGGATTATTCGGCTGCCTATGTCGTGCTGGAGACGGACGGACCTCACCACGGGTACGGACTCACATTTACGATCGGTCGCGGAAACGAAGTTGTCGTCGCGGCGGCGAATGCCCTGAAGTCGCTGGTTGTGGGTCGGACGCTCGAGTCGTTCACTGAGAACATGGGCGCGTTCTGGCGGCATATCACCGGCGACAGCCAGCTCCGGTGGATCGGCCCGGAGAAAGGAGCGATCCATCTCGCGACCGCCGCCGTCGTGAATGCCGTGTGGGATCTGTGGGCGAAGTCTGAAGCCAAACCCGTCTGGCAACTCCTCGCCGACATGACACCGGAGGAACTCGTTCGGTGCATTGATTTCCGATACATCACCGACGCGCTCACGCCGGACGAAGCATTGGAGATGCTCAAAAAACTGGAGCCAACCAAACACGAACGCATCGCGCATCTCAAAAAGCACGGCTTTCCCGCCTACACCACCTCCGCCGGCTGGCTCGGCTATTCGGACGACAAATTGCGCCGACTCTGTCGCGAAGCCATCGCCGAGGGTTGGACGCATTTCAAAATAAAGGTCGGTGCGGACATCGACGACGACGTGCGTCGCGCCGGAATCATCCGGGAAGAAATCGGCTGGGACCGCAAGCTTATGACCGATGCCAATCAGCGTTGGGACGTCGGAGAAGCAATTGAAAACATGAAGCGGTTGGCCGAGTTCAAACCATGGTGGATCGAGGAGCCCACCAGTCCGGACGATGTTCTAGGCCACGCGACCATCGCCCGCGCATTGGAACCGCTCGGTATTGGCGTGGCCACCGGCGAGCACTGCCAGAACCGCGTTCTCTTCAAGCAACTCCTGCAGGCCAGGGCCATCAGTTTTTGCCAGATCGATTCCGCGCGGCTCGGCGGAGTGAACGAAATTCTATCCGTATTGCTCATGGCTGCGAAATTTGGCGTTCCCGTCTGTCCGCACGCCGGTGGAGTTGGACTCTGCGAATACGTTCAGCACCTCTCGATGTTCGATTACATCGCTGTGAGCGGCTCGTTGGAAAACCGTCTCATTGAATACGTCGATCATCTGCACGAACATTTCTTTGATCCCGTACGAATGAAAAACGGCTGTTACTTGCCTCCCGAAAAACCCGGCTACAGCATCGAGATGAAACCGGCGTCATTGGCGGAACATGAGTTCCCGAATGGGAAGGCATGGCGCAAGCCGGATTAAGAAAGCATGATTTTTGGCCACGGATGAACAGATTGAACATGGCGTTCATTTCACCGCACTCCCGACTGCCTGGGTGAGTGGGTTTGATAAATCTGCGTCGCTACGGATTGGAGCCAGCACCGCCTGGGTGACAGACACTGCTGGTGCCAGTGCTGGATTCCTCGAGTTCACTGGTCAGGGACTTTCCACGTTCGAACGAGCAATGGATCGTGATGAACAGTTGATGGCAGTGCTGGGTTCACGTCTGCTGGAAGATCAGAAGAAGGTGGGTGAACCGGCGACGGCGATTGAACTTCGCCAGAGTGGTGAGAATTCCATTCTCGCAAACATCGCTTTCAACGTGAGTGCGTCGCTGACGCACGTTCTTCGCTGGGCATATTGGTGGAACTCAACCGAGGCGTTGCCCGACGACGTCACAAACGAACAGGTGTTGATCGAGCTGAACACCGACTTCAGCACGAAAGGACTGGCGTCGCAGGACATTCAGGCCATCGTCGCCGCCTGGCAGGCAGGTGCAATCAGTCGCGATACCATGACCGAACTGTTCCGTCGCGGTGAGGTGTTGCCGGAAGGCAGGACGACTGAAGAGGAGCTGAAGCTGATTGGTGAGGGGCGATCTGCCGCCCCCGCGCAAAGGAGGAACGGCTCAATCCCTCTCGCGATATGAGAACTTTACTTCCGGGTCAGGATTCGTCACATTCCGGATCAT
>JBDNGP010000257.1:0-31360 GCA_041689265.1 Verrucomicrobiota bacterium
GAAACTTGCCCAGCGAAACCGGCGCCGGGAAGAAAACCAAAAACCGGCGCACCAAAAACAAACCATACCTAACAATGACCGCCTCCTCCGTAGCGTAATTATTCGCCTCCTGAGGTCATTGATTCAAAAACGCGCCGGAACCGCTCCCCGTGACTGCGGAAAACGCTGAAAACACGGACCGAATTTCTGGTCATCAAGGTGAACAAGATGGGGCCTTGTTGATGTTGTCTGCGAAACAAAGCGCGTCCGGAAGCGGGTAAGGGACCGTCGCTCCTCTCGGTCCTGGAGATTCCCGGATTCTCTCGCGGTTGGTGTGGTTGCATTTATGTCCGGCGACCGACGGCGCCCGCGAAGGTCGAAGTTCGACCTCCCATCGCCCTACCATCCAAGGTGATTCTAAGCCGCCTCTCGTTGCCTCATCCATCGGTTCATTCATTGCTTCTTCTTTTGCCCCACGCTTGCAAACGCACCCGAGGCTTGATCGCGGCTTGAATTGGCGTCGCCGCGTCGTTACCTTGCGGGTTCAACCCATCGTAATCATGAATAGAAAACTCTTGATCACGGCGTCGGCATTTCTGGTCGGTTGCTGGATTCCGGCGGATGAAACATTTGCCGCCGAGTCTTCGAACTCAACCACGAACACCGAGTTTGCACAGTTGTTGAAAAGCCCGGGGTCCAACTCGTCTGAGTTGGTCGTGCAGTTCGATGTCGACGGCGATGGTGTTTTGAACAAAGCCGAGCGCACTGCCGCCCGGCGATTTCTCCGGGAAGCCGCCGTCGCCGCCGTGTTGAAATCATTCGACAGCAAAGACGGTGACCACGACGGGAAATTGAGTTCTGACGAAGCGGGCGGCGGAAGGCGGAATCCACTGGTGGTGCGGATACCGATGGTGATGGGTTTGTGGACCGGCAAGAGGCCGCCCTCGCTCCGTTTCGGACGGACGGATCCGAGGTGGTTATGGGGCGCCATCCCGACGCGGAAACGGTGATTCCGCGAAACGCGAACAACCCCGGAAGCGGGCTCTACGACACCACCGCGTTGCGAACGTTCTTCCTGGAATTTGACGACGATGAGTGGTTGGGCGAGATGCATGATTTTTATCACACGGGTCTCGATGTGCCGGCCGATCTGATTGTGGATGGGGATTTGATTCGCGGCGTTGGCGTGCGGTATCGGGGCAACTCTTCCTTCTTCATGATGCAACCGGACAAGAAACGTTCGCTCAATCTATCCATTGATCACTCGGAGAAGGGAAAGAATCTTTACGGGTATGAGACGCTGAACCTGCACAACGGTGCGGAAGATCCGACGTTTGTCCGTGAAGTGCTTTACCTGCGGATCTGCCGCGACTACATGCCTGCGTTCAAGGCGAACTTCGTGAAGGTGGTCATGAACGGCGAAAGCTGGGGTGTCTATTTGAACGTCCAACAGTACAATTCTGAATTCGTTGACGAGTGGTTCGGATCGAAAAAGGGTGCGCGGTGGAAGGTCGGTGGAGGACCGGGCAAAAAAGGGCTCTCGTACGAAGGAGACGACGTTTCGGCCTATCAAGGATACAGCCTCAAGACGGACGATTCGCCTGAAACAGCGCTGACCGATCTCATCAACCTCTGCCGCGTCCTCTCCACCACCGAGGATGACCAACTTGAGGCGGCGCTCAATCCGATCTTTAATATCGATGGCGCGCTCTGGTCGTTGGCGCTCGAGAACGTGTTTGTTGATGAAGGCTACCTCGTTCGCGCGAGTGACTATGATATTTTCCAGGACAAGAACGGGCGTTTTCATCTACTGCAACACGACGCGAATGAAGTGTTTAACATCCCGCACGGCCCCGGGCTTCCGCGCGGTTTTGATTCCACGAAACTTGATCCGCTCCACAACATCGACAACAAGGACTACGCGATCATCAACCGTTTGTTAAACTTGCCGCATCTCCGTGCCCGTTACCTCGCCCACGTGCGAACCATTCTGGATGATTGGTTCAAGTGGGAACGTCTCGAACCGGTGATCGCCGGCTACCGGGCGCTCATTGGCAGCGACGTGCGAAAGGACGTCCGCAAACTCTACGCCATCGAGGATTACGAGAAAGGACTGCTTGAGACGGTGAACAACGGCGGCGTGCTGGGCATCAAGGAATTCGTGGACAAACGCCGTGAGTTTCTGGTGAACCACGAGCTGCTGGCTGAAATCGCTCCCGAGATTGCGTCCGTCGAAATCGCATCCGGTGACGAAGCGGGCGAACCGATAATGGTCACCGCGAAAGTGAACGGAAAGTCGGTCGATTGGGCGGGGCTGTATTGGTCTTCAAAACGAAACGCGCCTTACAAACAGGTGCCGATGTTTGACGATGGCAAGCACGGTGACGGCGAAGCCAACGACGGCGTGTTTGTCGGCAAGATTCCCGCCCAGAAATCCGGCAGCCGATTTCAATATTACGTCGAAGCACGGGCGGGGGAGGGCGGTGATCTGACCAGTAGTTTTTATCCGGCGAAAGCAGAGGCCGGTGCACTGACGCGAATTGTCAGATAAGGTGTTTCCGGCAGCTTGCCGGAAAAGTTGCGGTTGTTATGTCATCGGGGACAAGGGCTGGGAGCATCCAGCACTTTGTATCTGGCTTTGTCGGTTGGCCTGGCGCGGAATGGGAATGTCTCCTGTGATCGTAAGACTGAAGCCATTTTTCCTTGTTGGGCAAGATGGTCGATGAATCGCCAAAACAATATGTTCAAATAGAAAACCTATGAAAATCCAGTCTCTCGTGGCATTCAGATATTTGCTGCGGCTGTTCACTTTTGCGACTCTTCTCGGCATGATGTGCCTCTCAGCGAGCGCGGAAACAACCGCCGATTCCGCATTGTCTCTCCAAGTCCATCCGCAAGTGTTTAATATGATTCGTTGTTGGATTTCGGACACAGAAAGTCCCGTCGTAACAGAAATCAACCTTGATGCTGTGGAGACAAACCGAAACCAATTCTCCAAAGAAGCGGTCAAAAATGAAGATGGCTGGACCGTTTGCCGTGAAACTAATGGAAAAGGTTTCCAACGTTATCGATTGATCGAATCAAAGGCCGATCACCACCGGGTGGAGTATCAGGAAAACGGGGGTGGCACGTTGACGACTTCGTCCGTTATCGGGTTCTTCCTCACGAAACGAGTAATTTATAGGAACGGGAAAGCAACTTCTGTTAAAGTTCTTAGAGTGGATTCCATCGACTCAAATTAGAGTCAGGTATTCCCGAGATGAATGATGGATTAACTCGGCAACATTGCGACCATGTGGAGTGCGCCGGCAGAGTGAAACGTCGACGGCGCTTTTGATCGCACGATGAGCGTCGGTATTTTCAAGCCTCTCCGAGCGTTCAAAAGCGGTGTCGCCGCTTTGCTCTGCCACCGCATTCCATATGGTGTTCGGGTGATCGCGGGGATCAGTGCGGATTACGTTGACGGGGGGGGTGACAAAAAGTAATCGGGGCTGGCAGCCCCGGGCACCTTTCTAAAACTGGTTCAAGAACCGGACGTCGTTTTCGTAGAACAAACGGATGTCGTTGATTCCATATTTGATCATGGCGATGCGTTCGATGCCAAAGCCGAACGCCCAGCCGGACCAGACTTCCGGATCGTAGCCGACGTTCTCAAACACCTGCGGATGAACCATTCCGCAACCGGCGATCTCCAGCCAGTCCTTGCCCAGCTTCTTCACGAGTGAGTTCGTGAAATCGATTTCCATGCTCGGCTCGGTGTAGCTGAAGTAGTGTGGACGAAAACGGATCTTCGTGTCCTTGCCCATCAGTTCGCGAAACACGAATTCAACCGTGCCCTTGAGGTCGCCCATCGTGACGTTTTTGTCGACGTAGAGACCTTCGATCTGATGGAAGGTCGGATTGTGAGTAGCGTCCGCGCTGTCGCGACGAAACACGCGTCCGGGAACGATGATTCGCACCGGCGGCGGCTGGCTTTTCATCACCCGAATCTGCACGGAAGATGTGTGAGTGCGCAGCAAGCGTGTGTCGCTGGACTCGACGTAGAACGTATCCTGACTGTCGCGCGCCGGGTGATCCGCCGGCGTGTTCAGCGCATCGAAGCAATGGTAATCATCCTCGATCTCCGGACCGTCAGCGACGGCGAAACCGATCTTGCGAAACGCGCGCACGATGTCGTCAGTGATCTGCGTCAACGGGTGCAATCGACCGAGGGCGCGTTGACGACCGGGAGCGGTCCAGTCGATCGGTTCCTTTGGCGCGGCGGCGGCGAGTTCCAGTTCTTCGCGACGTGAGTTGAGCGTTGTCTCCAGTTCGACCTTGGCCGCATTGATCAGTTTTCCGGTGGACGGCCGTTCTTCCTTGGGCAACGTTCCCAGCTGCTTCATCAGGGCGGTGAACTGGCCCTGCGGACCAACGTAGCGGCCCTTGATCTGATCGAGGGAAGGGAGGTCTGCGGCACCCGCCATGGCGGACTGGGCCTCCTGTTTCAACGGTTCAATCTGCGACAACAAATCTGACATAAAATTGGTGGGCGGAGACTAGTGGGAGAAGCGTTGGGGAAGAAACAAAAAAACGGGCGTCCGTGATGGACGCCCGTCTGTGAAAGGTTTTCCGAATCAGGCCTTGGCGGTCTTGGCCTGCAACGCGTCCTTGGCGATGCGCACCAGTTCCGCGAATGCAGTTTCGTCCGTCGCGGCGAGGTCGGCCATCGCTTTACGGTCGAGCCCGACGCTGGCGGCCTTCATGCCTTCGATGAACCGGCTGTAGGTGATTCCGGCGGCACGGGCGGCGGCGTTGATACGGATCTGCCAGAGCGAGCGGAACGTGCGCTTCTTGTTACGGCGATCCCGGTAGGCGTACACCATGCCGTGCATGACGGCGTCTTTGGCGTAGCGGTAGAGTTTGCTGCGGCGCATCCGGTAGCCGGAGGCGAGCTTGATCATCCGCTTGCGGCGTTTGCGGGAGGCGGGAGAATTGGTTACGCGCATGGTGGTCTAAATTGTTTGTCGGTTTAACTCAGCGAGAGTAGGGCAGGCACATGATGACCCGTTTGGTGTCGCTCTTGGACAGTTCGGTTTCCGTCCCGAGACGGCGACGACGTTTGGAGTTTTTGCAGGAAAGCAAGTGGCGGCGCCCGGCCCGGGCCCGCATGATTTTGCCGGTGCCCGTGATTTTAAAACGTTTGGCTACCGCTTTCCTAGTTTTGGTTGGACGTGCTCGTCGCATAAGATCAATTAGAGTCTCAAAAAAGAGCGCGAAATATAGGGACGGGGTAATTTGGTTGCAAGCGGTAATTCGAACTGTTTTCGCGGCGTTTTGTGTCGTCAGCCAGCAAAGTGGGCGGATCCTAGACGGGGTTTGAAGCACCGTCGATGTAAATTGCACAAGCTGCCGTTAACTGCCCGGATTACAGCAGTTTCCAACTTTTGAGTCGCCGGAACCGGGCGAATCTCAATAATGCCCGCATGAAGTCACCCCGAACCCCGGTCCTGATGGTTCTTGCCGCCATGCTGTTCAATTTTTCCACGTTTCAAGTAGAAGCGGCGGCGAACCAGCCGCCGAACATCGTGATCATTTTTATGGATGACATGGGGTACGCGGACATCGGGCCGTTCGGCGCCACCGGTTACAAGACGCCGAATCTGGACCGATTGGCGAAGGAAGGTCGGCGGTTCACTCAGTTTTACGTGGCGCAGGCGGTTTGTTCGGCGTCGCGCGCGGCGTTGTTGACCGGGTGCTATCCGAATCGCATCGGGATCTCCGGTGCGCTGGGGCCGTCGAGCAAGATCGGAATCAGTGCGGATGAAATGACGCTTGCCGAGCTGGTCAAGCAGCGCGACTACGCGACGGCCATTTACGGAAAATGGCATCTCGGTGTTCAGCCCGAATTTCTGCCGACCCGGCACGGGTTTGATGAATACTACGGACTGCCGTACTCGAACGACATGTGGCCGTATCATCCGGAATCCAAGCCCGGTACCTGGCCGGACCTGCCGTTGTACGAGGGCGAAAAGGTCGTCAACCCAGCCGTGCAGCCGGACGACCAGGCGCAGTTGACGAGGCGTTATACGAATCGCGCGGTGGACTTCATCAGGCAGAATGCGCGAAAGCCTTTCTTCCTCTACCTCGCGCACAGCATGCCGCATGTACCGTTGTTTGTTTCGAAACGGTTTGAAGGCAAGTCCAACAAGGGGCTGTTCGGAGACGTCATCATGGAGATCGACTGGTCCGTGGGAGAAATTATGCAGGCGCTGGACCGGGCGAAGGTCGCCGAGAATACGCTGGTGATATTCACTTCGGATAACGGTCCGTGGTTGAGCTACGGCGCGCACGCGGGGTCGGCCTTTCCGTTGCGCGAAGGGAAGGGGACTTCGTGGGAAGGCGGCGTGCGGGTGCCGTGCATCATGCGCTGGCCCGGACGCATCCCGGCGGACACAGCGAGCAATATACCGATCATGACGATCGATCTCTTCCCGACGATCGCCAATCTGCTGGCGGCGAAACTTCCGAATCACGAGATCGACGGCATGGACGTCTGGCCGATCATTTCCGGAGATCCCGACGCGGTAAATCCGCATCGCAATTATTTCTTTTACTACAACCAGAACGACTTGGAGGCGATGTTGAGCGGAGACGGTCGCTGGAAATTAGTCATGCCGCACAAGTATCGCACGCTGGACGGACGCACCGGAGGGTTTGGCGGCATGCCGGTGAAATACAGTTCGGCGGACACGATGTTTGAACTCTACGACCTTTCCACCGATGTCGCGGAAGCGAAGGACGTCGCCAATGATTACCCGACGATCCTCTCCGACATGGTGACAATCGCGAATGAGATGCGTAAAAAGCTTGGGGACAATCTCACCAGAACGACCGGCAATGCGGTTCGTCCGCCGGGCCGGGTGGAGTAGTATGCTCCGTGTCGGCAGACAGTTCCGATGGCGCGGGCGGGATGGTTTTTTGGGAAACGACAGAAACATCGGGTCGGTTGAATTCCTTGATCAGTTTGAAAGTCGGTTTCGGGGTAGCCAATCCTCACAATCATGAAACACTTTTTTAGAGTCGCTGTCTTACTTTTCACGGTTGGTCTGTTTCCGGCAGCCCACGCGGCCGATCGACCAAACATCGTTTTCATACTCGTTGACGATCTTGGTTGGACTGATTTGTCGTGCATGGGGAGCGAACTTTATGAGACGCCAAATATCGATCGGCTGGCGGGCGAGGGGATGCTTTTCGACAATGCCTACGCCGCGTGCACCGTTTGTTCTCCCACGCGCGCCGCGGTGATGACCGGCAAGTATCCGGCCCGGCTTCGCATCACGGACTGGATTGAAGGACACAAGCGGCCCGAAGCAAAACTGTCCGTGCCCGATTGGACGATGTATTTGCCGCATGAAGAAGTAACGATCGCCGAGCACCTCAAGAACGAAGGTTACGCAACGTGTCACATCGGCAAATGGCATCTTGGTTTTGAAGACTATCGGCCGGACACGCAGGGGTTCGATCAAAACATCGGCGGTTACCACCGCGGTCAACCACCAAGCTACTTTGCACCGTACAAGATTCCGACTTTGGAAGAAGGTCCAGACGGCGAATACCTGACGGATCGCGAGGCTGCTGAAGCGGTAAAATTCATTACTGCCAACAAGGACAATCCGTTCTTTTTGTATCTTCCTCACTACACCGTTCACACGCCGATCCAGTCGAAGAAGGAGATGCAAAAGAAATACGCAGACAAGGTGAGGCCAGGGATGAAACAAACCCGCGCAGATTACGCGGCCATGATCGAGAGCCTAGACCAAAGCGTCGGCACCATCACCGCCGCGCTGGACAAGTTCGGGATTGCCGACAAGACGATCATTATTTTCACTTCGGATAACGGCGGATTGGTTCTCGGAAAAATTCCTGTGACCGACAATTCTCCGCTGCGAGCTGGCAAAGGTTCCGCGTATGAAGGCGGTGTGCGGGTCCCGTTGATTGTGAAATGGCCCGGTGTCACCGAGCCCGGCTCGCGAAGTGACGAACCTGTGATCAGTGTCGACTACTTCCCGACGATCAGCGAGATGGTCAACGCCCAATCTGATCTGCCGCCGGACATTGACGGCGAGAGCATCGTGCCGATCCTGCGAGGGTCCGACGATTTCGACCGTGACGCCATCTACTGGCATTACCCTCACTACCATCCTGGTGGCGCAACGCCCTACAGCGCCATTCGTGCGGGGGATTTCCGGCTGGTTCAATTCTTCGAGGACGGACGTTGCGAACTTTATAATCTGCGTGACGATGTCGGAGAAACCCGGGATCTGACGGAGAAACAGCCCGGGAAATCGGCGCAGTTGACCGCGCAGCTCGATACCTGGCGCCGGTCAGTCGATGCCCAGTCTCCGCTGCCGAATCCGAATTGGAACGGCGAATAGCCCGCTTGTCCTTGTGGCGGTAACCCCGTTGATTCCCCATGAATCCGGCTTACAAACTTCTTTTCGGACGGCTTCGGACGGGACTTGTTTTTCCCACGGCACGAATTAGACTTTGCCCATGAAGAACAATGTTGTGCCTGTCGATATTCGCGGGATTCTGCCGGCGAACAGTGGCTGCGCCATTTTTGTCGGCAACGACGAGAAGGTGTTTGTCATCCAGGTCGAGCACAACATGGGCGCGATCATCGGGATGTTCATGCGTGACACGCCGAAGGAGCGTCCGCTGACCCACGACCTCATCGCCAACGTTTTTAAGGGGTTCGACATCACGGTCGAACGCGTCGTCATCACCGAGCTGAAAAACTCCACCTACTTCGCCCGCCTGATTCTTCAGATGAAAAACGAGCTCGGCCGCAAGATCGTCGAGGTCGACGCCCGTCCGAGTGACTGCCTCGCCATTGCGACCGCGCAGAAGAAACCCATTTTCGTGGCCGAACATCTTTTCCACGAAGTCGAAGACATGTCCAAGGTGCTGGAAGACATCAACGAAAAGACCGACCCCGAAGGCGAAGACTGATTCGTGATGCCGACGAAAAAGGCCTCAACGACCTCCCCGCTCATGCTTGTGTTCGGCGAGGATGATTTTGCCGTTCTTCAACGGGGGAAGAAGCTGTTCCACCAATGGCAAGATGAACTCGGTGGCATGGACCACGAGACCATCGACGCCCGCGTGGGCAACACCGGTGAAGCCCTGTCCGCACTCGGCAAACTTCGCGAGGCCTTGAACACACTCCCATTTTTCGGCGGTGGGAAAGCCATCTGGTTCAAGGACTGTTCCTTCATGGGCGACGACCGGACGTCAGGTTCCGCAGCGGTGACCGAGGCACTCGGCGAGATGGCGGAACTTCTCAAGACATTCGAATGGCGCGACGTGCGACTGGTCGTCACCGCTGGCAAGGTCGACAAGCGGAAGAGCTTTTACAAAACCCTGAAGAAGTCCGGTGACGTCGAGGAGTTTGCCGGGTGGTCCTCGAATGATCGCGACTGGGCGGACCGCGCGGAAATGCTGGTACGGCAATTGATCGAGAAAGAAGGTAAATCAATCGACGAAGAGGCGTTGTCGCAACTGGTTCAATCGGTCGGGCCAAACCCGAGGCAACTGCAGATGGAAGTTGAGAAGCTGGCCATTTATTCGGGTGACGAAAAAGTGATCGGCGCCGATGACGTGTCGGCGATCTGTGTTCGCAACAAACAGGCGCAGGCCTTCGCGCTCGCGGAATCGCTGGGCGATCGGAATCTGCCGGCCGCGCTCAAGATTCTCGATGAAGAATTGTGGACCATGCAGTTCGAAAAGGCGAAGTCAGAAATCGGATTGTTATACGGGCTCATCACCAAAGTGCGCGTGCTGCTGATGGCGCAGGATCTGATCCGGTCGCGGACGCTTTCGGTGGAGCGCACCTATCCACGGTTCAAATCGCAGATCGAGCGGTTGAATCCCGATGACTATCCGTCGGACCGGCGTTACAGCCCGCTCGGCGTCAACCCGTATGTGCTGTTCAAGGCGATGCCGCAGGCACGCAATTACACCGCCCGCGAACTGGTCGATGCGATGGAGACGCTGCTCGATACGAACCGGCGTCTGGTCTCCTCCGCGCAGGAGGCGCGCATGGTCCTGCAGCAGGCTCTCGCAAAAATTCTCGGCCGCACCGACTGACGGGGCACGTGAATATTTTCGATTTTGTGGTAGTTTTTTCCTCCGGTTCGTAGTGCTATTGCGCCTGAACTGGTGATTGAATTTATATGAGTGCAACAGCCGCAAGTTTGTTTGTCGCGGTCCAGGATGACATCGTCTATGTGCGGGTCGTTGGCAGAGCGACGTTTGCCTGTGGACCCGACTTCAGTTCGCTGGTGGAAGGATTGATTGCCAAAGGGCACAAACGGTTCGCCATCGACATGAAGGAATGCCCGCTCATGGACAGCACGTTCATCGGACTGCTGACGGGATTCGGTATGCAACTGCCGCCAGGCGACGACTGTGGCCTGTCCATTCATCAGATGAGCCCGCGCGTCGCCGACCTGCTGACGAACCTCGGGGTCAGTCAGCTGTTTCTCACCTGCCCGAACGCCGACAGGATCCCCTCCGACCTGAACGCTACTCCGGCCGAGACACCTGGGCGCAGCCACGATGAAATCCAGCAGACCTGCCTCAAGGCTCACCAGACCTTGATGGAAGCCAACCCTGAGAACATCGCTCGGTTCAAGGATGTAACGAAGTTCCTCGAAGAAGATCTAAAACGGTCGAAAGAAGCCAAATCGCGAAACGACTGATGCGACACCGCAGAGAAAGGGAGTTCCGTTTATTTTCAACATGGAGGGCACGGAGAGGGGAGGTAGTCAGTGAAGTGGAGGTCAGTTTCCTGTGTTCTTTTTCCCATTTTCATTTGTAAATGTCCGGACGTGTTTCGGCTTTGTTCCTGAGTTTTTAGACGAGTTTCGCGAGCGGGAGCGAATAGGGAAACACGGCGAGCGGGGCTGTGAGACCGGAGGATACGTTTCGTCCCGTCTCGGATGCCTCAAGTGTACGGCAGGTGCGTGACCTGCGCCTTTGGTGACCATCGATTGTCAGTTCGTGCGTTGCCTTCTTATCCTGCCCTGCGGTTTCACACGCTACTAAGTCTCGACACAGGTCGGCGGCGCGTGGCATAGACTGTGGCCAGCGATGGTGCTCCTGATCGAGATGATAAATGATTCAACAACAAGGCGGACGCGCGATGGTTTGGCGCCGCCCATTGTTCGTCTCTTTTTCTTGGTGCTCCCCTTGACTGTCATCGCGTCGTGCATGGTCGGCCCGGACTACAAGACTCCGTCGTCGAAGATCGAGCAGGAGTGGACCGTTGAGAACAATCCAGCAATCAAGGAAGGCAATACGTTTGGGGAATATTGGTGGAAGGCACTCGATGATCCGGTGCTGAATCGTTTGGTGGAGGCGGCGGCGACGAACAATCTTTCGCTGCAAATTGCGGGTGTTCGGATTCTTCAGTCGCGCGCGCAGTTGAACAAATCCATCGGAAACTTGTTTCCCCAACAGCAGGCCGTCTCCGGTGCGGTCAATTATTCACGGCTCAATGATCTCCCCTCGGTCATCCCCGGATTGACGCCGGATTATACCAGCGACCAGGTTCTGTTCGCGGCGACATGGGAGATCGATGTGTGGGGAAAGTTCCGGCGCGGAATCGAATCGGACCGCGCTGAATTCGTCGCGACGGTTGCCTCGTACGATGACGCATTGGTGACGTTGATTGCTGATTTAGCGGCGACCTATGTGAACATCCGCACCGCCGAGCAGCGTACTCGCGTGGCGAACTCGAACATCGTGTTGTTGACGGAGAGTTTGCGGGTGGCCAATGCACGTTACAAAGGGGGCGAAACCAGCGAGCTCGATGTTCAACAAGCCTCGACGGTGTTGTCGCAGACGCTGGCCTCGATCCCTGATTTGATCAATGCGGCCCAGCAATCGAAGAACGCGCTCGCCGTGTTATTGGGTGAAACGCCTGATCGCGTGGATGACCAACTCAAAGGCGGCGAAGGCATTCCGGTCGCCCCCAAGGCGGTAATGGTGGGCATCCCGAGGGATCTGCTACGGCGCCGTCCCGATGTGCGCGAAGCCGGGTTGACCGCGGCGTCCCAGTCGGCTCTGATCGGTGTCGCTCGGGCGCAGATGTATCCGGCGTTTTCGCTTTCGGGTGCGTTCGGTTTTTCTTCCAGCGACGAGGGCAACAGTTCGCTTGCCGACATGTTCAGCTGGGAGAGTCGGGCCGTGAAAACGGGGGCTTCGTTTGTATTTCCGATTTTCAACTACGGTCAACTGGTAAACCAAGTGCGTGTGCAGGACGCCCAGTTTCAACAGGCGATACTCAATTACCAGAACACCGTGCTCACTGCGCAACAGGAAGTGGAGAACGGTTTGTCGGCGTTCACGACGTCGCAGACCAGCCTCACACATTTCGCAGCGGCGGCCGGGTCGGCTCGGCGTTCTTCTGAACTGGCGATGGCCCAGTACAAGGCGGGTGAAACCGATTACACGACCGTCCTTTCCGCGGAACAGTTCCAGTTGAGCATCGACGATTCGCTGGTGTCCGCGCAGGGAAATGTCGTGCAGGGTGTGATCGCCGTTTATCGGGCACTTGGTGGCGGTTGGGAAATTCGCAACGGCCGTGACGTGGTTTCCGATGCCGTGAAGGCGGAGATGGCGGAACGCACGAACTGGGGCGATCTCCTGGATCCCAAGAATCACCTGCCGGAGGAATCTCCGGAAGCCGAACCGGGAACATCGGAGACTGATCCGTCCGATGCTGGAAACTGAGACACGAAATTTATCTATGAATGCACGATCCCATTTGCCGGCCGGATGTCTGTTCGTCCTGATCGCTTTTTCGGCAGGTTGTCGGGATCAGGAGCCGCTGAAGGTCGAGGCGCTGCCCACCGTCACGGTTCAGCAACCGAAGCAGGAGCCGGTGATCGACTATCTGGAAATAACCGGCACCGTCGCGGCATCCCAAACGGTCAACCTGGTAGCCCGGGTCATCGGGTATCTCGAGTCCGTCAATTTCAAGGACGGCGCTTATGTCGAGAAGGGACAGCTTCTGTTCACCATCGAACCCAAAACATATGAGGAACAGCTCGCGCTCGACCAGGCACAACTACTTCAGGCCCAATCGGAATACGACCGCCAACAGGAGCTCATCAAGCAGAACGCCACATCGACGGCTTCGGTGGAAAACTGGTTGAGCAAACGGGATCAAGCCGAAGCGCAGGTCCAGCTCGGGAAGTTGAACCTGAGTTACACGAAAGTGACGGCGCCGTTTGCTGGTCGCATGGGACGGCGTCTGGTGGATGCCGGCAATCTGGTCGGCGCTGGTGGACCGACGCAGTTGGCGACGTTGTCCCAGCTCGTGCCCATCTACGTTTATTTTAATTTGAACGAACGCGATGTTCTGCGGATTCGGGAGATGATGGAAAAGCAGGGCATCAAACCGTTCTCCGAAGTGGGCAAAGCCGTCGTGCAGGTGGCGCTGCGCGGGGACGTCGGTTATCCGTATCAGGGCCTCCTGGATTTCACCGACAGCAGTCTGAGTGCATCGACGGGGACGCTTCAATTGCGCGCCGTGTTCGACAACAAGGACCTCTCGCTGTTTCCTGGACTGTTTGCGGATGTGCGAATTCCACTGGGCGTTCCACGGCCCATGCTGGTCATTCCGGACGAGGCCATTGCCAGTGATCAACAAGGCGATTACGTGCTCGTGACGGACTCCAAAAATGTCGTGGAGCGAAAGAATATCGAGAAAGGAACGTTGAGCAGAAACGGGCGGGTGGTTCGAAGAGGGCTCACCTTAGAGGACCGCGTGATCGTGGGCGGCCTTCAAAACGCGCGGCCCGGTGCTGCCGTTCTGGTGAACACTGCGGCAGAGAAGGAAACGACCGCTCCGTAACCGATTTACCGACTGGCGATCATGCTATCCAAATTCTTCATTGAACGACCGGTTCTTTCGAACGTCATCGCGCTGGTGACGATGCTTTTGGGAGCGGTGGCCATTCTGCAATTGCCGGTCTCGCAGTACCCTCCGATCACGCCGCCGACGGTGCAGGTGACCGCAACCTATCCTGGCGCCAGCGCGCAAACGATGGTGGACACTGTCGCGCTTCCGATCGAACAGCAGGTGAATGGTGTGGAAGACATGCTCTACATGAATTCCACGTGCACCTCCGATGGACGTTACACGTTGACAGTTACGTTTGAGGTGGGGACCGATTTGGATTTCGCCCAAGTGCTGGTGCAAAACCGGGTGGCCGCCGCGATGGCGCAACTGCCGAGTTCGGTCCAGCAACAGGGTGTGGTCACGATGAAGAAATCGACGGCGATTCTTCAATTTGTTGCGCTCACCTCGACCAACGCGCAACACGACGCGTTGTTCCTCAGCAATTACGGCACGCTGCGATTGTACGACCGGTTGGCGCGCCTTCCCGGTGTTGGGCAGGTACAGATCATGGGTATCGGCGACTACGGCATGCGCGTGTGGCTCGACCCCGATCAGCTACAGCAGCGCTCATTGACGCCCTCCGACGTGATCAACGCCATTCAGCGGGAGAATGTTCACGTGGCTGCGGGGCAACTCGGCATGCCGCCGACTCCAAGCGGGCAAAAATTTCAACTGACGCTGAACGTGGAGGGAGCACTGACCACGGAGGCGGAGTTCGGGCAGATCATCGTCAAGGCGGCGAGTACGGGCGGCGGGCAGATCACGCGGTTGAAGGACGTTGGCCGGGTGGAACTTGGCGCGCGTAGTTACAGCCAGTTTTTCAAACTGAACAATCAGGCGGCGGGCGGCATCGCGATCTTCGTTCTCCCCGAGGCCAACTCACTCGACACCGCTGCCCGTGTCCGAGCCGAGATGGAAAAACTGTCAGCCGGGTTTCCCGAGGGGATGAAATATGAAATCCCGTTCGACACCACGCTGTTCGTCAGAGAATCGATCAATGAAGTTTACAAGACTCTTTTCGAAGCGGGTGCTCTGGTGCTGATCGTCATTGTCGTCTTCCTGCAAAACTTCCGGGCTACGCTGGTCCCGGCGACCACCGTTCCGGTCACCATCATCGGTGCGTTTGCCGCGATGGCCGCAATGGGGTTCAGCATCAACTTGTTGACTTTGTTCGGCATCGTTCTGGCCATCGGAATTGTTGTGGACGACGCGATCGTGGTGGTCGAGGGAGCGACCCAACATATTGAGAACGGAAAAACGCCGAAGCAGGCCAGCATTGCGGCCATGGGCGAACTGCTCGGGCCGATCATCGGAATCACTCTGGTGCTAATGTCGGTGTTTCTTCCACCGGCGTTCATGCCGGGAATCACCGGTCAGATGTACCGGCAGTTCGCGCTGGTCATTGCGGCGACCGCTCTGATCAGCGCGATCAATGCGGCCACGCTCAAGCCGACACAGTGCGCGCTCTGGTTGCGCCCGGCAGATCCAGGACGGCGAAAGAACATTTTCTTTCGCGGGTTCAACCGCGTGTATGACGTGGCGGAACGAGTCTACGTGCGAATCGTCGAAGGCATGGTTCACCGCAGCGGATTGATGGTGATGATTGCGTTGGTTTTGATCGGCGTCGCTGGCTGGGGATTCACGCGGATCCCGACCGGGTTCATCCCGACCGAAGATCAGGGTTATGTGATCGTGGTTGTTCAGCTGCCGGACGGTGCTTCGCTCGAACGAACTGAGGAGGCGATGGCAGAACTATCAAATCAGGCACTGGAAGTGCCCGGCGTAATCAAGACCATATCCATGGGAGGCGTTTCGCCGTTGGAACAGAATGCGTCGCTATCCAGTGCCGGCGTGATTTATGTGATGCTCAAACCGTGGGGCGACCGCGGAAATGGCGAGGACCTTCGCTCCATTTACACCGAGATGTCGGATCGGCTGGCCTCGTATCAACACGCCTCCGTCCGAGTACTGGTGCCGCCACCGATTCAAGGCCTGGGCCTTTCGGGTGGATTCCAAATGCAGGTGGAACTCATCGACGGAACATTCGACTACGAACGCTTGCAAAAAGCGGCTGACGAAATTGTCAAACAGGCAGAGGTGGATCCAACGATTCAATTGGCGCTGACCCCGTTCCGTTCCGCCGTTCCGCAATTGTTGGTGAAGGTGGATCGCACGGTGGCCCAGACTTTGAACGTGGCGGTGGGCGATGTGTTCAGCGCGCTGCAAAGCTACGTCGGATCAAGCTTCGTCAACTTGTTCACGCAGTTTGGCCACACCTACATGGTCTATGTTCAGGCGGACGCGGAACATCGCCTGACGCAGGACGACATCAACGGTTACTACGTTCGCAGTCAGTCGGGAAGCATGGTTCCGCTCGGAACGCTGGCCAGCATCGTGCCCGCGCATGGACCGTCAGTGATCTCGCTCTACAACCTGTTTCCAACGGCTTCCATCGTGGGCACGGCAAATCCGGGATACAGTTCCGGTCAGGCGCTTGAAGTGATGAGGGGAATCGCGAACAAGACATTGCCGGAGGGAATGGAATTTGAATGGACCGCCATGTCGTATCAGGAGGAATTGGTGGGCAACTCTGCCTACTACATTTTTGGACTCGCCATTCTGTTGGTGTATTTCGTATTGGCCGGGCAGTACGAAAGCTGGATCACGCCGGGGGCGGTCATTTTTGCTGTCCCGCTCGCGTTGCTCGGCACCGTGGGGGCACTTCTCGGAGCAAATGTGGCGAACAACACCTACGTGCAGATCGGTCTCGTCCTGCTGATCGCGCTTTCGGCGAAGAACGCGATCCTGATCGTTGAGATGGCGCGGGCAGGAATTTTAGCGGGCAAGAGTGTGGCGGACGCGACGGTTGAGGCGTGTCGCGTCCGGTTCCGGCCCATCCTGATGACCTCGTTCACCTTCATACTGGGCGTGCTGCCGTTGCTTCTGGCGAACGGCGCGGGAGCCAGCGCCCGCAAATCACTGGGTCTCGCGGTCATCTCGGGAATGATCACCTCGACGTGCCTGGCCATTTTGTTCGTTCCTGCATTCAACGTGGTGCTGCTGCGTTGGGCCGAGCGAATGAAATCGAAAAAGCATGGCAACGAAGTGGACAATTAAGAGAGCGATTCCGATCCGGAGTTTTACGCGAATTCCGCTAATGAACACGAATTTTAGGATGCTCTTATCACCACGGAGTGCGCGGAGAGCAAAAAGTGATCGGTGAATCGGCGGTCAGTTTCCTGCGTTTCTGATTTCCTTATTCACCCATAATGATCTTCTTCAACCTTGGGCCGGGCTCTGCAAATTCGATTGCGGTGATGAGTCCTTTGTCATCGAGCGCGAGCACGGTGAATTTGTTCTTCTCAATGGGGAATCGAGCGGCGGCCTCTTTTTCCTCCAAGATCTGCAATTCCATCGGCTTCGATTCCATTCGCGAACGCGCAATCTTGCGTTTGAAGTAGGAGAAGCCGCTGATATTGATCAAAAGGGAGGCATGATTCTTTGAGAAAAAATCCGGATCATCGGGATGTTCCGCCCCGCCTTGCTCCGTCGGCGTATCGACGACTATGAACTTGGCATCGCCGGCCTTGAAGATGTGTGTCTTGCCGCGGTTGTCCGTTGCAGTGAACCCGATGAAACTGTCACCCACCTTGTAAAGTTCAGCGTGGGATGATAGCGCGCAGAGTATGATGAGCAGGCCGAGCAGTCGAATTCTCATGGGTTTCACAGTTCGCCCGGCAGGCCATCGGGTCAAGCCGAAAGGGTGGTTGTGCCGGGCACGCGCTACATGCGCTCAACCAGAATCGCCGTCGGCGCGGGCATGGGGCCGAATACCGGAAAATCCGCGGTGATTCGATAGATAATCTGTTGATCGAAAGGACGAACGGCGATGAAACCGCCGTCGAATGTCGGCAGAACGAACTGGTACATGTCCTCGGCCCGGGTCCATATTGCGGGATTCAAGTCGGTTGAATACTCGAGATGATACACCCGGTCAGATTGCGCGGGTGAAAACAGAATGTGCAACAGCCCGTCTTTGGCGATCACTGAAACCGTATGCACGGAGGACGCCGCGACCGTTGGATCGGACCCCAGCAAAAACTCCTCGCGATTCGTGTAGAGATCGCCGTCCGGATCGGCCACGCCGTCAACCGCGCGATTGAAAAAGTGCCTGGCCCACCAGGTGGGGACGGATGGTTCATCGAGCGAATCCTGGCTTTGCCGATAATTGAAACGGACCGCATCCGCGATGACCACCCGTGTTTTCTCGCCGGTCGCGTTGGAAAGACTCACGCCGTCCATCACGCCCCGGGACATCGGAACACCTGACGCAAGTTGAAGCCAGCACCCGCCGTCGCGGGTTTGATCGACCACGTTCGTCAGCGCGCCGCCCTCGTAGGTGACAACAAAGGGGGTGTTCGTCGACCGGTTCGATCCGTGCGGGTGCCAGACCGCGACGTCGTAAACACCGGCCGCCGGAATGTCCGGCACATAGTGGGCTCTACTGGTCGCCGCTCCCGTCGTCGTGCCCGCAAAACGATAGCTCGGACCCAGCCGCCCGCTGGCGGAGGTTCCCGTCGACCAACCGCCGCTGAACGCCGCGCCGTCGTTGTCGATCACGATCTCCCCGGCGGTCCGAAATGAAAGTCCTTTCTCCGCAAACAATGTCTCGCCGGATCGCGTGCTAATTTCGAGCGCGTAGGTCGAAGACGGGTCGAGACCGGCCAGCCGGACGCTGTGATTCGTCGTGTTCGCCCACGGCAGCGAAATGGTTTCAACAAGGTCGGAGTCGATGCCGAACGTGATGCGTGTGTCGCCGGGTTCCGATGTTCGCCAACTGAGGATTGCGCTGTCGTAACCGGCGCTGCTGCGGACGGCGTAGATTCCCTCGGGCGCAGCCACTTCAAGCCGCGCGACGTCACTGGTCACCATGCCGAAGTTGTTGCTGAGTACGAGCGCGTAGCGGCCCGCCATCGCGAAATCAACCGACGCAAGATTCAAAGTCGAATTCGTCGCGCCTTCGATCGGTTGCCCTTCGAAATTCCATTGATAGAAAGCCGGGATGCTCGCGGCTGCGACGGATTGAAATGAGATGGTTTCACCAAACAGCCCAGCTCCGTCTTCGGGTTGCAGCGCGACAATCGGTGCGGTCTCGGCGGGCAATTGGTTCAGCGTGAAATCCAAGCTCGCGATTGATCCGGCGGCGACCGAGACGTCGGCGATCACGGGATAAAAACCGTCGCGCGCAGCGATCAGTCGGTAGTCACCGGGCTCAAGATTCGCCGCGCCAAAAAATCCCGTCGCATCGGGGGTGATCCATTTGTTCAAGCCCGGACCCGTCAGCCGGATCAGGTCGAGCGCCGGCCGGAGAGTTACGTTTTCGATTGCCAGAGTGCCTTTGAGATGGCCGCGCGTCGGCGATGTTTTCCACGTCATTTCCGGAGTCACCACGGCCCGCGCGAACACCGGTGGATTGCCGGTGTTCCCAGCTTTTGTCAGCGCACTCAGGAAATCCGCACGTGACACTTTCTCGTCGGTCGTCGCGAAGTAAGAATAGAGACTGACGCCGTCGGCGGTGTTGCCGGTGACGGTTTTCTCCCGCGTGTCCCGGATCTGCTGAACGGTGTTTGAGACTCCGTTGAGAAACGCGCCGGGGCCCAAGACGGCGTGCCGGCCGTAGCGGCTGTTCTTGATGAAAGTGTTCCAATTCGTCCACGACTGGCGATGGTTGCCGTCGTGATCGAAGTAGGTCATCGGAATGTTGATGTCGAGAATGCCCTCTTCCATCCAGCCACGCCAGTCCTGCAAAACACTCGTGAACGCCGCCGAGGCGTTCGTCCAGCCGGTCACGCTCGTGACGCCGGGCGCGAAGGTAATCGTGTCCGCCGAGATCTTCACGTTCGGCTTGAGTGCCGCCGCCGAGAGGTAAATTTTCCGGACCAACGCGGTGACCTGGTCGCGACGCCATTGCATCCAGACCGGATCGGCGGGCGTGGGTTTTCCCGTTCGACCAAACTGTTCGTTGAACCTTTTCACGGCGACTTTGTTGTAACCCCACGCCAGACCGTCGTAGCGGATGTAGTCAAGGTTCAGGCCGTCGACGTCGTAGTTCGCAATGATGTCCATCGCGACGTCGAAGGTGTGTTGCTGCACCGTCGGATGACCCGGATCAAAAACGTAACTGGCGGTGTTCCACGTCTCGCCCTCAACGTTCTGCGTCAGCCAGTCCGGGTGCAGCAGGTAGGGATGATCGGGTTGGGTCGGCGGTGTGGTGCGTCGATCCCAGATCGGGTAGGTCACGATCCACGCGTGAATCTCCAGTCGCGGCCCGGCATTGGTATCGTGAGCCTTCGCGATCAGGTCCGCCAACGGATCGAACTCCTGGGGTCTGACGTCGAACGCCTTCGGCTCAAGATGACTGTGGTAAAGTGAATCTCCACGGCGTCGCACCTGAACAATGAGCGCATTGAAATTCCCCGCGCGCGCATCACTGATCAACTGGTCCACCTCCTTTGCGCTCCGGAAACCGGCATGATAGGCGTCCACCCAGAGTCCTCGAAACTCTGCGGACGGCAGCTGAATGGCCGACAGCGCAAGCAGGAACATTCCTGCCAAAATACCGCCAGTATTTGATCGACCAATCCAACTCATCGCTGCGGATGAAATATCCGGAACGGCTGGAAAACACCAGCTTTCCAAAATCAAAAACGGGACTGCCCCAGATTTCCAAGTTTCGTTCTGCCTCGGCACGCTTAAACAAAGGCGTCGGCCAACATGTGTCAAATCGAGGCAGACTTCTGGCATATGTTGTCATTTCCTGCTGCAAACCAAGTTCGAAATCCACCGCGCCATCCAAACTTCAGTCGCCCGAGACGCGAAACTCCTCATCCAGCATCTGGCTAAGTTTTCGCTCAGCCTCGACCAGATCAGTTCTCCTCTGGACCAAATCCGGGTCCGACGTTTCGTCGAGCGGTTCCGCAGTCACCTTTTCAAAACGTTTTGACAGCGGGCGTTTCAAGTTAGCGTCGCCAAGCAGGTTCAACAGGCGTTCCATTTCGGCTACGCGACGTTTCGTTTCCAGAATCGTTTCCATCGCTGCAGCTTCCGTGATCTCTTTGGCGGCCACTCGCTTCAACTGCCGACACTCAAACACTTGACAACGCTCCGGACGATCTTCGTAAATGGAACAGTGCGATCCGCAAAACTTCGAGCACGGCTGCTCGAAGAACTGCTGGCCTTTCCGGCGTTTGAGTTTCAGGCCGTGCGCTGAAAGAACCGACGCCGCATCGCGACGCTGCAGCGTGACCATCCGAAACATCACGCCGTTGCAACAGATCCCGCACGCCGAACAAAGTCGGCTCGCGACGGTTGTTTCAGTTTCGATGGACATCGGTTTTTTGATTGATGTCTAAAGACCGCGGCGTGCGGTAACGCAGATTGGCAGTCGGCTTGCAGTTGGCAGTTCTATGCGTTCTCAAACACTGAATCCCTGCCTGAAAACTCCGAAGCGCGGGTGTGTCCTCCGCGACCAGCCGCAACGGGCAACTGATTTCATCGACTTCCGGACTAGCGGGGCTGGCTGCGGCTGGTCTGCGACACAGCCGCGCTCCGTTTTCCGACTGGCTCTGAATGCCCACGCAGGTTGCCAACCTGCGATACGGCAGACTGCCAGTCGGCGTTACTTGTTCGAAGCCTGACCGGAATTTGTCCCCCCAATTCTTCACAATCCGCCTGCTTCCCGCACCCGAGTAAACTGTTCATCGAGCCGCTTCGGCGACACTCGCATCGCCGTGCCCAGCTCCTGCGCGAAGAGAGACACCTCGAACTCTCTGACCGTCCAACGGAATTGCTCGACTTCCTTCGCGGCACCGGCCGAAAGATCCCTTTTGGTAGCGAGTTCATCGAGCTTCTGGAGATACGGTTGCAGCTGTTGCGCACGTTCGCGGTCCTTGTTCGCGTTATGTTTCGCGCGCTCGATCCGGAGCGACAACGCCTTCAGGTAACGCGGCAAGTGCGACAACTGTTCAAAGGTTGCCCGCCCCAAAAACCCTCGCGGCAGCAGGGATTCCAGGTGTTGCGCAAACAGGTTTTCCGCCGGAGCCACCGCCGGTTCCGCCAGCTGGCTGAAGTCGGTCAATGTCCGATTCTTCTGTTTGACCGGTGCCTTGCTCGCGCCCACGGTCTGCGCCGCGTTTTGCCGCGCTTTCAAAATGGTTTCCACTTGATCGATGAGTTTCTGCCCGAGACCCGGCAGCCGCTTTTGCGCAGACTCGACCGCCGCATTGAAATCGTTTTCCTTCAGAATGGGTTCGGCATCATTGGCCATCAGATGACGCTTGAGCATCTCGAAAGCGGTCAATTTCAGTTCGTCAACATCACCCAGCGGTGCGTACAATTTCTCCAGCTTGTTCAACCCGCGCAAGTCCTTCTCGATCCAACCGAGGTCCTTGTGAATCGCCAGTTCAATCAATCGCCGAACCCCGGCAATGCTTTTCTCGCGAGCCAGATCCCGGCTCCGGAACAAACGCAAATTCACTTCGCCCTGCTCAAACTCCAGACCCGGCCAAGCGTAGACCGGCAGACCCTCACCTTCGCTCACGGTGATGCGCTCCGGCAGATCGCCAAACGTCCAGCCGGTAAGACCAAACCGCTCCCATTCGCGTGTCACCCGTTGCCAGTCTACTGGCAGCGACGCGGGTTCCACTTTTACCTGCTCAAGCTGTTTGCGTAGCTTGTCAAAGTCGCGGCTGGCGCCCATGGATTTTTGATCGTCACCAACAATCTCGATCCGCGCACGCAGGTGTGCGGGCAATGTGTCTTCACCCCATGAACCGGCCGGGATCTCGACGCCGTACTTGCGAAAAATGAACGTCGCGAGATCGCGCAGAAATGAAGAACCTGCGGGCTCAAAATCACGAACGATCTCCGCCACCTTCGGCGCAAAGGGCATCAGTTCGCGACGCAATGATTTGGGTAACGCACGCAGCAGCTCGTTGATCTTGCCCTCGCGCATCCCCGGCACCGCCCATTCGAGCACACTCGACGATACGGATTGCGCCATGGAAAACGGAAGCTGAATCGTGACGCCATCGTGTTCCTCGCCGGGCGCGTAAGCGTAAGCCAGCGGAACGGGCTGTCCGCCGACCGACACGGCTTCGGGGTAAGTCGCCTCATCGAATTCCAACGATTGATCGCCGATCAGTTCGGCTTCGGTCGCAAGCAGTTCCTCGCATCCGTTGTGATCGTGCAACCAGCGGTTCAGTTCGTGAATGGACGAAACGTTCTCAATTCGTTTCGCGTAAAACTCGAACATCGCCTGATCGAGATTCGCAAAGTCGTATCGCCGCACCCGCGTCTGCCAGATTTCAATCTTCTCGCGCACCGCACGGTTGTGTTCGAGAAACTGATACTTCGCGGGCATCGGCTTTCGCTTGTTCAACGAAGCGGAGGTCAACGCGCTTTGATTGACGATCTTTCCCTGGCTCGACACCTCGACTTCCTCCGTGTCCAGTTCGCCACGTTTACCCGCACTGCCGGGCAGAAGATTGTCCTCCACCAACGCCGATCGAAGGAAGATCTCGGTGGCCTCCTTTGGATTGACCGCACCGTAACCGACCTTGCGACGCTGCACTTCCAACCCCTGCAACGTGATCACTTCCTCGGCCAGCACCCGACCGGATGCCGCGCTCCAGCGCGGGTGACGGTGGGTCTGTTTGCAGCAATGCGGCGCGAGGCTGAAGATCCACTGAGGATCGATGCCCGCCAACGTCCGGGCGAACAATTGCGACGTCTCCACGATCTCACCGGCGACAATCCATTGTGGTTGGTTCGTCTTCGGTTTGGGCGCGGGCTTGTCGGTTTTCTTTCCGTGTTTTCTCTGCGGTTCACCCCGCTGGTTCAGCACCGATCCCGGGAAAACAAACACCATCCGGTTCCCGGTCGCCTTGTAAACGTTTCGCTCCTCGCGGAGCGCGACATGCCCGAGCAAGCCCGCCAAAATCGAGCGGTGAATGCCGTCGTAGTTTGCCGTGCTTTCGTTTAGCTTCAACGTGCCCAGATTCTCCAGCGCACCGTGAAGTTGGGAATGCAAGTCCTGCCATTCGCGCATCCGCAGATACGAAAGAAAGTGGTTGCGACAAAACTTCCGCCGCTGGCCCTGCGTGCGGAGCGTTTCCCATTCATCGTGAACCGCGTTCCAGATGTTCAGCAGCGCGAGAAAGTCGGACTGCGGATCGTTGAACCGGCGGTGCGCGGAGTCGGCGGCGGCCCGTTGTTCCAGTGGCCGTTCGCGCGGATCTTGAATGCTCAGACCGGAGGCGATGATCAGCAGTTCGCGGGTCGCGTGTTCGGTCTGTGACTGAAGCAACATGCGGCCGAGCGTGGGATCGATCGGGAGACGCGCCAGCTTGCGGCCGAGCTCGGTCAATTCACGTTCGCTGTCCAGCGCACCGAGCTCTTGCAGCAGCGCGTATCCATTTGCGATCGAATTCGGGGCCGGCGGTTGCACGAAGGAAAACGTCTCCATCTCACCGAGGTGAAACGCCTTCATGCGCAGGATCACTTCCGCAAGATTTGCCCGCTGAATCTCCGGCTGCGTGAAGGCGAGGCGTTTCTCGAAATCTTCCTCGGAATACAGACGAATGCAGATCCCGTCCTCAAGCCGGCCGGCGCGGCCTTTCCGTTGGTTCGCGCTGCTTTGCGAAATGGCTTCCACCGGCAGACGACGGGTGCGCGTTCGGGGATTATAACGACTCATGCGCGCCAACCCGGTGTCGATCACGTAGCGAATGCCGGGAATGGTCAGTGACGTTTCCGCGATGTTCGTGGCGATGACGATCTTGCGGCGATGCGACGTCGAGAATACGCGTTGTTGATCCCCCGCGCTCAATCGACCGAACAAGGGAACCACCTCGGCCTCTCCGGCAAAACGGCCTTCCAGCAGGTCGCCGGTTTCGCGGATATCGCGCTCGCCGGGCATGAAGATCAGGATGTCGCCCCGGTTCGAATCGTAGAGAATCTGTTCCGTCGCCTGCACCGCCGCGTCGACGTAGGTGATGTCCCCGCGTTCCTCCGCGCGTTCATCCAGAGGTTTGTAAATCACATCAACCGGAAACAACCTGCCCGAGACTTCGAGAATCGGCGCGTCATCAAAATGTCGCGAGAACGCCCCCGTATCAATCGTCGCGGACGTGACGATCAGCTTCAGATCCTTCCGACGCACGAGAAGGCCCTTGAGGTAACCGAGCAGAAAATCGATGTTCAAACTGCGCTCATGCGCTTCGTCGAGAATGATCGCATTGTACTCCGCGAGATTGGGATCGCCCTGGGTTTCGGCGAGCAGGATGCCGTCGGTCATCAACTTGATATAGGTGTCCGGGCTCGAGCGATCATCGAATCGGATCTTGCAACCCACCTCCCTGCCCCACTTCACGTTCAGCTCCTGGGCGATGCGTTGTGAAATGGAAAGCGCGGCAACGCGACGCGGCTGCGTGCAACCGATCTTCGCCTCAATACCGAGCCCGGCTTCCAGACACATCTTGGGAATCTGGGTGGTCTTCCCAGAACCGGTTTCACCCGCGATGATCACCACCTGGTTCTCGCGGATCGCCTTCACGATTTCGTTGTGTCGTGCCGCGATGGGCAGTTCTGGTGGACATAGAATCCGCGGGACGTTGGCCGCGCGTTGTTCTCGCAAAGCGACGGACGCATGTGCCTGTTCGAAGAGTCGATCCAGCAACACGGTGTGCCGGTCGGGATGATGGCGATCCTTCAGTAACCGGACGAGACGCGACCCCAGCTTCACCCAATCGGGAAGCATGCACCGGGGCAGCAGCAGTTTCAGTTCGTTGACTCGCGGATCGTCCATGTCAGGGCGTGGAAGATAGGGGAACCGGTCATTTTGTAAAACAGGCAATTGTGACGTATCGCCGCAGAAAGGTGGGGTGAGACCTCCGGGCGAACCTTGAGCGTAAGAGACACCTGCGAATGCACAAGCCAACCAGATTCGTAACTAAAAACTTCGGCAAACCCACGTTCTCCATCCGCCTGTCCGGTGTGATAAGCTGGACGCCACAAGCCTTCGAAGGCTCGTTCGGAGAACTCACCCACCTCTGTCAACGGGTTGCAGCACAGCCACGGCGAAGTTCCCGAGCGGTCGGATGGGCGAACCTCGGAACGGACGTTTGATATTGCGATCATGCCGGCGGGTCGCAGAGCGACTCCCATGATGGTAGCCGTGGGTTTCAACCCACGGAACTGGATTGTTTCCAGAATACGTCGCGTAGCGACGACTGATTTGCCCGGATTTGATGGGCACATAGTCAACTTCGGTTCAACCGTCGTTACGCGACGAACGTTTTTTTCTCGCGAACCGTGGGGCAGGAAGACAACGAACGAACCGCAAGCCTTCTGCCTGTAGCGGTCTCTCATAGACCGGTCGGGAAATCTTGGAGTGCTCCGGCAGAGTGGCACGGCGACGGAGCTTTCGCGCGGACGGGAGGCTTCGGTGGTTTCAGTGCGCTTCGGGCGGGCTAAAGCGGTCTCGCCGCTGCACTCTGCCACCGCAATCCATGTTGCAATCGCACGTCGGATCGTTGCCTTCCGACCCCACGGTGCGAACACTCCCCATCGAAACACGCGGATTGACAGGAGAAAAACGGGAGCGTAGCACTTTCAGCATGAACACGGAGAGAGGAACCCAAACTGGAGACGGGCTCATACGCTCCTTTCGAAAAATGCGTGACCGATCGACTTGAACCACAAGTTTCCTGCGAAAAAAGAATGACGCCTTCGCTTAGCCTTCACACTTTTCCTGGCGGCTCAAAATCCCGAGTAAACAGGGCGGGGCTGGAGATTTCGTCGGGCAATGGATCTGCAAAGGATTTTGAAGTGTTGGACGATTGGCGATCCGCGCACCGCGCGGTATTAAACACTTTTCAAGCGATTCTCCGCGTCCGAGCCAAAGGTAAACCAATCACGGTCGCGCAGCGCCACAAGCGAAAAGCAACGATCCTAGATAAGCTTGAGAGGCTTCCGAAGATGGCACTTGCGAGAATGGACGATGTCGCAGGATGCCGTTTAATCTTTGATGATCTGACTAAACTCGCAGAATTCCGGAGCTCGCTTCATAGCGCAACTTTTCGACATCGACTAAGAAACGATTTCAACAAATACGACTATATCCAAAATCCGAAGCCAACGGGATATCGAGGAATACATGATGTTTACGAGTACGATGTAAATTCGATGACGGGTGCTCCGCTTAAAGGTCTGTTGATAGAGCTACAGTATCGAACGCTAATCCAACATGCTTGGGCTACAACGGTCGAAGTCATCGGTTTCATCACTAAGAGTCAGCCAAAATTTGAGCGCGGCGATTCTCGTTATACAGTGGCGATGGCTTATGCCAGCGAGATTCTTGCGAGGGCATTCGAGTCTACCACCGGACCATTCCCGCACTTGAAAGAAAGAGAAGTTGTCGCTGAATTCCGACGACTCGACAAGGAACTCCGGCTGCTGAAGATGCTTCGCGGAGTGAAGGCCACAGATACGACTATCAGTTCCGGCGGCAACGCGATCCTCATATTTCGAGAAAACGGTCTCCTCGAGATCCGCTCGTTCTCGAGCGCACCCATCGCGCTCGAACAACTCTTCAAGTTGGAGCAGGAACTCAACCAAGATGATATCGTTCTTGTTCGTGCAGACACCTCCCAAGAGGTCCGGCTAGCGTTTAAGAACTACTTCAGTGACACGTCGGACTTCATTCAGCTTGTCGAGGAGGGGTGCCAGTCGCTCGTGCAACACGCGAAGATCGGTCGAACGAGGAAGAGTCAGAATAAGGGAATGCGAAAACACTGACGATCCTCCCTGGATTTTGAGAGTTGGGGAGTTTTTCATCTTGATTCGTAACACCAACTCCCTCTGACGCTGGTCGCAGAACTCACCCCCACAGCCGCAGCACCCTGAGCATTCCTTCGTTCAGCATCAGCGGAATGGGGCCGACCACCATCACCCACAGCAGGACATTCCTCGCGACGGGCCGCCGTTTCAGAAACTTGTTTTCGAACAAGATGGCCGGTGCCTGGATCAGGAAATAGATCATCATCGAACCGAACAGACTGCGGCAGGTCACCAGATAGAGCGGCAGGTTGATGACGCATTCGTGCATCCCACCCGAAACAAAAAACACAACGACCACGGCGAACTTTGGACGTGATCGAATTCGGTCGAAGATGGCCAGCCGGAACCAACGGCTGAACCAGAGGTTCCAGCGGTGTCCCCAGAAATCCGCGAGTCCCCGGGACAGCAGCAGGTTATTGTGCAGCGACTCAGCCGGTCTGTGGGCAGCCAGAACAATGAAGCAATGGGGAACAGCGGCTGCCCTGCCAGCAACAGGATCGGCGCGGCAAGATAGCTCAGAAAGATTTCGGGGATTTCAAAATTCTCAACCAGTTGCCAATAGCCCCAATACAACATCGCCAGCGCGATCAGCGAAACCGCACACCGCGAATAAACCTTGCGCTACTCCGACGCCGGGACCCAGCAATTCAGCATGTCTGGTGTCACGAACGGTGAGAGGATGAATGACCAGCGGGGGGGGCTTCGACGCAGACGGAAGCAGCAGCACGACGAGCTTCATGCCGAACCAGAGCATCGCCAGCAGCAGGAAGAACAGGAGAACCACTAGGAGTTGGACCCGACAGCCGGTGTTCTGTCCCGTGCCGAGGTTGACTCATCGAAGAACGGAGAAAGCGACCGGGAGGAAAAATGCCGGGACACTGGTGTGTTCCGGCTGGATTGAACGCTTTAGAAGAAGGTTGGTGGAGCCGTGGGGGATCGAACCCCAGACCCCCACAATGCCATTGTGGTGCTCTACCAACTGAGCTACGACCCCAACCAAAAGCGGCGGCGAAAATAGGCATGACCCCACCCTTTGTCAACTGCTTAGAACTACAAATCTGGCGCTCCGGCAAAAACGAAAAGCCGGTCAGGAATCTGCATGCCTCCGAGCCGGAACCATTCCTTTGTAAGGGAGAGCACAGCGGAACAGACTGGGAGACAAAGGGCTCTCTCGACCACCCAGCACAACCTGCAGTCATTGCCGTCTGACCCGATGTCGGAAGGAATTTCGATCACCGGGTGGGGTCGTTTTTCTGGATTGTGATTCCGCCGGTTCAACGCCAATGGGTCCGAAACATTCCCTTCAATTGTTAAGTATGACCGGCCCGAAAATTTTTGTCCGCTTGTTCTCTTCAACGCCTTCGATATCATCGGCGCATGCCAAAGAAAAAATCGATCGTCACATTGCGCGAAGCAACCCGGGAAGACATTCCGGCCCTGATCGAGCTGAACCGGGCGGCTTACCCGGTGCTGGCGAGCGAGAACGTGGTCTGGGGCGAAGCGCATCTGCTCAGCCACCAACGGATTTTCCCGCAGGGCCAGCTCGTCGCGAGCGTGGGCAGCAAGATCGTGGGCGCCTTGTCGTCACTGATTGTCAACCTGGGCCAGGACGCGCTGCGGCACCACACTTGGGCGGGCATCACCGACAGCGGATTTTTCACGAACCACGATCCGAAGGCGGACACGCTCTACGGCGCCGACATCTATGTGCATCCGGAAGCGCGCGGGAAGGGCGTGGGAGCGGTGCTCTACGAGGCTCGACGTGAATTGTGCCGACGCTTGAACAAGCGGCGTATCCTCGCGGGTGGCCGGTTGTGGAATTACGAAGAACAGGCCGGCAAAATGTCTGCTGAAGAGTATGCGCACAGAGTCGAGGATGGAGAGTTCCGTGATCTGGTTCTCAGCTTCCAGTTGCGTGAAGGTTTCACACTGCGGGGAGTGATGCCGAACTACCTGCGCGATCCCAAGAGTCACAACTACGCCAGTTTGATCGAATGGTTGAATCCGGATTACAAACCGGCCGAGGACGGAGCACGCAAGTGCCGGGTGGCCTGCATTCAATACCAGATGCGCAAGATCAAGTCCTTCGCCGAGTTCGCCCGGCAGGTGACCTACTTTGTGGACATCGCCGCGGACTACGGTTCCGATTTTGCGCTGTTGCCGGAGCTGATGACGGTGCAGCTGTTGTCCGCGACGGAGACCCGCACGCCGCAGGAAGGCATGCGCAAACTGTCCGAGTACACCCCCAAGTGGGTGAAACTTCTGAAGACGCTTTCCGCCAAATACAACATCACGATCATTGGCGGCAGCCACCCAACCCACGTGGGGGATTCGCTGCAAAACGTCTGCTACGTCTGCATGCCCAACGGCGACGTCGTCGAGCAACCGAAACTTCACATTACGCCGAACGAACGTCGTTGGTGGGGCATTCGCGGCGGGCATTCCCTGCGCATCATTGACACCCCGAAAGCGCGGATCGGCGTGCTGATCTGTTATGACGTTGAGTTTCCGGAAGCGGCACGGTTTCTCGCCGACCAGGGAGCTGAAATCATCTTCGTGCCGTTTTGCACGGACAACCGGCAGAGCTATCTGCGGGTGCGTTACTGCGCTCAGGCACGCGCGATCGAGAACCAGATCTACCTCGCGCTCGCGGGTAATGTCGGCAATCTGCCGGACGTGAACAACATGGACGTCCAGTACGGCCAGGCGGCGGTCCTGACCCCGTCCGATTTCGCCTTCGCGCGGGACGGCATCGCCGCCGAAGCGGATTCCAATGAGGAGACGGTTCTGGTTTGTGATCTTGATCTTGATGATCTCCATCAATCCCGGAACAGCGGCACGGTGACGCCGCGCCTGGATCGCCGGGCCGACATGTTTCAGCTGACGACCAGCATGCCGTTGCATGTTGCGCCGGCATATGCCGAGACCAATGGTCCGTTGGGAGACCAGCCAGATTTCTCGTCGGGGATCGTTCCGGAAAGTGATTGATGATCCGTGCGCCGGAACGTGCCGGAGTTTATGGTTGTCGCAGCAGCAGATAGACGCCCGTCATCAATGCGATGCTGATGATCGACATGAGCAGCGAGCTGCCGACCAGGTAGGAAGCCACGATCATCAGCAGTCCGGCGACGAGCGGCACGGTCTCCTGCTGTTTTCTGCCGTAGATAAAATACCCGAATCCGACCGATCCCCAGATCAGGGAGGCGAACAGGAATTCTGCATCAAAGAGTTTCACGTGTAGACGAACCGAAACGTTTTCCGAAAAAGGTACGAAGTTTGTATTCTAGCGAGTACAGGGAAAAGACGCACCAGGTTTCCCCTGACCTTCTAAGGTGGCAGGTGAAAACGGAGCCAGTGAATAAGCTTGAAAAAGGGATGGAGGCGGGGCTCCAAAGAAACCCTGAAAGCGACGAGAACCATGCCGAAACGAAACAAGAGACGAACCCTGACCCCGCAGTTCAAATTCCAGGTGGCCCTGGAGGCGCTCAAGGAACTGCGCAGCGTGAATGAGATTGCCGCCGAACACAA
>JBDNGP010000258.1:0-16969 GCA_041689265.1 Verrucomicrobiota bacterium
CATCTTCGATTACATCGAGTGCTTCTATAATGCACAGCGGATCCACACCCGTCTTGGCGGCCTTTCTCCCGTTGACTTCAAACTCCAAAACAACTAACCAAATGAACCAACTTCTCCGTCCGTTTTTTCGAAGCAATCCCAATAATGTATTCAGCCCGATTCCCAACGACGACACCAGCCATCACAGGCAACCCAAGCACTCACACAAGTTCCCCCACAGTGATGAGACGAAATTTGCGATGCGGATTTTATCTCAAACCATCCGGCCTGAGTCAAACTTCTATACCCAATAACTTCACGGCAGAGATTCCTCGTCCTCACTACAAAAAAAGCGCCACCGCTGATCAGCGGTGGCGCTTCAAAAAACCGAGGAACGCTTACTGCGTGTCGGGCTGCGTCACAGCCATCTGACTCCGCAATTCGTTGATCTTCGCAACCACCTTCTTCAACGAGTTCTGCACGCCCACAGCATCAGTCTTCAATCCAGTGATCATCGATCCAGCTGACGAGTAACCATGTGGATTCAAGTCGGTGCCAAGAA
This sequence comes from Verrucomicrobiota bacterium, assembly GCA_041689265.1. GTDB lineage: Bacteria > Verrucomicrobiota > Verrucomicrobiia > Limisphaerales > RI-55 > JBDNGP01. Next base: position 542 of record JBDNGP010000258.1, read on the forward strand.
ATATCACGAGATCTTTCAGGTCAGCGCTGTAAGGTTTGAACGCGATTCTCAGCCCGTCATAGGACTCCTGGAGCGACCGGAATTCACGCATCACTTTTTCGCGCCGCTCAACGCTCTGCTGCTTGAGCGATGGATTCGCGATCGACTGAAGCTCCTGATCCCAAAGCGCGTAGTGTTCGTCGGCCTTGGCCTTCATCCTTTCATTACGCTCACCGATTTCCTTCGCACTTTTCTCAAGTGAATCGACGTTCGAACTGAAATCCTTGTAGGCGCGTTTTGGATCGGTCTTCACGGTCTCCCCGATCTTGTTCAAGGACGTCATCGTGTCGATGATCTGCTGATTCGCCTTCTTCAAAAGACTTTCAATGTCCCCCATGCTCGAGACGGCAGACTCACTGGTTTTAATTCCTTTTGTCGTCGAACACCCCGTGAACAGAAGCGGAAGAACGGACAGGCCGACGGCTAGTGTCATGGTCAGAATTTCTTTTTTCATAAGATTAGATTTTCAATCCGATTGTTTGCAGAAGGATTGTTAGATTGATTCCGAAGCAGCGCAAGCCGGATTTCGCCGGGCAACCGCCGCTCCTACCTGCCGCGACAAATTCGAACAGCCACCCGCCGGCTACCCTTGATGATGAATTTGCTGATCTCAACGGCAACGCTGGAAACCAGCCGGTGTCCCAGGACCAAATCGGCGACGTCCCTGGCCAGCGTCTCGATTAATTTCCATTCGCGGTCAACACCAAGCTCGCGGAGCTGACAGGTGACCGCGTAATAATCAACCGTTAACGAAAGGTCGTCGCCCGCCGCCGCCAAGGAGGTGTCCACCTCCATTTCAACCGAAATCAACAACCGCTGCGGCCGGGCGCGTTCCTCTTCGGGAACACCCACGCAAAAAAACACCTCCAGTTCATCAATGATCACTGTATCGCTCATCGTCATCGCGTTAGCACGGACGTCTTTCGCTCCAGGACTGCATCAATCAAGATCCTCGTCGGTGAGTTAAGATTCAAGTCATGCGTCCGACCCAACGGCAGCCAAACGAATTCCTCCGCCTCTTCGTTCAACACGACGGTTTGCCCTGGGCGCGCGCGACACGTGTAGTTCAACAAAACAAAATGAGCGTCGCGATAAAACTCCTTCGACTGAATACAATCCTGCACCAGCACAAACTCGATTTCCGAGATGTCCAAATTGGTTTCCTCCTTCAACTCGCGGACCAACGCTTCTTCAGACGTTTCGTTCAACTTGGTTTTGCCGCCGGGGATCCCCCACATGTGCGACCACTTCCGGGTGCGAACAATCAGGACTTCATCGCGTTCGTTGAAAATTAATCCGCCCACCGTAATGATGGGCAACTGGGGTCCGCGACGCGCACGCGCAGGAGCAAAATCGAAGTCCGCCTGATCCAGTATTTCACGCAATTCCCCCAGATGTTCGACCATCAAGTCAGGCTTCACCGCGCGCAGTTGATCTGAACGATTGAAACCGGTCAGGACGGCGACGCTATGAACCCCGCCATGTCGCGCCGCCACAATGTCGTGCTGCATGTCTCCAATGAAAACCGTCTCGCGCGGATCGAGATGATTCTCCTTCAGAATCTCGTGAATCCGCTCTGTCTTATCACGCACATCGATGTAGGTTTTTTCGAAGAACGACTGCAAATTTGTAATCTTGCCGTGTTCTGCAAAGTGTTCGGTATGAATTGAACTGAGCACGAAGCACCGCAGATTGTTGTCTCTGCAAAAACGCATGAACTCAGCGGCATGCGGCAACTCCTTGATCGAATGCTGCTCCGCATGAAACGCGGGATGATACCACGCCTCCAACTGACTCATCGGGATGTCTGGCGTGAACCGATCGTAGAACCGCTTGAACGGCAACTCGAACTCAGTTCGATACTCGTCAAGCGACATCTCCGGCACGCCGGCATTGCGCAGCACCACGTTGGTCGCCCGCCACACCGCTGGCAGGTCGTCCACCAACGTGCCGCACCAGTCGAAGATGATGTTCTTGATTCGTGCCATTCCAGAAATTGAAGCACCAGTGTCAGGCAAATACCTGCGGGCGTCAATGGAACGCAGAATTCATTGCCACCAGACCGGCTCCGCCAATTCCCGCTTGCCACGAACGTTTGAGATCGGAAAGCTCGCCGCATGTCACAACCCAACCCTGACCAGCTCCGCGAACTGTTCCGCATGCAAAAAGCGTTGAACGAGCGCATCGGCGTCCACACCGACGACATGTCAGAGGAGGACAAGACCAAGTGGATCCTCAATTACTGCCGCGCGATGTCCCAGGAAATGGCCGAACTCACCGACAGCGTTCCATGGAAATGGTGGGCGAAGTATCAGAAATTCGACGAACAAAACGCACGCGTCGAGGTCGTCGACCTGTTTCACTTTTTGATCAGCATGGCTCAAGTGCTCGGGATGAGCGCGGACGATGTTTATCAGGCTTATCTGAAAAAGAACGAAGTGAACTTCCAACGCCAGGAAAGTGGTTACACCGAAAAGAATCACGACGACTCGAAACATATCTGAAGTCGAGCCTATCAAATGCACTCTGGCAGCGAAATGAATACGAGGGCATCGCTCCGCCTGTTTTTGTTCGCATGGGTTCTTTCCTTTGTCTCGGTGACTGGCACCGGCTGCCACAGCCGCCCTTCGAACGGCAGTGTCACAACCGATTCCCTCGTGGATGATGCCATTGCCCATTCATTTTCTTATCAGCGCGCAAAGGAAGCCGGAGGGCGCGCTTTTTGGATAGTTGAAGGAACAGGTGAATGGGGAACGGATGTTTATATTGGCCACGACATGGGAACTCACATCGTCCGGTTCGCGACACTTTGGGTGGATGAAAGTGGAAGGGTAACGCGCATGGACTATGATGCTGACCGAGAAATCGTTTGGATAGAAGATCGCTGACAAGCCCGTGACTTCCCCATGAAGCAAGCCACCAAGAAATTACTGCCGCCAGTTCGCCTCCGCTCGGAGATTTCAGCGATACTCATCTCAGAGTCAGCGCTCGCACGCCGGGTCAAATCGCTCGCCCGCGAGATCCAAAGAGATTACCGCGGCAAAGATCTGGTCATCGTTTCCTTGCTCAACGGCACCGTGATGTTTCTCGCTGATCTGATCCGTCATTTGAATCTTCCGCTGCGACTCGATTTCATCGGCGTGTCGAGCTACGGATCGGGCACGAAATCTCGCCAGCTGGTTTTCACAAAAGAGCTGCGGATCGACGTCAAAGGCCGCGACGTCCTGCTCCTCGATGACATTCTCGACACGGGCAAAACTCTTTCGGCCGTTCTCAAGAAACTCCGTGCGCTGAAACCGCGTCGCATCCGCACGTGCGTCCTGCTCGACAAGCCGGAACGACGCATCCGGAAAATCGCCGCCGATCACGTCGGCTTTGAGATCCCGAACGAGTTCGTGGTCGGCTACGGCCTCGACTACGCCGAACGCTATCGCAACCTGCCGTTCATTGGGGTGTTGAAACCCGATGTGTATGCGGGGTCCGCACATGAGACTCCAATAAGCAGCGGTAGGGAGAGGCTACCGCCGATCCCATTCTAAAACACTGAAAGTGTGAATGGTTTGGGATGGTGAGGTGCAACTGATTTTTGGACCACCTTTGGTTAGTTTTTAGATGGGTTTGGGGCTTCGAATTGGGCCGGGGTTTGATCGGCGCGCCGGAAAGTTTTGATCAATGCCCCTTCGCTGCAGACGGTTTGTACTCGTGCCGGTGATTGATGAGTCTCGTTTCTTGTGGGTTTCGGATATCGACTGGCGGCAGGAATGGGATGGTTAGGTCGGCAGCGCAACAAAGCGGTGGAGGACCACCGCACTCCAGGACGCTTCCGCGTTGTCCTCAGGTCGCCAGCCGCAAACTGTTGTTTGGGGGTCAAGATGCGCCGCCCGTGAAGGGTGCGTTTGAAAGCATGGGGCAGGAAGAGGGTCTGATGGTGGGGCAAGGTGGGGCGAGCCCCACGGTTCCAAACGCACCCGCATATGGATCACCAAGAATAGTCGCCCGGAAGTGGACCCGCGACGGCAATTCTGCCAGTCCGCTCAATCTCCAAACCATCGGTGATCAGGGTTCATCCGCGGGATCAAGGCCAACAACACCGTTGGCAATACCTTCTCTTACCGAAGCTTTGGCACCCGCACGGGCGCGGTGGGCAACGCCCTGACGGAACGCCTGCGTCTGGACACGGGTGGGCTCAGCGTCAACGGCACATTCGTCAGCTCCAGCGACCGCAACGTGAAAAAGGAATTCACCTCCGTCGATCCGCAGTCGGTGCTGGCCAAGGTGGCGGCGTTGCGCTGGCAGCGATCCAGGGATTAAATCAAAAAGTTGAATCTGAAAACGCAATCTTGCGCGCTCAATACGCGGAACTGAAAGCGCGACTGATCGGTTGGAACAACTGGTGAACCGCCAACCAAGCGGAGTGGCGAAATAGGATCATAGGTGGAAGCATGCCTATTCGGTTGTTTGCCAACGCTCGCGTGAAGCTCGGCTGTGTCGGAGACCAGCCGCAGAAACGTGCGAACCTGCTGCGGCTGGAGCTTCGCTCACAGCCCGCGCTCTATTAAATTGGCAAATAACCGGATAGGCGCGGGGGGAAGATGGTTGGGGGCGCCCACCGTTGATCGGTCGGCGGAGCGTGCCGATATTACCCTCTGAGACGCCGCGACGAATGGAGCGTGCGGTATGCGGGAATGAAAACGGTTCAATCAGCCCGATGACAGTCTGCGCACAGAATGATTCAAGTTGGGCTTCACATCTTTCTCAAATGATCTGCCGGATCGGTTCAGCGCCTTCGACGCCGACGAGTTTTTGATCGAGGCCGCCGTAGAAATAAGTGAGGTGGTCCGGGTTCAATCCCATCTGGTTCAGGACGGTGGCGTGAAGGTTCTTCACTTGATGACGGTCGGTCACAGCCCTTGCTCCCAGTTCATCTGTTTCACCCACAGTCGTTCCACCTTTGATCCCGCCACCGGCCATCCACATGGTGAATCCGTAGGCGTTGTGATCCCGACCGGTGCCTTTCGCGTACTCCGCCGTGGGTTGTCGTCCGAATTCGCCGCCCCAGACGATCAATGTGTCGTCCAGCATGCCGCGTTGTTTCAAATCCTTGATCAAACCGGCAATCGGTTTGTCGGTTCGGCCGGCATGATAGTTGTGGTTTTTCACTAGGTCGCCGTGCGCGTCCCAGTTGTCGTCGTTGTGCGCGCCGCCGGCGTAGATTTGAATGAAGCGGGTACCGCGTTCAACGAGTCGACGTGCGAGCAGGCAACGCCGTCCAAACTCAGCCGTGCGATCCTCATCCATGCCGTACAGCGATTTGGTGGCTTCCGTTTCCTTGCTGAGATCCACTGCCTCCGGTGCGTGACGTTGCATGTTGAACGCCATTTCATAACTGGCTATCCGCGCCGCGAGATCGCTGTTGCCATCGTGATGTTGCAGATGACCGGTATTGAATTCATTGAGCGTATTGAGAAGCTGACGTTGCGCGGTCTCGCTCATGCCTTCGGGCCGTTGAAGATCGAGGATTGGATCACCGACCGAACGAAGAATGGTGCCCTGGTAGGAGGCGGGCATGTAACCGCTGGTCCAGTTCTTCGCGCCACTGATCGGGCCGCCCTTTGGGTCGAGCATCACGACAAAGCCGGGCAGGTTCTCGTTCACGCTGCCGAGACCGTAGTTCACCCACGAACCCAGACACGGGCTGCCCGAAAGAATCTTGCCGGTGTTCATCTGCAACATCGCGGAACCATGAATCGGCGAATCCGCCACCATTGAATGGATGAACGCGATGTCATCGACGCAAGTCGCGAGGTTTGGAAACAGATCGCTGACGTGTTTGCCGCATTGGCCATACTGTTTGAAATTCCATTTTGGTCCGACGACGCGTCCCTCGTTTTTTTTGCCTCCGCGCCCGAACGTTTTCACTTCGATCGTTTTTCCGTCCAGTTTGTAAAGCTCCGGTTTGTAGTCAAACGTGTCGACGTGACTCGGTCCGCCGTACATGAAGAGGAAAATGACATTCTTCGCCTTCGCCGGAAACTGGGGGGGCTTCGGCGCAAGCGGATTGGTGATGATTGGCGCGGCGGAGGCGGTGGACGCGAAAAATTTGTCGAGCGACAGAAGGCCGGTCAGTGCCAGTCCGGTAAAGCCGCCGCCGGCCTCCCAGAGAAACTCCCGGCGTGTCCGTCGACAGAACGCCCGGGCCGGGTCGTTGGAATTTGAAGCGTCAGTTTTCATAGGGGTCAATCCAGATAAATAAACTCGTTCAGGTTCATCACCATCAGACAAAAATATTTCATCGCAAGCGACGGAGGAACATCGGTTTCACCCTGCAGGTCGCGGATCAATTTCCGTGCGTGTTCGACCTCGGGTTCGGTGGGAACACGGGCCGTCGCCAGGCTGAGTGCAAGCCGGATTTGTTCGTCGAGACCCTCCCCCGCCTCCTCCCGCAAACGCTTCGCCAGGAGGTCGGCCTGTTCGCCGAGATAGTCGCTGTTCAACATTCCCAACGCTTGGGTCGGTTGCACTGAGTTGAAGCGGACAGGCGTCGTGCGATCCGTTTCCGCGAGATCAAAACTCGTCAGGATCGGCGTCAACAGCGAGCGCTTTACGTGAATGTAAATGCTGCGCCGGGCCTGTTCGCTGGCCGACGAACTGCCCCAGCCGTTTCCCGGGACCGACTGGGTGGCCATCACTTCCTCGGGAATGTCCACGAAGATGCTGGGGCCAAACATTTTCAGGTTGAGCGTCCCGTTCAGCGCAAGAATGGAATCGCGAATTTCCTCGGCAGTCAGCCGGCGCATGTTGAACTTCCAGTAAAAATTGTTTTCCGGATCCATCGCATAGGCTTCTCGCCGGTCCGCGGACGACATTTGATAGGCGCGTGACGTCATGATCAGCCGGTGAATGTGTTTCATCCGCCAGCCGTTTTCCATCAGCTCCGAAGCCAGCCAGTCGAGCAGTTCTGGGTGATCTGGACGCACGCCCTGAATTCCAAAATCGTTCGGTGACCGCACGATTCCGTGTCCGAAGTGATACTGCCAGATCCGGTTGACGATGACGCGGGCGGTCAGCTGATTCCGGTCGGACGCGATCCAATCCGCCAGGGCTGAACGCCGATGCGATGTTTGCGCACTCTCCAATGGAATCGGAATGACAGGTTCGGGGAAGCCGAGCACGGTTGGGAAACCGGGTGAAACTTTGTCACCGGGAACTCCGGGGTTGCCCCGTATCAGTATGTGCGTGTCCGGTGCCTTGTTTCCCTTTTCAGTAATCGCAAGCGCAAGATCAACCGCGACTTTCTGGTCCTTCAACTCGTCCAGTTCGGATTTGAGATTCTTGTATTCGGCAAACGCTGGCTCGCCCAGAACCGCTGTGCCATGTTCCTCAAAGACCTTGTGAAAATCTTTGGCAAGCTCCGGGCCGGTCGCGTCCGGATCGACGCGGGAAAGTGAACGGCGCCCAAAGTTGGCGGACGACCATGCGAGATCCAGCCCCAGGTCGCTCTCTTTCTGGAAATACTCGAGTTTCACCGGCAATCGTCCGGCGGTGAGCGCCACGGTTTTTTGCTGCCCGGAGCCGAGCTCGTGTTCCCCGTCGTACTCGAGAACACTCTCGTTGTTGATCAACAACCGGCTGCCGTCGTCGGAATCAAGGTAGAACGTGTAGTCGGCATCGGCGGGAACAATCAGCGTGCCTTCAAAAACGTAACCGAACGCGGTGTTTCGCGAACGGTTTGAAATATCGAAGAACGGCACTTTGACCCGTCCGGTTTCCTCGGCTTTGATGAGCGAGAAGTCGGGGAGTTTGTCCCACGTCTCCCGATAGAACTTAAACGTGAGATCCTCGAGATCGGCGTGAAGGCCGGTCTGTTGGTTTTGGAAGCGCGCTCGGAATTCGGATTCGAAGGAGGAGACCTTTTCCTGAATTGCGTTTTTCTGTGCGGTCAAACGGGCCACCTGTTGGTCGTGTTTTTCCTTCTGTTCGACCGAAACGAACAGCGGCGCTTCATCGGTTGGCCCCCCGTTTCGGAAAGGATTGATATTCTGAAAGAACGCCGCCATCCGATAATAATCGGCCTGCGAAATCGGATCGAGCTTGTGATCGTGGCAGCGCGCGCAATCGACGGTCAGCCCCAGAAACACCTGGCTCGTTGTTGTGATGAGGTCGTCGATGCCGTCGTAAAACGCGAGATCACGATCCGCCGGTTCGTCATCCCAAATACCCAAACGATAGAATCCGGTGGCGATGAGACCATCGATACCGGACTCCGGCATCTCATCGCCAGCGAGCTGCTCGCGAATGAATTGTGAGTAGGGTTTGTCGTTGTTGAACGACCGGATCACGTAATCACGGTAGCGCCAGGCGTGGGGTTTGGCGGCGTCGCGTTCATAGCTGTTGCTTTCCGCATAGCGAACCAGATCCAGCCAGTGCCGCCCCCATTTTTCGCCGTAGTGAGGTGAATCGAGTAAACTGTTAATCACGTTTCGCCATGCACTCTGGGAATCATCCGTGAGAAATTTTTCAATGGCTTCCGGCGATGGAGGGAGTCCGGTCAGATCATACGCAGCGCGTCGGATCAGGCTGCGTTTTCCTGCTGGACCGTTGGGAGAAAGTTCAGCCTGTTCGAGTTTTGCGAGAATGAATCGATCGATGGGATTGACAGCCCACTCAGGATCAGAGACGTCAGGTGGAGCAGGACGGGTGACCGGCTGAAACGACCAGTGCGCCTGATCCTCCGGTTTGATGTGAAATCCCTGACGGGCTGGAACTGCGGCGGCGCCAGCGGCAGGTTCGGGCATCGGCGCGCCTATCTCCACCCAGCGTGCGAGGTCGGCGATTTGTTGTTCTGAAAGCCGCTTCTTCGGCGGCATCTGAAAATCGTCATCCTCGTAGCGGACGGCCGTGATCAACCGGCTGCTGCCTGGCTGGCCCGGCTCAATGATGGCTCCGCTTTCGCCGCCCGCTTCAATGCCGCCGACGGAATCAAGTCGCAACGATCCCTTTTGTTTCTCCTCGCCGTGACACTTGTAGCAATTGTCGGCGAAGATCGGCCTGATCTTTCGTTCGAAGAATTCGATCCCGGAGCCGGGATCTTCTGCGGCGGGAAGTGAAACGCAAGTCAGCAACAGCAAGGGGACGAGCCAGCGACCGAGCCGACCGAGCCGACCGAGCCGACCGAGCCGACCGAGCCGACCGACCGTCGTGATTCGAACACAAACTCTGTTTCCCAACTCTGGATTCACTCTACTGGTCATGGATTTTAATCCAGTGCGATTTGGACAGGAGTAGAATTTCCGAAGCGTTCAAAATCCTTGAAGGTCCAGACGACTTTTTTGTCCCGTGTTACTTCGATGAACTGCGGGTTCTCCGGTCCGGCGTGGCAGTTGCCAATCAATGTGTTCCCGTTGGGAAGTCGCGTCACCCGCGTGACCCAGGCGAGCGTGATGCCGGGCAGGTCGTTCTGTTCGATCTTCCAGACGATCTGCTTGTCAGGCGTGACTTCGAGCACGCTGTGGCCGTTACCGGTGCCGATCAGGGTGTTGCCGTTGGGAAGGCGGGTTGCCATGAAGACGGAATTGCCGAAGGCCTCCGGACCATGGCCGCCCTTGGGTTCCTTGCCGAACATCGGAATCGGGAACTCCCAGACGATCCCGCCGTCCATGCTGTATTCCCTGACGATCCCGTCGCCTTCCTGGGCGACCAGGTAATTGCCGTTCGCGATCTTGCGCACCAGCCGTGTTTCACTGTGGGCGCTCGGATGGGCCACCTTGAGTTTCATCTCGTGCTGAATTTTGCCCGCGCGATCGATCTCGATGATGCGTGCCGGGCCGGACTCAGCGATCATGATCAATCCGTTGTCGAGCGGTTGAAACGCATGCACTTCCATCCGGTGACCGTCGTTGCCGTTCATCTTGGCGGCGTCGTATTCCCAGACGATTTCCTTTTTGGCATTGAACTCAACCAGCCGGCCCCAGCCCATCTGGGTCAGAAGATTGCCGCTGGGAAGCAGCCAGGCATCGTGGATCCCATCCACCTTGATTTCCCATTCGGTTTTGTCATCGGCACTGATGATGGCGAGCCTGTGCTTCGAATCATCGGCAATGAGGAGGCGCCGACCTTCTCCGGTCTGTTCGGCGATACAATGAGAAGTCGTAAAAACTGCCAACAATGTGATGGCAGCTTGTGGCAAAGAGAATATGGACATGGGCTGAAACTAACTGACGTGAACGAGGTCGTAAAGTTTCAGAAAATTGATTCTGCCAACCAGAGTTGGAGGAGTGCTGGTGTGAGTGGGTTGAGATCCGGCGCTTTTGATTCAAATGGAAACGATAGGGTTGCATCTCACGAATCATGGGCGTAAGACGTTCTTATTCCGCAACTCATGTCTCTCGGTTTGCCACACTTTATTAGAATCCTGTGCTGTATTGGCGCGGGTTTGATCCTCGATGTGTCCACGAAAGCCCATGCTTTGGAGCCCGATGACATCGAATTCTTCGAGAACAAGATTCGCCCGGTACTGGCCCAAGATTGCTATGAGTGTCATCGAACGGGGAAGAAAACAAACGGAGGTCTCGCGTTGGATTATCGTCAGGCAATTCTCGACGGCGGCGATTCTGGTGCCCTGATCGATTTGGTGAGTCCGGAAAAGAGTCTTCTGCTGAAAGCGATTCGGCACCAGATTGAGGATTTGGAAATGCCGAAGAAAGGCCCGAAGCTTGATGACTCTGTCATTGCCGATTTTGAAAAGTGGATTCGCATGGGCGCGCCCGATCCGCGTGACCAGCCTTCCAGCGATGAGGAGATCGCCACCGACACCGAATGGGCATCCGTGCTGGAGCGCCGCAAGAGCTGGTGGAGTTTTCAGTTGCCGCACCAGTCGCCTGTTCCCGCGATCGGGGCTTCCGGGTCTGAACTGCCAGTCGACCGGTTCATCGATGCGACGCTGGCTGCGAACGATCATATTCCGATGAAACGCGCCGACAAGCGGACGTTGATTCGCCGACTGAGTTTCGCTTTGAAAGGTCTGCCGCCAAAACCCGGGGAGATCGACGCGTTTCTGCGGGATGACGATCCGCAAGCCTACGAGAAACTCGTTGATGACTATCTTGCGTCGCCCCGATTTGGTGAGCGCTGGGCCCGGCACTGGATGGATTGGATTCGTTACGCGGATTCACACGGGAGCGAAGGAGATCCCATGATTCCGAATGCCTGGCGTTATCGCGACTACTTGATTCGAGCACTGAACGCTGACGTGCCGTACGATCAACTCGTCCGCGAGCATCTGGCCGGCGATTTACTTCCTGATCCCAGAATCAACACTGAGCTTGGGTTGAACGAATCGGCAATCGGCCCGGCGCAGTTGCGCATGGTGTTCCACGGGTTCGCCCCGACCGATGCGCTGGATGAACTGGTGAAGTTCAGCGACGACCAGATCAACTTGGTTTCCAAGGCGTTCATGGGGCTGACCGTGTCCTGTGCCCGGTGTCACAATCACAAGTTCGATCCCATCAGCCAGACAGATTTCTATTCGTGGTACGGCATCATGACATCCGGCCGACCCGGCATGGTGCGTGTCGACGTTCCAGATAAAAATGAACCGGACGTTCGCAGCCGATTGACGAATTTAAATGGAGAGATTAAAGAGCAGCTTCTCACGGAATGGATTCGTTCAGTGGACGGCATCGCCGATCGATTCGCAATGCCCAACGAAGACTTGAAGAGCCGGTTGGAGAACGGGGAGAAGGACGAACTGCTCTGGCCTCTGGCTGTTATGAAAAACGATCCGGACAAGTTCCGCGAGAGCTGGAGCGAGCTGGTTCAAAAGATCGATCACAGCACGAAAGAGCCTGCGAAGAATGATGTCGTGGCGCGCTGGGATTTTTCCGATCCGGTCGATGCCGGGAAATGGTTTCACCGGGGCCAATCACTGGATGCACCGGTGAAGGCCGGGGCAATTATTTTGGCTGAAGAAGGAGATCATGTTGTCTCGGGCGTGTATCCGTCCGGCAATTACTCACACTTGCAATCGACCAAAGACCGAGGCGTGCTGCTCTCCCCCAAGATTGCCTTGAACGGGAAATATGATCTGTGGCTCAGGGTTGCGGGAGACGGTGGTGCGATGGCGCGTTACTCGGTCCAAAACTATCCTCGCGATGGAACGGTCTATCCGGTGGAACGTTTGAACGGCGGTGACTGGCGATGGAAAAAGTTCCCGATGGCCTACTGGGAGGGTGACGGCATCCATATCGAGTTGACGACTGCCGCGGATCAACCGGTCCTGGCAAACACCGGTGCGACGCGATCCTGGTTTGGCCTTCAAGAGGCCGTTGTTCTCAAGTCGGACGCGCCGTTTCCGCCCGCTGAAACCAGCGGCCTGCTTGGGTTGCTGGTTGAAAAATTCGAAGGCGTCAGGCCACAGGATACGGAAGAGCTGGTCGCAGCTTATCGAGACGTGGCAGCGGCAAGTTTGCGTTCTTGGCAGATTGGCAATTCTACGGACGAGCAGGCACTGTTTTTGAATGCGTTGTTGCAGCGCGGGTTGTTGTCGAACGATCGAAACGAACTCGCGTCCGTCCGACCGTTGCTGGCCGAGTATCGGAAGCTCGAAAATGACTTGCCGGTTCCTCTGCGCGCGCCGGGAATTCTGGAAACGGTTGGCAGCGACCAACCGTTGTTTGAAAGAGGAAATCACAAGAAACCGGGTGGACTGGTTGCCCGACGTTTCCTGGACGCGATCGATTCAACCCCCTACCAAACCGAACTAAGCGGCCGACTTGACCTGGCGGAGGACCTCGTGCGCCCGGACAATCCTTTTGCGTCGCGAGTGCTCGTCAACCGGGTCTGGCACCATCTCTTCGGCCGCGGCCTGGTCGCGACACCGGATAACTTCGGGCGACTCGGTCAGAAACCCACGCATCCAGAATTGTTGGATTACCTCGCAGTTCAATTCGTCGAGACCGGATGGTCGATGAAGGAACTGATTCGATCAATGGTGCGGTCCGAGGCGTGGCAGCGATCCAGTGACGTAAGCGCCGCATCCGCTGCGATGGATCCCGAGAACAAACTTCTCGCTCACTTCACGGTGAGACGTCTCGAAGCGGAGGCCGTTCGTGATGCCTTGCTGGCGGTCGGAGGAAAGCTGAATGAGAACGAAATGTACGGACCGCCCGTCATGGGAGATGCTGCGCGTCGCAGCGTTTATGTGCGGATCAAACGCAATGATCTGGACCCGTTTTTGACGCTGTTCGATGCGCCCGTACCCGCGAGTGCCGTTGGCAAGCGCGACGTGACAAATGTTCCAGGCCAGGCTCTGGCGTTTTTGAACGGGCCGGTCGTTACGCAAGCAGCGGAGGATCTGGCCGACAGATTGATTGCCGGCGCAGCGATGAATGATCGCGCTCGGGTTGAACTGATGTTTGTGCAGGCGCTGGGTCGTCCGCCAACCGAATACGAGTCCGATCGTTCGATCGAGTTCATGGCGGACATGAATCGTCGGCGAGCGGAAACCGGATTGTTGGTCCGTCGGTTGGAAGAGGAAACCGAATCCAAGCAAAATCAACTCAGCGAGCTGGACCGGAAAGTGACAGAGCGCGTTCTCGATCACCGAACCAACGTGAAAGAAGTGCCCGCCTCCGCTTTGCCATCGCCCATTGCGGCATGGGATTTTTCCGTGGGAATGGATGACCAAATCGGTGGACTACCGAGCGAGATGTTTGGCAAGGCGAAGGTCAAACAGAGTGTTCTCTTTCTCGATGGAAAAAGTAGCTACGTCGGAACCTCCCCATTGGGAGTGACGTTACGGGCAAAAACGCTGGAAGCCTGGGTGCAGCTTGATTCCCTGGATCAACGAGGCGGCGGGGTGATGTCATTGCAGAGCCTGGATGGATCCATTTTTGACGCGATCGTTTTTGGGGAACAACAACCTCGGAAATGGCTGGCTGGCAGTGACGGTTTCAGGCGCACCACATTTTTCAACGGCCCCGATGAATCAGACGCCGAAGACGGATTGGTTCATGTCGCGATCACATATTCCGAAGACGGGATGATCAGTGCATACCAGAACGGTCAACCCTATGGTAAAACGTACCAGAGTAACGGCCCGGTAGAGTTCAAATCGGGCGACTCTCAGATCCTGTTTGGGAACCGGCATGGAACTCCTGACGAAAGCAGGCTTCTGAAGGGAAGCATCGCCCGGGCCCGACTTTATGATCGCGCCTTGAGTGCGGAAGAGCTCGCCGCGTCGTTTCGCGGTGACGCCACTTTTGTTTCCACAATTGACCGGCTGGCCGCGATGACGCCGGATGAAATGGCGGCGCTGAAACAATTGCAGGGGGAACTTGAACAGGCGGAGAAAGCCCTGAAGGCGTTGCAGAATGAAAAGGGTTTGCCTTCCGGTTGGGCGGACCTCGCACACGCTGTTTTCAACCTGAAGGAATTCGTTTACATTCGGTGAATTTGGATCAGCTCAAAATGAAATTTTTCATGACAAGACGCGAGATGCTGAAGCGGTCTTCCACCGGGTTTGGGTTGATGGCGCTGTCAGGTTTGATGTCCCAAAAGGCGTTCGGCGGCTTGCGGGAGAGCGTCCCCCATTTCTCGCCGCGAGCAAAGAACGTCATCTTCTGTTACATGTCGGGCGGAGTGTCGCATGTGGATTCGTTTGATCCGAAACCGATGCTGAAGAAATACGCCGGCAAACCCATGCCGGTGACCGTGGAGCGGACCCAGTTCAACAATAATGGCAACGTGTTTCCCAGCCCATTTGAGTTTCGTAAATGTGGGCAGAGTGGAATCGAGATCAGTTCCATGTTTCCAAAACTCGGCGAGTGGTGTGCCGACGACATGACATTGATTCGTTCGATGACCACGCCGGTAAACGAACACGCGCAGGGGAATTATTTCTTTCACACCGGGTTTCCATTCATCGGCCATCCGAGCGCCGGGGCCTGGGTCAATTATGGCCTGGGGAGCGAGAACCAGGACCTGCCCGGCTTCGTCGTTCTGCAAAGCGGAAGCGCGGTGCCGCCGCACGGAGGGGTCGGGCTGTTCAGTAATGGATTTTTGCCGGCGCAACATCAGGCGTCGATCATTCGAATCGATGATCGCGAACCGGTTGCTAGTATTGTTCCGATCGAACGCGACGCTGTTCAACGAGAACGATTAAGCTTCATCAAAGAAATGGATGGCCAGTTTGCCGTACAGACTGCGGGCGATGTTCAAATTGAAGCCGCGATCAAGAATTACGAGACAGCCTACCGCATGCAATCAGCCCTTCCTGAGCTGGTTGATCTCAAGGGAGAATCAGAGGCCACCCGCAAGCTCTACGGACTGAATGATCCGCATCCGCAAAAGGCGGCCTACGCCCGGCAGTGTCTGCTAGCCCGGCGACTGGTCGAACGAGGCGTGCGCTTCGTGGAGTTGAGTTGCCTGACAGAAAACATCGGTGCCGGAGGCGCGCCCAATCCATGGGATCAACACGGTGATCTGGAAAAGGGTCATGGCGCGATGGCGAACCAGGTGGATCAACCGATCGCGGCGTTGATCGTGGACCTCAAGCAACGCGGATTGCTCGATGAAACGATCATCGTTTTCGCGGGGGAGTTTGGCCGAACACCGTTTTCACAGGGAAGCAACGGTCGCGATCATAATCCGTACGGGTTCTCTGTCTGGCTTGCCGGTGGAGGCTTCAAGGGGGGTACGATCTACGGTGCGACGGACGATCTGGGGTACCACGTCGTCAACGGTCCGACCACGGTCTACGATCTGTGGGCCACAGTGCTTCATCAACTGGGAATCAATCACGAGGAACAAACCTTCCTTTACGCCGGGCGGAATGTCCGCCTAACCGATGTGCATGGAAACGTGCTTAAGGACATCCTGACTTAGCGGGAACGAGACTGACGGAACAGCTCCGGCTCGGGCGAAGCAGTGGCGACCATCTGGATCAACTGCGGTGGCAGGTTGTCCACCTCTCACAATTCCGTGTACTTCGAATTGCTGCCCTTCGCTTTTTCCACCGGATACTTTTTCGCGTTCTTCTCCAGCTTACGCTCCATCGCCGCGAGCAGATCAACCCCCAGATTATCGGCGAGCTCGGTCAGATAAATCCCGATGTCCGCAAGCTCGTCTTCGATCTCCTCGCGTTTCGTGGCAATCCGATCCTCGACCTCCTGTGGATTCTTCCACAGAAAATGTTCCAGCAACTCGTTGGTCTCAATCGAGAGCGCGATCGCCATGTCCTTCGGGTTGTGGAACTGCGCCCAATCGCGTTCGTCACGGAACACCCGGATTTTTGAAACGATTGATTTTAGTTCACTCATGCTGGGTTCAAACGAAACAAGCTTCCCGGTTCTCAACTCACACATCAAGCCCGCCCGGTGCGTTTTTAAATCA
>JBDNGP010000259.1:0-7289 GCA_041689265.1 Verrucomicrobiota bacterium
CAAGAAACTTGCCCAGCGAAACCGGCGCCGGGAAGAAAACAAAAAACCGGCGCACCAAAAACAAACCATACCTAACAATGACCGCCTCCTCCGTAGCGTAATTATTCGCCTCCTGAGGTCATTGATTCAAAAACGCGCCGGAAGCGAACTTCGCATCGGTCGCCAGCGCGACGAATAGGCCGACTCACCGTGTCCGTCACTGCTCGGAAATCGTTTCGGAATCCGGTTCGTTGCCATTGATGGACATTTTCTCCAACTCTTCGTGCGCCTGTTTGAACGGATCACTCGGAGGCGCGGTCGGTGCAGGTTCGGGCAGACCGGTTTCCGGGTTGATCTGCTGGGTCTCCAAGGACATGTTCGTGCTGGCGGTTGCGGCGGCGAGAAATATCGGCGGTGTCGGAATGTCGGTCCGCCGGAGCTGCCGGATTCCTCCTGCGACGTAGACGCCGCCGGAGGGGGACACCTTCAGGGTCGGCCGGTAGCCTTCGATCATGTAGGTGTCCCGTTGCTGGATAGTTCCGTCGGGATCGATGATGATGTGGGCGAAATCCTTCATGGAAATCTGGGTGAACACGTGCAGTCGGCTCAACGTATCCACCTGTGCCTCCGGCCGGCTCACCTGAATTATCGGCGCGAGGCGCTCCACCGCGTGAACCGTCTTTCCGGAATCATCGGTGATGCGCAGGTAAAGCTGCGGCTCCTCCAGATAGAGCGCCTGTTGCAGAATGTAATTGCGGATCTCCGGCAGTTCGCCGGGTGCCTTGACCGGCACGCCGAATTTTTGCTCCCACAGACTCGCCCCTCGGATCATTTCAAAATGCTTGGCGTCGGCGTAGAAATCGCGACTCCAGTCGAACAAATCCACCCGGGCGCGAATTGAGTAGCGGGCATTTTCCTTGAAGTCAAACGTCTGACCGATGTCCAGCCACTGGGTCGCCATATAGCTCGATTCGATCGAGACGTCCTCCGCGACGGGCATGGACCCGATCTGTTTCACGGCGAAATTATTGTCGTCCATCACCGAGATGGACAGCCAGTCACCCTTGGTCAGGTTGAGCGTCTGCCCAGAGTGATTCACCACGCGCACCCCGATCTCCAGAGATTCCTTTACCAGAAATTGTTTCTGTTTCAGCAACACCTCCACCTTCACTTGGGCGTGAAGCATCGGCGCAATCAACAATCCGGCGAGCAATAAACTGATTCGACAAAGCATGGATCGAATGTAGTCGGCACGACTTGACTGGCAAGCGGCAAAACCAGCAAAGTTGACGCTTGGTTCGCGCAAAAACTGTGGAAACACAAATGGCGGTTACAGAAGTGCGCCCAGGTCTCGAAGGCAGAGGCACGCACTCTGTCTGGAGACTTGTCTGGCATTGCCCACCGGATGTTCGGAAGATGGCCGCAGCCAATGATTTATCTGTGTACACCTGTGCGGATCTGCGGTTGAGAACCCGTTTTTTAGGATTACACCATGTTTCGTCCCTGCATTGATCTTCACGAAGGCCAGGTAAAACAAATCGTCGGCGGCACGCTCTCCGACGGCGGGAAGGCACCGCTCACCAATTTCGTCGCGGACCGGCCGCCGGAATGGTTCGCCGGGCTCTACCAGAAGGACGGGCTGAGGGGCGGGCACGTCATCAAGCTAGGCACCGGTAATGACGATGCTGCGAAAGCGGCTTTGGCCGCGTATTCGGGCGGGTTCCAGCTCGGCGGCGGGGTGAATCTGGACAACGCGAAAACCTGGCTCGATGCCGGGGCCTCTCACGTCATCGTGACCTCGTGGGTGTTTCAGGACGGCAGAATCCACGCGGAACGTCTCCGAAATCTGGTGGCCGCCATCGGCAAAGACAAGCTTGTGCTGGATCTCAGTTGTCGCATTCGCGACGGTCAATATTTTGTCGTCACTGATCGCTGGCAGAATTTCACGGACACTGTGCTGTCGAAGGAGGCGCTCGGTGAGCTGAGCCGTTTCTGCGACGAGTTTTTGATTCACGCGGTCGACGTCGAGGGGCTTTGTCAGGGGATTGACTTGGGGCTGGTTGAGAAACTTGCTGAATGGTCCCCGATCCCGACGACCTACGCCGGTGGCGCAAAATCTCTGGACGACTTGCGCGCGGTTCACGAAAAGAGCAACGGTCGCATCCACCTCACCATCGGATCGGCACTCGATATTTTTGGGGGAAACGGTGTGCGGTATGAAGATGCCGTGGCATTCAATCACCGTCACTCCCGCTGACCGCCCGACCATCCGCCGATCGTGGGTGCGGTCGGCCACTGAAATGACGGTCGGAAGTACTGCCGGATGTTGTTTGCACGTTCACTCGAACATCATGAAAAATGCATTGGAATTCGCAGCGCTGATTCTGGGACTGGCGATCTCGCTGCACACCGTATTCTCAGTCGGCCATTCGTTTGTCGAACGCCGACGCGAACTTCGCGCGTTGATTGCCGAGCTTCGGTTCCACTTCAACATGATGCTCCGGCTCGTGCCGATCCTGGCCGGCAAGGCGACCCGGTTTCAGAAGAAATACTCGGAAGTGATTGCGCAGATGAAACTTCCAGACGAGGCCTGGGCCGAACTTGAGGTGCTGAAGACCCGGGCCAAGCAGATCATCGCGCTGGCACCCGATCTGGAGCCGTCGAAATGGGGTGCGAAACTGAACCGTCGCCAGCTCCGATTCTTCATGGCCTTTCTCGACGACTACCAGCTTTATCAGGATCGGCTCGCCCTCCGGTTTGAGGAATTCAACGCCGCCCCCGGCCGTCCCGGTGCGTTGGCGCGTTTCCTCGCATGTGCGGCGCTCGACGACGTGAACCTCCCCGGTCGTTTCCGCGATTTTGAACAATCCATGGGCTGGGCCGTGCTGAACTCCGTTGATCAGGACAAGGGTTCCGCCCTGGCTTCTGAAGAATGAACGTGGGAACCGAATCGTCGGCCAATTCATTTCCACAGATTGTGTCCTCAGCATGCAGAAGCATCTGAACGGGCATTGGATCAGGGTCGGTGCGATGCCGTTGTCCCGGTGCTTCCGGGAACACTATTCGCCTTCGTGCCCCGGCAACGCGAGGTTCTTCAAAACCGCCGAGCAGGATGGCGCCTTGTTGAGGCTGTAGAAATGGATTCCCTCAGCGCCGTTCGCCAGCAGATCCCGGCATTGTTCCGTCGCGTAATCGACTCCGAATTCAGCGGAGGCCGTTTCGTCATCACCAAGTTCATCCAGGCGCGTTAACATCGGCGAAGGAATCCGCGCACCGCACATTTCGGTGAACCGCTTGATCTGCTTCCCGCTCAACACGGGCAAAATGCCCGGCACGAGCGGCACGTTCACGCCGAGCTTCTTCGTCAGGTGATCCCGGAATTCATAGTAGTCCGTGTTGTCAAAAAACAACTGCGTGATCACGAAGTCCGCACCCGAATCTACCTTCTGCTTCAAGCGGTCCCAGTCCACCTGCTTGCCTTCCTGGCACGCAACGTGACCTTCGGGAAATCCGGCGACGCCGATGCTGAACCCGTCGATCTCGCGCAGAAACTCAACGAGCTCATACGAATATTCGAAACCGCCCTCAGTCTTCTTGAATTCCTCCGAACCGGCCGGCGGATCACCGCGCAGTGCGAGAATGTTTTTCACACCGAGCGACCGCGCTTCTTCGAGCACATCGCGGATCTCTTCTTTGGTCGCGTTGACGCACGTCAGGTGGGCGAGTGCCGTCAGCTGATGATCCTTCTGGATGCGATCAACGATCATCAGGGATTTCCCGCGCGTGCTGCCACCGGCACCGTACGTCACCGAGCAGTAATCCGGGTTGAACTTGCTGAGCGCCGGGATCGTTCGGTTGAGCAACGCCGCGTCGCCCTCGGGCGTCTTCGGCGGGAAGAATTCGAAGGAAATGACGGGTGCCTTGAGCGCCCGTTTCCGGGCGTAAACCTCACTGAGATGTTCGATACTACGAGCCATAATGATCTTGCCTGAGCGCTTAAAATAAACAAATCAACGCATCCGGATGCGTTTATATATTTGTTAAAGTCGCCTGTTGCAATAGGTTTTTTTGAGAACCCACGTGAACCGGAGCCATGAAGTTGGAACCTCAGGAAACGACACGTGCGTTCACCGAGACGTCCATGCGCAGGTAATCCGCCGCGCCACCGGAGAACGCGCCGGTGATCGGGTTTGCCTGATCGGGCACGCGCGCCACGCCGGTGCGCACGTGCAGATCAGCCGCGAGCGTGCCGCTCGTGGGATCGAACCCCTTCCAGCCCGCGCCGGGCAGATAGACTTCCGCCCAGGCGTGGGTCGAATCCCGCGCCACGCCCACATCCTTGTCGCCGATCGCGCGACACAGATAACCACTCACAAACCGCGCCGCCACGCCGAGCTGCCGCGCCGCCTCCATCAGGAGCAGTGCGTAGTCACGACAGGAACCGGAGCGTTTCTTCAAGGTCTCGCCCGGTGATTGCACGCCCGGTTCCTCCCGCGGTGTGTAGGAGAAAAACAGCGGCACAGACTTGTTCAGCGTGGTGAAGAATTCCAGCGTGCGCGCCGTTCCGCCCGTACTCAGAAAGGGTCGCATCCAGCGGCGCACAGCGTCCATGTCGCTCGGAAACTGGACCTGACAATACGGAGCGACATCGAAGGCCTCAAACGGCTCATAAACAAACGGCAGCGTCAGCGCATTTTGACTCAGGACAAACTCGAACGGATCCGTGTTAAACTGCTCGATCGTGAGGGAGCTGTGAATCTCCAGCTGCGAAGCCGGTTCGGCGAACTCGGCGATGGCGATCGAATTGCCAAACACATCGCGCAGCCAGCGGACCCGGGCATTGGGCGAGATCCGCAGGCCCGATTCGCGTATCTGCACATCGTGCCCCTCGATCGCTCGGAGCAACAACCGGTGCGGTCCAAACGTCACGGCCTGCCGGTAGAAATAGGTCGTCGAGTGTGTGATGCCGAGCAACATGCGATCGGGAGTCTGGTGTGATCACACCACATGATCAAATCCAATTGCGGACCGCGTCGGCGGATTGTTCCGGCGCCGTTCCGAGAACGTTGTGGTCGGCCATCGGAATCACGTGGGGGGCTCGGTAGCCCGGACAGTTTGCCTGCAACCAGCGTCGGACCGCCGGGAAATTCACCACCGGATCCCAAAATCCGGCGAGTTGAAAGACCGGGATCTGAATTTGGCGTGCGAGTTCGCCTGGATTATTCTCGCGGATCAGTTTGAACCGATGACCGATGGCGAGAAGATCTTCCGGCGTCCGGCGGGTGATGAACTCAGTGATGGCGGCCGCGGTCTCATGGGCATGCCGGTGTCGCCATCTCGCGAACTTGGCGTATCCCCAGAAACCAAGGCGAATCAATCGCTCCGGCATGATCGACCAGATGAAACGCGTGAAATCCACGAGCGGCATGAATGGGTAGCGTACGAAACCTCCAGAGAGAATCAAAGCCTGCGGCGTAAACGGAAAGGCGACATTCTTGTCGCCTTGTTCATCGTCTGGGCGAGAGGAATGTCGCCCTTCCATGCACTTGCTC
Organism: Verrucomicrobiota bacterium; assembly: GCA_041689265.1. Lineage (GTDB taxonomy): Bacteria > Verrucomicrobiota > Verrucomicrobiia > Limisphaerales > RI-55 > JBDNGP01. The sequence goes on from JBDNGP010000259.1 coordinate 5,532, forward strand.
AAGATGGGCCAGGCAATTTGGGATCCGAAGGATTCACCCAGCACGATACCTTCGCGAATGTTGTGTTCCGCCAGTGCTTCGAGAACGGCGTTTGCGTAGTCATCCAAGCTCCATTCCAACGTTCGCGGATACGTAAATTCCACAAACCGCACATGCGGTTTCATCTGCTCACGAAAACTGCTCACCAACGTCCAGTCGCCGTGAATGCCGGGCAAATAGATCAGCGTCGGCTTCGAGTCATCGCCGTGAATTCGGATCTGGAGTTGTTCTTCGTTCATTCGACCTTGTTGGACACGTGGAGTCGCTTGGGATTGCCAGCAAGCTGCTGGCAACACGTTGAGTGGTAGGGCGCGTCACTCCGTGCGCGCCTTTGAGCGTATCGATAAATTACCAGCTGCTTTGCGATTGGAGCGGAGGTGGTTTCGTCGCCGGACCGCGCGGAGCGTCGGTCCCTACCATTGCCGCAATAGATCTTCAGATGCACTGTTTCACGCGGCATGGTTGAATTCTTTCTGCTCCCGCACATTCCGTTTTCTGCGAAGTCTGCTCGTCCGCGATTGCCGGGCAAATTGTCGCTGGCGATTCCGTGTCTCCTTTGGCCCATAGGTTTCCGAAAAAATCCAGCGCAGGCCCTTCTCCAGTTCTTCCACCGACATCTTCGCGGGCATGAAGTTCACGTCAAACAAAGTGCAGGTGTCCCAGAACTTGTCCTTCAACAAACGCCCTTCGCGTTTGAACCGTTGATACATCGGGGTGTTTGGAAAAGGTGTCAACACGGTGAACTGAACTTCCGCGAGGCCGCTTGAACGCACGAATTCGAGCGCCTCTGGAAATACGTCCGTTGTATGCGAATCCAGGCCGAGAATGAAACAACCGTTCACGCTCACCCCACGAGATTGCAGGGTGTCGATTGCCTTTCGATAGCGCGGCGCTTGTTTGGCCTTCCAGTTCACCGGATCGATTCCATTGATATCGGCGCCGTTGGGACTTTCGAATCCGATCAGTAACTGACGACACCCGGATTCGGCGAGCAGATCACACAGCTCCGGATCTTCGGCAATTGATACGTCGGTCTCGGTGAACCAGTGGATCTCCTCGTGACGGATTTTTCGCAGGAACTCCCGTGTCCACGCCCGGTTGATGAATGAGTTGTCATCGGCGAGTTCGAAGAACGGGTGCGGGAAAAACCGTTTGGCGTGTCGGATCTCTTCGATCACCAGATCAACGGGTTTCTGGTTGAATTGATCGGTGATGCGCAGGCTCGCCGCGCAGAACTCGCATGAGCGAGGGCAACCCCGGGACGTTTGAACGGTCACCCGGTTGTAATCGCGACCCGATAACAGTTCGAACTTCGGCATCGTATAAAGTTCCGGCGAGAAGACTCGATTGGTCGCACCAAAGTATTTCTCCTTCAGGCAACCAGCTTGCGCGTCTTTCACCACCGTCGGCCAGATGCCTTCTGCGCCGGCGATGACGACGGCGTCGGCGTGTTCAAGCGCTTCGTCGGGGAGACCGGAGACGTGCAGGCCGCCCATGACGACCTTGGTGCCGCGTTGCCGGTACGCGTCCGCGACGGCGTACGCTTCGTCGATCTGCGCGGACAAGGACGAGATGCCCACTAGTGCATCGGCCCGTTAGTTTGTGTGCAATGATTTCTGGTAGTTTTTTGTGAGCTCGATGATGCGTTTGAGTTTTTCCGGGCCCTTGGTCCAGATGAAGGGGCCGCAGTTTTTGTTGTATTGTTCGACGAACGCATCG
>JBDNGP010000260.1:0-14004 GCA_041689265.1 Verrucomicrobiota bacterium
ATGTCAGGCATCATCGCCATTGTCGGCCGGCCCAATGTGGGTAAATCGGCCCTGTTCAACCGCATCGCGGGCCGTCGTATCGCCATCGTTCACGACCGGCCCGGCGTGACGCGGGACCGTGTCAGCGCGGAACTCGAATGGCTCGGGCGACCCTACACTTTGATCGATACCGGCGGCATCGGCGTGATGCGTGGTGAAAAACAGGAGGACGTCCTGATGACCGCCGCCTATGAGCAGGTCGAAATCGCAATTCAATCTGCGAACGTCATCATTTTTGTCGTGAGCGTGCAGGACGGCATTGTTCCGTTGGATGAAGAAGTGGCGAAACGCTTGCGCGAATCAGGGCGTCCCGTGTTATTGGCGGTGAACAAGGTGGACTTGAGCCAGATGGAAAGTCAGGCGATCGAGTTCGACCAGCTCGGGTTTAAACATATTTTTAATATTAGCGCGATTCACGGCCGCGGAACCGATTCGCTCATGGAGACCGCCATGAACCACGTCCCGGAATCAGCTCCCGCTGCCGGTGATCAAACGGAGAAGGTCGAAGTGCCGATCAAACTTGCCTTCGTCGGTCGTCCCAACGTCGGCAAATCCTCCATCATCAACGCGATCACGCAGTCCGAGCGCGTCATCGTCAGCGAGATTCCCGGGACCACGCGTGACGCGGTGGACGTCCCGTTTGAAGTCGAGACGGACGGCGTGCGCCAGTCGTATATTTTTATCGACACGGCGGGCATCCGCAAAGCACGACGGGTTGTCGATGCGGTGGAGGTTTTCAGCGTGAACCGGACGGAGGATTCCATCGGCCGGTCTGACATCAGCGTGCTGGTTCTGGACGCGGTTTCCGGCATTCTTGAACAGGACAAGAAGATCGCCGACATCATTGTGGAAAAGCAGCGCGCCTGCATCGTGGTGATCAATAAATGGGATCTCGTCGCGGAGCACGTGAAGGTGGCCCGCGAGGCGGAAATGGAGGTCCGGAAAAACAAGAGCCGCAATCGCGATGACAAGCGCCAGCCGCTGACAACGCTCGGCGAGTTCGGTGACTGGGTTCAGGAGAAGCTGTTCTTTCTGGATTACGCGCCAGTGGTGTTCACGTCGGCGAAGGACGGATTTCATCTGGACCGACTACTGGAGGCGATCCGGTACGTCGCGGCGCAGCTGAAACAAACGGTGCCCACCGCCGTCCTGAATCGAACGATGAAGGATGCCGTGGAAAAACGTCAGCCGGTCAGCAAAATGGGTCACCGGTTGAAACTGTTTTACTCTACACAGGTCGGCGGGATGTCGCCGACATTCCTGATGTTTGTGAACCGGAATGAGCTGCTGTCGGACGTCTATTCAAAATACATCGCGCGCGAACTTCGCAGTGCCTTCGGATTCGAGGGGTGCCCTATAATTTTAAAGGCCCGGGCCCGCCCCAAGACAGTGGAATCCATCCGCGAACGTTCCACGCAGAACAAGGCTTCAACCGGCAGACGACCGGCGAACAGCAAGTCGGACGCAACAGGCGGACACGCAGATAAACCCGGGCGCAAAAAAGAGGAACGGCCCAGGGGCAAACCGTCCCGGAAGACGGGTGGAAAAACAGGCGGTAAACCTCCTGCAAGATCAGCCGGGCGAACCGTAGGGAAACGCGCTGGGAAATTGCAGCGAAAAGCCGTGTCAGGAATTAGGAAACGTAGTCAATGACCAGGGCTCACACTTGGTTCTTCTAATAGGTAATGCATTTCGAAAAAAATTCTTGTCGCCACTACATGTGGTGCTAGTCTCTCCGCACTCCACCACTAAATGGGGTGTATCGGTGAAACCACGGTGTTACCGAACCCTCTAAAACTGGCGGATTTTTGGGCGGATTGCCGTGTTTTGCCTCCTTCGATTCGAATGTGGTAAAAGTCCAAAAAGGCGAAAACAGACAACCAGTAGCGAGCCCATGATCGACAACCGCGAGCAAGTCATTTCTTCCCCCACCTCTTCCACTAAAAGGCGGGCTTCAGGCAGCGTCACCAGCGGCCGCAAATCTTCCCTCAAAAGACGGAAGAATAAGCTCAAGATCGAGCAGGTATTTAGTGATCCAAATATCGATCCTTACGATCAGTTGGAATGGGAGGCCCGCACGGCGGAGATTACCGACGATTCCGGCAAGGTCATTTTTCGACAGGAGAATGTCCAGGTGCCGAAGGACTGGTCGATGCTGGCGACCAAGGTCGTGGTTTCTAAATATTTTTACGGTGAGCAGAATACGCCCGAGCGGGAGACGTCCGTTCGCCAGCTGATTCATCGGGTCTCGCGGACCATCGCCGATTGGGGTGTCAAAGACGGTTATTTCAGCAAGGCCGACGGGGAAATTTTTTACAAGGAACTGGCGTGGCTCGGCATCAATCAGCACGGAGCCTTTAATTCACCCGTCTGGTTCAACGTCGGGTTGCACCACCAGTACGGTATCGGCAATAAATCCGACAAGGGCAACTGGTTCTATGATCACCAGAAACAGGAGGCCGCCCGCGCCAGCACGCAATATGAATACCCGCAGGGTAGCGCGTGCTTTATCCAGTCGGTCGACGACAACATGGAGTCCATCATGCATCTGGCCTACAGCGAGGCGATGCTGTTTAAGTTCGGTTCCGGCACGGGCACCGACCTGTCCCCGATCCGTTCGAGTCGTGAGAAGCTTTCCGGCGGTGGGACCCCGAGCGGTCCGATGAGTTTTCTGAAAGTCTATGACCAGGTGGCAAACGTCGTGAAGTCCGGCGGCAAGACCCGGCGCGCGGCGAAGATGAACACGTTGCGTGACTGGCACGGCGACATCGAGGAGTTCATCGATGCGAAGATGACCGAGGAGAAAAAGGCCTGGGCATTGATCGAGCAGGGCTACGACGGATCATTTAACGGACCGGCCTACGGCACCGTCATGTATCAGAACGAAAACCTCTCCGTCCGCGTGAGCGATGAATTCATGCAGGCTGCCAACGATGGCAAGGATTGGTGGACCCGGTCCGTCACCGACGGGAAACCGTTGGAGAAGAAAAGCGCGCGCGCGTTGTTGAAGAAGATCTCCGAAGGCACCTGGATCTGCGGCGATCCCGGGTTGCAGTACGACGGTGCGATTCAAAAATGGCACACCTGCAAGGGCACTGAACCGATTCATTCGACGAATCCATGCTCGGAATACGTGTTCCTGAACAACACCGCCTGCAATCTCGCCTCGCTCAACCTGATGAAGTTCAAGCGGGAAGACGGTGTGTTTGATGTGGAGCGATTCAAGGCCGCCGTTCGCATTTATATCACCGCGCAGGAAATCTTGGTGGACAACGCCAGTTATCCGACCAAGCAGATCGCGGAAAACTCGCACATCTTTCGCACACTCGGACTCGGATTCGCGAATCTTGGTTCGCTGATCATGAGCTACGGACTGGCCTATGATTCTGACGAAGGCCGTGCGCTTGCCGGGGCCATCACGTCAATCATGACTGGTCACGCCTACGAACAGTCCGCCAACGTTTCCAAAACGATGGGGCCGTTCAAGGGATACGAGGACGCACGTTGCGCCGGTGTGCCGAAGCCGCTGGAAAAGAACAACCGCAAATCCATGCGCGGTGTCATTGAAGCTCATCGCGAGGGGGTGGAGAAAATACAGCCGAGCCGTGAGTTCAACTATTTGAAGGACGAAGCCCGCAAGGCGTGGGACGCAGCACTGGAGCAGGGCGACAAGAACGGTTATCGCAACGCACAGGTCACCGTGCTGGCGCCGACCGGTACGATCGCGTTTCTCATGGACTGCGACACCACCGGCGTGGAACCTGACATCGCGCTGGTGAAGTACAAGCTGCTGGCTGGCGGTGGCATGTTGAAGATCGTGAACCGGACCGTACCACAGGCGTTAAAACGTCTCGGTTATTCGGCAGCCGAAGTCACGGACATCATCGCGCACATCGAGAAATACGACACGATCGAAGACGTTGATGATCGCGGGATAACGATTGCCAGCGGGTTGAAGCCCGCGCATCTGTGCGTGTTTGATTGCGCGTTCAAGGCCTATCGCGGCAAACGCAGCATCAGCCACATGGCGCATTTGAAGATGATGGGCGCCACCCAGCCTTTCATCAGCGGCGCGATTTCCAAGACCGTAAACCTCCCGAACGAAGCAACCGTGGAGGACATCGCCGATGCCTACGTACAGGCCTGGAAAATGGGGCTCAAGTGCGTGGCCATCTACCGAGATGGATCGAAGCGCTCGCAACCGCTTAACACCAAAAAATCCAGTAAGGCAACCGAAAGTCAGTTGGTGACGACGGACAATTCGGAACGAGTCGCGGAACTGGAGCGGGAGGTCGCGCTGCTGCAAAAAGAGGTCGGCATGCCGTTGCGCCGTCGCCTTCCGGAGACGCGCAGCGCGCTGACCCACAAATTCGACATCGCCGGTCACGAGGGTTACCTCACGGTCGGGTTGTTTGAAGATCAGCAGCCCGGCGAACTCTTCATCACGATGGCCAAGGAAGGTTCGACCATCGGCGGTCTGATGGACGCGGTCGGCACGCTGACCTCGATGGCGATGCAGTACGGCGTTCCGCTCGAAGCGCTGGTGAAGAAGTTTGCCCATCAACGCTTCGAGCCGTCCGGCTTTACGAAGAATCCGGACATCCGGAATGCCTCGTCGATCATCGACTACGTGTTCCGTTGGATGGCCAACCAGTTTGTGGCCGGTTACCGCGAGAAGACCCGGCCGGACACCACGCAGCGGGACCTGGCGTTGCCGGGCCTGAGTGAAGCGGAAAAAAAAAGCGTGAACCGTCCGGTGCCTGATCTGGAGATATCGGACGATACGGATATCATGCTGAAATCGGACGCCGCGAAACCGGTGTCTGCGGCTCGGCATGAGCACGGAGATTCCGTTGCCAATATCAACATCTTTGTGAACCAGCAGGACGCGCCGAGCTGCCCGAACTGCGGTCACATCACCGTCCGCAACGGAGCCTGCTACAAATGCCTGAATTGCGGCGAAAGCCTCGGATGCTCGTGATCCTGTCCGATCAATGACTGACGTTCCAGAACCGGGGTGAAAGGCCCGGTTTTTTTGCGTTCTGAATTTACCGGGATTCTTTCGATACGGCTGGTTCGTGAGGTTTCTCCTGCCGCGTTGTCAGTATTCGCATGCCCGGCACCGTACCAAATTCTTTACCTGTTGACGATACATCAGCATAGTCCGACCGCATGCGATTCCTGTCATCAGATGTTCGCCGGGCCACTCTGGACGATCTGCCCCAGTTGATGGATTTGTGGAAATTGGAGAAACTCCCGGCGGAGGTGCTCGAGCGAAGGTTTACGGAATTCCAGCTGGTGGCTGACGCCCAAGGCAGGATCGTTGGAGCCATTGGAATGCAGATCATGGATAAGCAGGGGAAGCTGCACAGCGAACTGTTTCCCATCTATGAACATGCCGATGAGTTGCGGCCACTGTTCTGGGAACGGATGCAGATGGTCGCCAAGAATCACGGGATCACCCGGGTGTGGACCCAACTCAGTGCGCCGTTCTGGCAGATGAGTGATTTTCACGACGCCTCCGAGGAGGAGCTGGCGCTCCTGCCGACACAGTTCGTCGGGCAGCAGGTTCCCTGGATGACGGTGTTGCTGCGTGAGGACTCCGCTCCACTCGTGGCGGCGGAAAAGGAGCTGGCGATGTTCCGGGATCTCGAGCGGGCCGGTTCCGAGAGGATTCTTCGTCAGGCCCGGGTTTTCAAGTTCATCGCCGCGACACTCGCCTTCGGGGTGCTCATCTGGATTGCGTACTGGTTGGTTCAAATTTTCCGGAAAACCGGGTTTGGGCCGCTGGGTGGATAAACTGTTTCGCGGCTGACTTGATCGGGTCATGAATGGTGGGGGGGCGGTCTTCTGAATTTGGAATTTAGAGTTTAGAATCTGGAATTCGCCAATCCATCGTGAGTCTTCCGGGTGTTGTTAGGCTTGATTCCAGATTGATCCTCCCTATTTTACCCGCATTCACCAGCCGTATGAAACACTGCCTTATTAAACTGCTTTGCGTCGTGGCCTTTGCAAACGCATCGACCGCCGAACCATTTGAGCTCAAGGACGGAGACCGTGTGGTCTTCCTTGGAGACACGTTGATCGAGCGGGAACAGACCGACGGATACATCGAGAGCCTGATGACCGTTCAGTTTCCGGATCGCAATTATGTGTTTCGCAATCTGGGCTGGAGCGGCGATCTTCCGAACGGCCGGTCCCGCGCGAGCTTCGATTGGAACCGGCCGCCCGATGTCTGGTTTCAAAAACTGACCAATCAGGTCGCCATGGCCGATCCGACGGTGGTGTTCATCGGATACGGCATGGCGGCGTCGTACGGCGGGCCGGCCGGCGTGGCTCCATTCAAGCGTGATTTGAACCGCCTGATTGACGCGATCCGGAGCAATGAGAAACAGGAGGTGCGGTTCGTACTGCTGAGTCCGATCGCCCACCAAAATCTTGAAGGCTCGGTCACCACCGGCAAGTCGCACAACGACGACTTGAAATTGTACGTGAACGCCATCGAGGAGATCGCAACCGAACAGAAGGCGCGCTTCGTCAAGCTGTTCAATCCGGTCGAGAAACGGGCCGCAAAGGATCAGGAATTCGTCGAAACGGCCAACGGCATTCACCTGACGCCGTTCGGCTATGCAAATGTCGCCGAGGCCGTCGCCGCGCAGCTGGGCTGGCCCGCCGGAAACATCCGGATTTCGATTATGCCCGACGGTGAACTGCGAAACGGAAGTTACGGAGGGGAGGTGACGGATGTCACAAGGACGCCGGAGTTCGCCACCTTCAATTTGAAGGCCGACCGTCTTCCCTCGCCGGGGATCACCAATTCGAAGGGCGAGACGGTCAACGGCGCGCAGAGAATCCGGCTGCAGTACTCCCAACTAGACATGGGGACCTACGAGCTGGTGGTGGACGGAAAACAGGTGCGGTCCGGCACCTCCGAGGGATGGCACGCCAGTTTTGAAATTGCCATGGGGCCGGACTTTCATCAGGCGGAGGCGCTGCGCGAGGCGATTATCCGCAAGAACAAATCGTATTTGTATCGATGGCGTCCGCAGAACGAGACCTACCTGTTCGGTTTTCGTAAACATGAACAGGGACAGAACGCGGCGGAGGTCAGTCGATTTGAAGAGGATGTCGCCGCTGCGGACACTGTGATCGCCGGGTTGAAAAAACCGCAAGCTCGCAAATACGAACTCCATCGACAGCGCGCGGATGTGACCTGGTCGAAGGATACATCCGCGGACCGCCAGCCGATCAAGTTATCCTCGAACCTAGTCACGCACCGGACCGATACTTCCACCACCATCCCGTTTGAAGTTGCGGAAGGATTTGAAGCGACTCTGTTCGCCGAGGATCCGCTGATCGCCAAACCCATTCAGATGAACTGGGATGCGGCGGGGAATCTGGTGGTCGCGAGTTCCGAGACGTACCCGCAGATCAAGCCGGGTGGACCGGCCAACGACAAAATCGTCGTGCTGATGGATACGGATGGCGACGGGCGGGCGGATAGTTCGCGCGTGCTGCTCGATGGGCTGCTCATTCCCACCGGGATCGCGCCAGGCGATGGCGGCTATTACGTGGCGGCGGGCACCCAGGTGCTTCATCTCAAGGACGCCGATCATGATTATCAAGTGGAAGACGTCGAAGTGGTTCAGAGTGCGTTCGGCACGGAGGACACGCATCACCTGCTGCACACACTTCGTTGGGGGATGGACGGCCGCCTGTACTTCAACCAGTCGATCTACATTCACAGCAGCATCGAAACGCCGACGGAGGTTGTGCGTTTGAACAGCGGCGGGGTGTTCGCCTACCGCACGCAGACCGATGAGCTTGAGATTTTCCTGAAGGGTTTCTGCAATCCGTGGGGACACGTGTTCGACGAATACGGTCAATCGTTCGTGACGGACGGCGCGGGATTCCAGGGCGTCAGCTGGGGCGTGCCGCAGGCGATGTATTTCACCTACGCCGGCGGGCGCAGGATTCTCGACAGCGTCAGCCCCGGCGCGTATCCGAAGTTTGCCGGGCTGGAACGGATCGACACACCAAACTTTCCCGCCGACTGGCAGGGCGACCTCATCACCTGCGATTTCCGCGCGCACCGGATTGTGCGCTTCAAACTGGAGGAGCAGGGTTCGGGCTATGTCACGCGTGAAATGCCCGACCTGATGCGCTCGACTGACGTGTCGTTCCGGCCGATCGACGTGAAGCTCGGCCCGGACGGCGCGCTCTACATCGCGGACTGGTCGAACCCAATCATCCAACACGGTGAGGTGGATTTCCGTGATGAACGGCGGGACAAGACCTCCGGCCGCATCTGGCGGATCGCGCGCAAGGGAGGACCGGTTGAAAAAGTGATCAACTTTCAGAACCTTCCTACGGAACAACTGCTGGAGAAATTGAACTCGCCGAACGCGCACTTGCGCACGATCGCGAGCCGTGTGCTGACCGAGCGTCGGGAAGTCATCGGTCACGAATTGACGGAGTGGACCGCACGGCAGAACACCGAATTGAAAAAGCTGCGGGCGCTCTGGACTTACCAGGCGGTCGACCGGATTAATCCACCACTGTTAAACGAATTGCTGGAGGCGGAGGACGGCCGGGTTCGCGCGGCGGCGACGCGGGTTCTCGCCCAGTGGCAGGAATGGCTCGACGGCAGCGGCGAACTGCTCGCGGCGCGTTCACGTGATGAATTTCCGCGCGTGCGAGTGGAGGCGGTCCGGGGGCTGGCCTACCGTCCTTCCGCCGAATCAGCGGCGCTGGTTCTCGCAGTCGCTGATACGCCGATGGATCGGTTTCTGAACTACGCCGTCTGGCTGAGCATCAACGACGTGGCGGACGACTGGGTTGCCGCGATCGAATCCGGTGAGTGGACGCCCGCCGGTCGTGAGAAGCAGCTGGAGTTCGGACTTCAGTCGATCGAACCGGAGCAGGCGTCGCGCATCATGGCGAAGCTGTTGCCGAAGAAGATTCCGGGCGACGGCTCGGGGCCGTGGATCGAACTGATCGGGTCCGCCGGCACGGTGAACGAGCTGAACCGGTTGCTGCAACAAGCCGTCGCCGGTGATTTCACTCCGGCGGCTCTGACGCGCGCATTGAACGCCCTGGACAGCGCGGCCCGTCTGCGAAATCTGAAACCGGCCGCCGACCGCAGCCGCGTCGCCGGTTTCCTGAAGAACACTTCAGCCGACGTCCGGAAGGCGGCGGTTCGGTTGATCGGTGCGTGGCGTGAACCGGACGTTCGGTTCAGCGAACTGGTGGCCATCGTCACGACGGACAAGACCGGAGATGAGGAACGCGTTCTGGTGTTCGACACGATGCGGGAAATCGGCGGGGCCCAATGTGTCGAGGCGCTGCTGCCGCTGACCGGCGCGAGCAATTCGTTGAGAAACCGTCAGCTCGCCGTGGTCGCCCTCGCCGGTGTGGACATGAACCGCGCGGCCCCCGTTGTGATGGAAGTCTTGAACTCGATGGAGTCCGACGACGCGGCACTGCAGGTGTGGCGTGACATTCTGCGGAAACGTGGTTCTGCGCAGGTGATGGCTTCGGTGGTCGGCAAATCCCGGCTCAACGCGCGAGCGGCTTCCGCCGGGCTGCGCGCCGCGCGTGAAGGCGGGCGTGACGAGCCCGAGCTGCTTCAGGCGCTGGCGTTGATCTCCAATTCAAACACGACGGCCGATCAGGAGCTGACCGCGCAGGAAATGAAACAGCTCGCCACGCGGGTCATGGCCGACGGGAACCCGGCCCGCGGTGAAAAAGTTTACCGGAGAGTCGAGCTGGGTTGTGTTTCGTGTCACGCGATTGGCGGCGTGGGCGGAAAGGTGGGCCCGGATCTGACTTCCATGGGCGCGAGCGCGCAGCCCGATTACCTGATCGAGTCGTTGCTCTATCCCAATCGCAAGATCAAGGAGGGCTACCACTCGGTGATCGTGGAGACGGACGGTGAGCTGGAATACAGCGGTATTTTGGTTTCAGAGACGGGCACGGAACTGGTCGTTCGCAACGCGGCAAACCAGGAGGTCTCAATTCCGAAAAACAGCATCGTCAAGCAAACCATGGGCGCTTCTCTGATGCCCGCCGGGCTGGTCGAGCAGCTTTCGGAGCAGGATCGTCTGGATCTCTTCCGGTTCCTGGCTGAACTCGGCAAACCCGGTGCCTTCGATGCCTCCAAGGGCAACGTCGCGCGCCAGTGGAGATTGCGGCCGGCGACACACCGGGACGAACAATTCGGGGCCGGTAGAAATCTTGCCGGACTGCTCGATGAACCGGGGTGGACGAGTTTTGCGACACGCGTTGACGGTACGTTGGTCGAGCAGCAATTGCGTGACGCCCTGAAAGTCTCCAATCCAAATCAGGCCAATGCGATGGTCGGGCTCTGGGCGGCGGTGCCGTTTGAATCCGCGCCCACCGGCGAATTGACGTTGAACACGTCGGGTCTGGAAGGCGCGCAATTGTGGATTGACGGTCAGGCCGTGAAGGCGGGGCCGGTAATTCGGCATGGTGCCGGGGCGGGGGAGCATTATCTATTGATCAAGTTCCCTCCGCAGAATCTGCCGGGTGAATTGAGGGTTTCCTCTGAGAACGCGACATTTCTCGTCGAGTGACACAGGTGTGTGACATTAGTTCCCTTACGATTCAAGTATTGACAAATGCCATACATGACGTAAATACATGGTGCATACATTGAATGGCCAATTGAGTTACAACACAAACTGAACATGGATTTCGACTGGACAAACCCTCCCTTCAACCTGGACGCCATGGTAACGCTCCAGCGGATTGAGGAATCCTTCGAGGATCCATTCGCCATTCGTCTGTTGCCGGACTCACCCCGTTTTTCCGCACAGAACCGGTTTTTCAATCTGGGTCTTGATGGCGGCGGTGGCGGGGTTTTCAGTGTTTACAAGGCCAACGGCAAACAGTTGAAGGTTGTATTTGCCCGGGACTTCGAGCCCGAGGAAACAATGTTTTATCAACGAAAACTGGCTCAGGCCAGCCAACAGTAACGATCATGAATGCGATTTATAACTGGGAAGAAGTGCCAATGTTCGACCGCGAGGAGGCGGAAGCAGATTTTTGGTCGGTCAATCGGATCGAGCTTCGCCTGATGGAGTCATCCATCGCGCGGTCCTCGGAATCGTCCGAATCGGTTTCGGTCACGCTGCGGTTCGACCCGCGGATGCTCTCGAAGATCAAGCGGCTGGCCCGCTACCGTTTTCTAAATTACCAGAGCATGGTCAAACAATGGCTCAGCGAACGGCTCGAACAGGAGGTTCGGGAACAGAAGACGCCGCTGGCGAGATTTAAATAATTTCATGAAAATTCGAGCACCACATACTTCAACGATTCCTCGGAGCCAACGGTCCGGACGCAGGGCGTTCACGTTGATCGAGCTGCTGGCGGTGATCGCGATCATCGGTGTGCTCGCCAGTCTGACGGTGGGTTTGGGGGCGTTGGTCTCGCGGAAATCCAAGGTGTCACGGACGCAAGTGGAGCTCGCCAAACTGGAGCTCGCCATCCGCGACTACCATTCCAAATTTGGGTTTTATCCGCCTGACAATTTGCAGGACGCCTTCGAGCTGTCGGTGAACCCGGACGTGAACCAGCTGTATTATGAATTGACCGGAGCGGTGTATGACCGGGTGAATGACGTCTACCGGGTGGGGGCGGTTGATGAACAGATTCCCCGTGCGACTTATCAGGTGGTGTTTGGCAACGGGGTCAACGTTCCCGGTGTCTACAACAGTTCGGAGAGCGCTGCGAACGTGAAGAATTTTCTGGCGGGCAGCCGGTCGAGCAACGTCGAGCACATTTCCGGAGCCCCTCATGTGGATGCGCTGGTGGTGCCCGTTCACTGGCCGCTGGGCCACCCGAAGGCGGATACGGACTCGCGGTTTCTGCCGCCGATCCCGGGGTCCGATGTGAATCCCTGGAAATACGTTTCCTCAAACCCAACCAACAATCCCGGTGAGTTCGATCTCTGGGCGGAGATCGTGATCGGCGACGAAATTGTCGTGATCGGCAACTGGGAGGAAAAATAACCAACGTCTGCTGTTGTCATGAAATCGAAATCAACAACTCAGAAACTGAACATCCGCTGGCAGGATCGGAGCTGGTGGCCGCGCATCGAGAGTCATGATGGTTCCCGCGCGGAACTGACCGATGAGGTCGCGATCTATAAGACGGCCGACCGGAGTGCGTCGCCCGACATTCAACTGGTGGTGCGCCATCGCCGCGTGGTGCAGCGGACCATTTTGTCTTTCAAGCAACCTTGGAACAACTGATTCTCAACCCCTTTGCGAACTATGAAACTCCCATTACTCATCCACACGCGCAAGATCGCCGGCTTCACCCTGATTGAGCTTCTGGTGGTCATCGCCATCATTGCGATTCTCGCGGGCCTGCTCATTCCGGCGGTCAGCGCCGCCAAAAGCAAGGCATCGGTCGCCAAGGCCAACTCGGAGATTCGCACCCTCGTGGCAGCGATCAACCAGTTCAAGGCGGAATACGGCGTCTATCCAGTGCCGAAGGAGGCGCAGGATGATGCTGCCGGCAACAATGGAAATTACACATTTGGATATCGCCTCGCGTATCCGAACGGCGCGGTGCAATTCTCGACCAGCACGGATTCGGACTATCTGGTGGACAACCGCGGTGTCATGGTGTTGTTGATGGCCCGTGATACCGGTGCCAACCCACCCAACGCCGGCAACGCGCGTAATCCGCGGAAGATCAAGTTTATGGATCTGAAGGAGGCTAACAGCACCGATGATTCAGGCGTCGGGCCGGACGGTGTTTACCGGGATCCGTGGGGTCGTCCTTACATCATTTCCTTTGATCTGGATTACAACCAGCGGCTTGCCGACGCGCTTTATGGCAAGGGAGAAGTCTCGGGTGGCGCTGATAAGACCGTGCCGGGGTTCGCCGGTCAGGTATATAATGCAACCCTCGACAAGTATGAGAGCCAGAACGGGGTGATGGTCTGGTCCTTGGGGCCGGACGGCAGCTACGACGGTCTGCTCGGTGCGCGTGAAGAGCCGAACAAGGACAACCTCACCAGCCTTCAGTAAGGCGCGTTCCGACAACCATCGACATGAAAACCAGAAATCTCCCGGCAACCCGATCAGCGTTCACTCTCATCGAGTTGCTGATGGTCATCGCCATCATTGGCGTCCTCGCGTCGCTGGGGATTCCTGCGATCACCGCCCTCACCAAGTCCAACAAGTCGGGCAACGCGGTGCGGCAGTTGTCGGATGATCTGACGATCGCGCGCAACAAGGCGATCTCGGAACGGACGACGGTTTACATGGTGTTTGTCCCGACGAACTTCACGGATGTGATTCTCACCGAAACCGGGACGCCGACTGTGGATGTCCACATTCGGCGCGACATCAGGACCGTGGAGAAACTGCTGGATGCGAAGTACACCAGCTACGCGCTGTTCAGCTGGCGCGGGGTGGGGGAACAACCGGGAGTGCGCAAACCGCATTATCTCACCGCGTGGAAATCGCTGCCGGACGGCACGTTCATCCCGCCGGACGAATACCTGGATTACTCGTCGTTTGGCGTCAACGCACCCGTCCAATGGAAGAATCAGATCATGCCCACGCCGTATGGCCGTCCTCTTCCCTATGATTATTTTCCGTTCCCTTCCGAGAACAGCGGCAACGCCGTGGCGCTGCCCTACATCGCCTTCAACTATCTCGGGCAGCTGGTTCAGCCCAAGTATCTCGGCGAGGAGCTCGGCACCCAGTTCGAGCAGAGGATCCACATCGCGGACGGTTCCATCTTCTATGCGCGGGATGAGTTCGGCAATCTGATCGACGGCCCTCCGGAAGTTCTGGAAGTGCCACCGGGCAGTTCCACCGAGATTTACAACCGCATCAACATCGACTGGTTGACCGGCAAGGCGACGGTTGAACGGCCGGAAATCCAGAATTGATCATGATTTATAACACGAACAGTCCAGCCCGG
>JBDNGP010000261.1:0-28773 GCA_041689265.1 Verrucomicrobiota bacterium
CCGTGCCGCGCTTGTGCTCGAAGCCACTCTCGGTCACTTCCCACTTCAACCCCAACCCCAGCAAATCGTGAAACAGTTTTTCAGGTGTCATCCTCAGCCCAGCTTACTCGCTCCATTCCACTCAAAACAGCGGAGAACCAAAACAATGAAACATTCGCTCTGGCAAACCGACTCTATCGCGAACTGCTCGCAAACCAATTCGTGAGTAAAGAGACGATTCCGTTGGTCTACGATTTGTTTGTCAATTCAGAGCAGACCGCTCTGATCCGCGAGGCGAAGCTCAACACCGTGCCCTGGGTGGTCCGCCTCCCGCAGAATTACCAGCTCGACAGCGGCGCGTGGATCGAAAATTTGATCGGAGAAAATGGGCCGCCGGACCCGAGGTTAAAGCCTTGGTTGTTCGAGCGTGTGCTGGCCG
This sequence comes from Verrucomicrobiota bacterium, assembly GCA_041689265.1. Lineage (GTDB taxonomy): Bacteria > Verrucomicrobiota > Verrucomicrobiia > Limisphaerales > RI-55 > JBDNGP01. Next base: position 419 of record JBDNGP010000261.1, read on the forward strand.
ATGCGAATCCGTATCAGGTCGAAGACTGGGGCCGTTATTTGAAGACCTACGGTGACATCGAGCGAGCACTGCCCGCCGCCACGTCCATTCTCGAATCCGGACAAACAGACAAACAGGAATCGCTCGCGGCCAGACTCGCGCGGAGAAACCCCGGCGTCGAATCCGAATTTGAACCGAGATTTTTCCAGCGGTATGGGATGCAAGACCTGTCCGGGCCTCCGGGCTTTGATCTCCTCGAAACGCTCGTGAGGCCGCTGCCGTCCGGCTTGAGAAACGAATTGCTCGACAACCTGATCGCGGCTGTCCGGAACATGGATCGATCAATCGAAAGCGGGGACCGAGCGCTGAATCGGCTATTCCTGTTGAAGCAAGGCCTGGCGGAGGAGAAACCGGACATCATGCTGTCGCGGTGAAAACTGCCGTGACTCGCCCATTGCCAAACGACCGGCGGTGACTACACTCCTTCCATGATGCTTGAAAAATTTCCCGAGGTGCAAAACCTGTCACCGCAGGAAAAACTCCTGTTCGTCTCAGAGCTCTGGAATGATTTGGAGGCCAATCCGGATGACGTCCCGGTTTCCCGGGAATCCATCAGCGAACTGGACCGCCGCGTGGAACACTTCCGCCGGAATCCGGACCAGTTCACCACCTGGGAATCAGTCAAGAAACGTCTGCTCGGATCGCGACCATGACCGATCTGATTCTTCTCCTTCAGGCGGACATCGACGTCCAGTCCACATTTGAAAGGTACGAGGATTATCAGGAAGGTCGCGGAGAAGTTTTTCTTCACCAGCTCGACGCCGTTCTGACGCTGGTCCGGCAGTTTCCCGAACTTGGACGCCCGGTCGAAGATCGTTACCGCAGGCTGCTCCTCCGGAATTTTCCTTGCGGCGTCTTCTATGCGAACGAAGGTCCACAAATCGTGGTCGTCGCCGTCATGGACTTGCGACAGAATCCAGAAACAATTCAACGCCGTCTCACCGGGAGACCGGGAACCCAGGACTGAGTTCAACCCGCAGAGCGGCCCTTGGGCGAACCATGAACACAAGACTGAGAAATTCAGCTTCAAGCTTCCTCTGGCTCGCACTCGCCGCGCTCTGGCTGTTCCCGCTGGGCTGGACGATCATCAGCAGTTTCAAGACGTCGAACATCGCGATCTTTGACCGGCCGTTTGATCTGCCGGACGGCATCACGTTTGCCAATTACCAGCAGGCGATCCGTGCAGGCGATCTGGATAATTATTTTATCAACTCAATCTGGGTGTCGGGACTGAGCGTCGTGTTCACCGTGTTGTGCGGTATGTGGGCCGGTCACTCGCTGGCGCGACACGGTTTCCCCGCGCGACGTTTCTGGCTGGCGCTGTTCTTTGTCGGCATGATTCTGCCGGTGCAATCGTTCATCATTCCACTGGGCGACCTGCTGCAATCGCTCGGCGTGCATGACAGTTTGTGGGCACTCGTTTTGCCCTACACCGCGCAAAGCCTGCCTGTCGCGATCCTGCTTTTCTCCGCTTACTTCCAAGGACTGCCCGCCGAACTTACCGAGGCCGCCCGCATGGACGGAGTCTCGACACCGCGCTTTTATTTTCAAATACTTCTGCCCGCCGCCCAGCCCGCCGTCGCCACGGTCGCTGTGCTGACGGTGCTCAACACATGGAACGAGTTTCTCATGGCACTGCTCTTCATCGTCGATCCGGCGATGCGCACGCTGCCCGTCGGCATGATAGCCTTCGAACAGGCGCACAATACCAACTACCCCGCGTTGCTGGCGGGACTTTCCATCATGGCGATTCCAGCACTGGTGGCGTACGCCATTTTCAACCGGCAGGTGATCCAGGGAGTCACCAGTGGCGCAGTAAAGTAGGACAGGCTTCCAGCCTGTCTCCCCAAAGGTCATGACGAATCCAAGAACCAGGAACAAAATACTACCGCCGCAATCACCTAGTCAGGATTCTTTTTGCATTACGTTCTATCCGGCGTGCTTCGCCGGGACAGGCAGGATGCCTGTCCTACACAGCGCCGCCAACCACCGGCGTTCCGCTACGTGAAATGATCAACGCCATCACGAACCAACCCTTTCTCAGCGGTGTCATCGAAGGTTTCTACGGCAAACCGTGGACCTTCGCGCAACGTCACAAACTGATCGGCTGGCTTCACGATTTTGGTCTGAACACGTACTGCCACGGCCCGAAGGACCACCTGAAACACCGGGTGCTCTGGCGCGAGTTGCTGGATGCGAACGAGGAACCGGAGTTCAAAAAAATGATCGCCGAATGCGACGCCAAAAACATCCGGTTCATCTACGCGATCTCGCCCGGATGGGACGACTGCTTCAACGAAGCCACCGAGCCGCCCGAGTTCCCCGATCTTCTCCCGGACTTGAAACGACGTTTCCAACAACTGTTGCAGATCGGCTGTGGCCATTTCGTGATTCAGTTCGATGACGTTCCAAATCTTGGAGGCCACCGACACCAGGAACTTGGGAGGTGGCACGTCGAAACGAGCAATGCTTTGTGGGAGTGGTTGAGATCGGAATCACCGGAAGTGTGCTTGTCTGTGTGCCCGGCAGTCTATTGCAGCGCCATGGCGGGCGGCGATATCAACGGCTGCAACTATCTTCAAACGCTCGGCGAACATCTGCATCCCGACGTCCGGATTTTTTGGACCGGCCCGGACATCGTTTCGCGAAGCATCACGTCGGATCATTTGCGCGACGTTGGGAATCTGTTGAAACGTCCGCCGCTTATTTGGGACAATTTGCACGCCAATGACTATGATCCGGCCCGGTTTCATCTGGGGCCGTATTCGGGCCGCACGGATGAGATCCAGCAACGCAGTTCCGGCGTGTTGCTCAATCCGAACTGCCAGTTCGATCTCAACTTCGTGCCGCTGCACACGCTCGGCACATTTCTGAAATCCGGGGCGGACTACGGGAAACGCGACGCGATTCAGTCTGCCGCACAAGCCTGGTTGCCCGAATGGGAACGGTTGCAGGGCGAACCGTTCACGGTGGAACTCGTGCAGCTGGTGATCGATTGTTTTTATCTGCCGTTCGAGAATGGAATGCGCGCGAGTGAAATGTTCAGCGAAGCCAGGCGCGCGCTTGGTGGCGACGCGGAAGGAAAGCAATCAAATGAAACTGCGGCAGACCGGCTGGCGGCGCTGTTTCATGATCTTTCCACGTTGAGAAACCGCGACCTGCTCGACGCGCTCTGGTCTCCGGTCTGGCGGTTGAAAGATGAGTTGGAATTGATTTCACAACTGGCGTCGAAGTCCGGTCCGAGCCCGCATGGCCTTCCAGATTTTCCGGATGGAATCGTGCGCGGCGGACTGATTCGAGAGCTTCAGCGACTTACCCGACAGCACGGCTCAGACGGTTATTCGATCAAGCGATGAAGGAACCGTTTCGCATCCGCAATTTCGAATCCGCTGACGAACCGGCCTGTTACGAAATCTGCCTCAAGACTGGCGACAACGGCGCGGACGGCACGCCCCTCTATACGGATCCGCGCGTGCTGGGACACATTTTTGTGGGACCTTATTTGCGTTACGATCCCGAACTGGCGCTGGTGCTGGAGGATGAGGAAGGCGTGTGTGGCTACTGCATCGGCACGTTGGACACGGCGAAGTTCTATGATCGGTTTCTCAAAGAGTGGTTGCCTGAGCTGCGGCCGACGCATCCGAAACCCGTCGGGGACGAATCGACCTGGACCGAGGATGAAAAACTGTGTCACTACATTCATCAGCCGAACGCGTACTATCCCCTGGAATTCAAACCCTGGCCGTCGCATCTGCACATCGATCTTTTGCGGCGCGCGCAGGGCAGGGGATTCGGCAAACGAATGATGCGCATACTGGAATCACGACTTGAAGACCTCAGTTCAACCGGAATCCACCTCGGCGTTTCTTCAGTCAACGACAACGCCCTCGCCTTTTATCGGTCCCTCGGTTACCAGCCGATGCCCGACGCTGCACCGCTGCCCGAAGACGTTGTCTATCTCGGGAAACTATTATTATAACCATGCCGGACACAAACCAACCCATCATCAATCGCTACTTCGAGGAATCCGTGAGACAACTCGAAGCGGTCCACCAAAGCCAGAAAGACAACCTCAACGCCGCCGCCCGGTGGCTCGGTGAGGCGCTCGCGAACGATCATTGGCTCTACGCGTTCGGCACCGGGCATTCGCACATGCTGGCGGAGGAGATATTCTATCGCGCCGGAAATTTGGGCCGCGCCAATCCGATCCTCGACGACCGGATGATGATGCACAAACACGCGATTGAAGCGACCTACCTCGAGCGCAAGGAAGGCATGGCGGAAGAGATTCTTTCGCACTACCCAGTTGAGGCAGGAGACGTGTTGATCGTCGCCTCAAATTCCGGACGAAATGCCGTCCCGATCGAGCTCGCTCTGCTGGGGCGCGAACGCGGCATGAAAGTCCTCGCTATCACCAACCTCACGCAAAGCACGGCTTGGCCATCGCGGCACCCCAGCGGCAAGCGACTCTGCGATGCTGCGGAATTGACGATCGACACCTGTGGCGTCGATGGCGATGCGTGTCTTGATCTCGATGGGCTGCCCGGAAAGATTGGCCCAACCTCGACAATCACTGGTGCGTTCATTGTGAATGCCATTATCACCGGCGGTATCGAGCACGCGCTGTCGCTCGGTCACACCCCGGAGATTTTCATCAGCAGCAACACCAGCGGCGATGATCACAACGACAAGATTTTGCGGAAATACAAGGACCGTGTCCGGCATTTGTAACGCCACTTACGTTCGCTGGTCAGGAAAGGTATTCAAAAAATCCGGAGGTGTTCCGCCGGAAATCAGGAAGGACACGACAGATCAAGCGCATATTCCGGCATGCGAAAGTATATTCTCTTGCAAGTATATACATTTATGGAAATGTCCTCGGATGGATCTGGTTGAGACTTACAAATGTCTGGCTGACGGAACACGTTTGAGAATCCTGAACCTGCTCTCGCAGGGTGCTCTTTGTGTCTGTCATTTTCAGACCATTCTTGAAGAACCGCAGGTGAAAATCTCCAAGCATTTGCGGTATCTTCGAGACCACGGTCTGGTGAGGGCAGCACGTTCGGGCAACTGGATTGTTTACACTCTCGCGGCCAAACCTTCAAAACTGCTAACGGTTAACCTCCTTTGCCTGAACCAGGACCCATCACTAAAAAAAGATCTGGCCCGGCTGCGGCAGACCGACACCTCCAACGCCGTTTGCTGCTGACCCAACGTTCTCGAATCCAGAAAATGATGAACAAACCTACCGTCTTGATTTTATGCACCGGCAACTCCTGTCGCAGCCATATGGCAGAAGGCATCCTGCGAAAAGCCGCCGGTGATTTGTTCGATGTACGCAGCGCCGGCTCAAAACCGGCGGGCTATGTTCACCCGATGGCGATCGAGGCGCTCAAGGAAATCGGCATCGATATCTCAAGCCACACGTCCAAACACATGAACGAGTTTCTTGACCGTCAGGTGGACACGGTGATCACGGTGTGCGGCAATGCGGATCAGGCGTGCCCGATGTTTCCCGGACAGGCGAATCACTATCATTGGGGATTCGAAGATCCGGCGAAGGTCGCGGGAACCGAGGAAGAGATCAGAGCCGCGTTTCAACGGATTCGTGACGAAATCAAGCTCGTCTTCGAAGCCTACGCCTGCGGCTATCGCGAGGCTCACGCGGCTGGACGATGACCATCACTGGCTGAGTCGGGCGATGGCAGTGGCCGCTTCGGCTGTCCGACGTTTCACAAATTGAGAGCGACACGAAATTGAGAAAAACTTTGAGATGAGCGAACTTTGCCCGGTGAAGGACCGGAAAATGAACAGTGTCTTTGAGCGTTACCTGACGCTCTGGGTTGGGTTGTGCATCGTCGGGGGAATTGTCCTCGGCAAGATCGCACCGGGTCTGGCCAAAACGTTGGACGGCATGTCCATCAGCGTGAATGGGGCTCCGATCATATCGATTCCGATCGCGATCTGTCTCTTCTTCATGATGTATCCCATCATGGTCAAAATTGATTTCGCCAGCGTCATCAAGGCAGGCAAAAACAGCCGGCCGGTGTTTCTGACCCTGTTCATCAACTGGTGCATCAAACCGTTCACCATGTACGCCATCTCCATCCTCTTTCTGGGAACACTGCTAAAGGGTTTCATCGGGGTCGATGCGATGGATCTCGTCAAAATGCCATTCGGGCTGGATCTGCCGGTCGGTGCCGAGCACGGAGCGGGAACCGTGGTGATGCAGGAGGGCGTCAAGATGCTGCAGATTCCGCTTTGGCGCAGCTATTTCGCCGGCTGTATTCTGTTGGGAATCGCGCCGTGCACGGCCATGGTTCTCGTCTGGGGCTATCTGGCCCGCGGAAATGATGGGCTGACCCTGATCATGGTCGCGATCAACTCGCTTACAATGCTAGTGCTTTACGGAGTGCTCGGGGGGTTTCTGCTTGGTGTGGGCAAGTTGCCGGTTCCGTGGCAGGCGTTGCTGCTCTCCGTTGCCATCTACGTCGCGCTTCCGCTCGTGGCGGGATACTTCTCCCGCAAATGGATCATCAGCGCGAAGGGCGAAAAATGGTTCAAAGAAAAATTCCTGCACATCCTGACGCCGATCACCATCAGCGCTCTCCTGCTGACATTGATATTGCTCTTCAGTTTCAAGGGCGACGTCATCATGGCCAACCCGCTGACCATCCTTTGGATTTCCATTCCGCTCTTTCTGCAGACCCTCCTGATATTCGCACTCGGATACGGGGCGGCAAAAATTCTCAAACTAAAATATGAAGACGCCGCTCCGGCCGCGATGATCGGCGCGTCGAACCACTTCGAAGTCGCCATCGCAGCCTCGGTCATGCTGTTTGGTCTGTCATCCGGAGCGGCCCTAGCAACGGTGGTGGGGGTGTTGATCGAAGTGCCGGTCATGCTGATGCTCGTGGAGTTTTGCAGACGAACTGAAGGTTGGTTTCAGCACGGCTCCGGGACGCCACAGTGAACCCAGGTGGATGCGATTTGATTTCTTCTGTTTACCGGGGTTCAAGGAGCCCTCACACTGAAACACCAGCAAATAGACACCATGAAACTCGACCAGGAAACCTACCAGGAAATCTCACAACTCATCAGCAGCGATGCCAGTCCCGTCGGCATCGACGCGAAGACAACGCACATCTTCATCATTCAAAAACTGCTCCAGATCGAGAAGCGGTTGGAGGCGATTGAAAGCCGGCAGCCGAAGAATTGAAGCACTGAGAAAGAACGAAGGGCGGCGGTCGTTACGAACGTTCTTGTGTGACGTGATGGCCGGCCCGCTGTCAAACCGGATAATGATCGGAACGTATGGATTTGTTCTTCTGCTTGGCGGAGTGATGTTTGTGCTTGGCAGCCGAATGTTCGAAGCCCTCCCATGAGACGCTTCCCGATGGGCGTTGGTTGTGTTTGCGCTGCTGGCGATCCCGGGCGTTTTGTTTGCGGCCTAGTAACTTCATCTTTTCGACGCCTGGGCTTTTTTCTTCGAATTCCGGTCGTGGCCCGGGATGGAATACTTTGCGGCGGGGGCGGGTCTGCTCGCCGGTGCGCTGGATGTTCAGTTCAGAAAAAGGTCGAAGGTCAGCCGCTGGGGAATGCCGGTCCTTTTGTTCCTTGGATTATCCGTGCCGTATCTGAAACCGTTCTTTCATCCGTTGAACACCGACGAACTTACCGATTAATGGGAGAATGAGGGGTGCCTCCAATCGACGGCGTCGACCTGCGGCCCGCCTTCGGCTGCGACGATCGCGCGGTATCTCGGTGTCGAGTGTTCCGAACTCGCCGCAGCGGCAAATACGAGCTCGACCGGCACGGAAAACTGGTATCTCGCGCGAGCATTGCGTGCCCGGGGTTTCGAAGTGAATTTCCGCACGGGAATCACCGATTCATCCGAAGTTCGATTTCCTGCCATTGCCGGAGTTAAAAACACCGCAAGTGGTGCCGGGCACTTCGTCGCGGTTCTTGAAGTGAAAGAGGATTCGTTGCGCGTGGCGGATCCACTGACCGGTTTGCGGGAAGCGCGATTGAGCGAACCCTCCCACCAGCCGAGCTTCACCGGATTCTATCTTGAAGGAAGCCGGATGCGATAAACCCAGTCCTTTTGCGTGGAACCCATCTTCTTCATTGAGGCGGACCAAAGGTCTGGCCTACTTTGTCACCCATGTCGAAACCCAGTGATGTTCGCCCGATCGCCACGACGCTGTATTTCCTGCCGGTCGAAACGCGGGTGCCGTTGAAGTTCGGCCCCGAGACGCTCACGCACGTCACCTGCGCTCGCGTCAAATTGACTGTGAAGAGCCGCGCCGGCCGCGCCGCCGAGGGTTGGGGTGAAACGCCGCTGAGCGTGCAGTGGGTCTGGCCTTCGCAGGTGGCCTACGAGGAACGACATCAGGCGCTCAAGGATTTTTGCGTGAAACTGGCCGAGGTCTGGTCAGAGTTTCATGAACACGGCCACGCGTTGGAAGTCGGCCATGCGTTTCAGGAAAATGCCCTGCCGGACCTGTTGAACTGGTTCAACGCCGAGCAACGCGGGGACAAGGAACCGATGCCCCACCTCGCCGCGCTGGTGTGCTGCTCGCTGTTCGACATCGCGCTGCACGACGCCTTCGGGCAACTCGTCGAAAAGCCGATTTACGAAACCTACAATCGCGAGTTCATGAACCGGGATCTTTCGGAGTTTCTCGAACCTGCCGGGGTGGCGGTTTCATTCGCGGACAAGTTTCCATCTGATTTTCTCGCTTCCAATCCGCCCGCCAAACTGCGCGCCTGGCATCTCGTCGGTGGACTCGATCCGTTGGACGAGGATGAACTCAAGGGCAACGAACCCGACGATGGGTATCCGGTGCTGCTCGCGGACTGGATCCAACGCGACGGTTTAAAATGCCTGAAGATCAAACTGCGCGGCAACGATCCGGATTGGGATTACAATCGCGTCGTCAGGGTCGGGCAAATTGCCATCGAGAAAGACGTCGAATGGCTGACCACGGATTTCAACTGCACGGTCACTGATCCCGAATATGTGAACGCGATTCTTGACCGACTGCGCGACGATTACCCGCGCATTTACGGAATGATTCTCTACGTGGAACAGCCGTTCCCTTACGATCTCGAAGCGAACCCGATCGACGCCCACAGTTTGTCCGCGCGCAAGCCGTTGTTCCTCGATGAAAGCGCGCACGACTGGAAGTTCGTCCGGCTTGGTCGTGAACTGGGCTGGACGGGCGTCGCTCTCAAGACCTGCAAAACGCAGACCGGAGCGATCCTGTCCGCCTGCTGGGCAAAGGCGCACGGCATGACGTTGATGGTTCAAGACCTGACCAACCCGATGCTGGCACAGCTTCCACACTGCCTCCTGGCCGCACACGTGGGCACGATCATGGGCGTCGAGACGAACGCGATGCAGTTCTATCCGGAGGCGTCGGCACCGGAAGCGAAGGTGCATCCGGGTATCTATCAACGACGCGATGGTTGTGTGGACCTGAGCAAAATTGGGGGGGCCGGGTTTGGTTACCAGATTGAACAGATCCAACGCGAACTGCCCAAACCGGCGGCGAGTTTTGGTGGGGAGGGTGACGCTCCCGCGGAACCCTGATCAGAGCTCTGTAAGAGCGGCACGAATGATAGAATCTGAACGCATTCGCAACCACGCTGTAGCGCTGAAAGGTTCTTGTGCCTATTGGTTGCGGATTGCTGCAGGTTACCAACCTGCGATACAGCAGAGTGCCACTCCGCGCTACGGATTGGTTTGTTCCATCCCTCCGGGATTTTGGAATGGGCTCCGCGGGAGCGTCGCCCTACCGTTCATTTGAAAAACGAAGATGCCTGACGAACTCACAGCAAATCATCCCTCACGACGGGTGTTTCGTTTCATCGAATCGCATTCGCGAGCCGATGGCACGGTGGTTACCGCGTCGAATGACGGACGGTTTAACGAACTGGCGCTGGAACTCTTCGCGTTTCAGTTCAAGCAAAACGAATCGTATCGGAAGTTTTGCGAGTTGCGGAACTGTGCGCTTGGCTCAGTGGATCAATGGTCGCTGGTTCCCGCCGTCCCGACGACCGCGTTCAAGGAGTTCGAACTGAGCTGCCTGAAGCCCGAAGTTCGCACGCAGGTGTTTCATTCAAGCGGGACGACGGTGCAGAAGCCGAGCCGACATTTTCATGGCATCGCATCGTTGGAGGTTTACAACGCCTCGCTAAAACCGTGGTTCAGACGACACATCATTCCAAAACTCGCGAACCCGACTGCGCACATTCTCAGTCTGACACCGCCTCCGCCCGCTGCGGTTCACTCTTCGCTTGCCCACATGATGCAGGTGGTGATTTCTGAGTTCGGGAATGGGAAGTCGGTGTTTGTTGGAACCGTTGGAAAAGACGGAATTTGGGAAATCGACGCGGCCTCCGCGTGTGCTCATTTGGACGAGCGGATAAAACGAAACGAACGAGCGACTGTGCTCGGTACCGCGTTCAACTTTGTTCATCTGCTGGATCACCTGATCGCCAAACGACGAATACTCAATTTGCCGACCGGTTCCACCGTCATGGAAACGGGTGGGTACAAGGGACGTTCCCGCGAACTGCCGAAAGCCGAATTGCACAAGTTGATCTCGAAACATCTCGGCGTAGCTCCGGGCGATATCGTGTGCGAATACGGCATGAGCGAATTGAGCTCGCAGGCCTATGATCGGATCGCGGGCGAAGCAACGCAGGACCGCGTATTTCACTTCCCGCCGTGGGCGCGGAGCCGGATTGTATCGCCGGAAACAGGGAAGGATGTCGCGACCGGCGAGACGGGGTTGATTCAGGTCTTTGATCTGGCAAACGCGTTTTCAGTCATGGCGATTCAGACCGAGGATCTGGCCGTTCGTAGGGAGAACGGTTTCGAGCTGATTGGCCGCGCCGGGGCGTCGGAACCCCGAGGTTGCTCGTTGATGGCGGTGTGAGGCGGCGAATCACCGGGACTGCAATTTCTCGGCCACCCGAATCCAGACTCGCGAATTGCACGGGAGATGCTACTATTACCACCAAGTCACACAAGTAGCCGCTGTTTTGAAAAACTACATTTGTACCCTCCTCGCCGTGATCCTGATTTCTTCAGGAATCGACCTCTCCGGACAAACCATTCGTCGCGAATACTGGTTGAACATCAGTGGCGGAACGGTGGGCGCCTTGACGAGTTCGCCGGACTATCCGGCCAACCCGACCGGCGTCGAGTTCCCGACTGTTTTTGAGGGGCCAATCGGGTTTAATGATTTCTACGGATCCCGGTTTCGCGGCTATGTCCACCCGCCCGTGACGGGCGACTACGTGTTCTGGATCAGCAGCGATGACAACAGCGAACTGTATCTGGGCGATGACGAAATTCCAGCGAGCAAACAGTTGATCGCCAACGTGGCGACATGGACGGCTTCGCAGCAATGGGACAAAGAGCCCAACCAACAGTCCGTGCCGATTCATTTGGAGGCGGGAAGAAAATACTACATCGAGGCATTGCACGCCGAGGGCGGCGGCGGAGACAACGTCGCGGTGGGCTGGCAGCTTCCCAACCTGGCGCTCGAACGTCCGATCCCCGGGAATCGTCTTTCGCCGTTCGTTTTGTCCACCAATCCACCGTCCATCGTCGACGAGCCCGTCAGTCTCAGTCTGTCGGAGGGCGAGCGCGCCGTGTTTCGCGTCAATGCGGAAGGCGGCGAGCCGCTGTCGTTTCAGTGGCGTCAGGAAGGGGCGGATCTGCCGTTGCAGACGTTCCCAAATCTGATTATTGATCCCGTGACTTTGGCGGACGATGGGCTGCTCTTTTCCTGTTACATTTCGAATCCGTACGGGGAGATCACCACCGGGACGGTTTCTCTGACGGTGACTCCGGAGCAGGTTCCGCCCATTATTTCAACGATGACCCCGGCCGCGAGCAGCCTGGTCCGGCATTTCACCGAGCTGGAACTGTTCTTCAGCGAACCGGTCACCGGCGTCAACGCGGGCGACCTGTTGATCAACGGACAGTCGGCGAACAGCATGTCCGGCGTCGGGGCCGGGCCGTATCATTTCACGTTCAACTCACCCACTGCTGGAACGGTTCAACTAATTTGGGCGGGCGGTCACGGAATCGTCGATCAATCCCTCGCCGCGAATCCATTTGCCGGCGGGGGCTCGTCGGTCACGTTGAATCCCGCGGCGGCGGTCCCGAACATCGTGATTAATGAATTCGTGGCTTCGAATTCGACGGGACTGACGGACGAGGACGGGCAGACCGGCGACTGGATTGAACTGCGCAACGCGGGGGCGACTCCTCAGAATCTGGTGGGCTGGTCGCTCACCGATGACCGCGACGTGCCGGGACGGTGGCAGTTGCCGGACGTCACGATTCCGGCGGGTGGATTCCTCGTCGTGTTCGCGTCCGCCAAGGATCGGAGCGCGGCGGGTTCGGAATTGCACTCCAACTTCAGCCTGAGCCGTGTCGGTGAATATCTCGGCCTGTTCAACAACGAACTTCCCCGCGCCGAGGTCGACGGTCTCGCCCCGACTTATCCTGAACAACGCGGTGACTATTCGTTCGGCCGGGATTCAGGCGGTGCGTGGGGGTATTTTTCCACACCGACACCCGGAGCAGCCAACGGCGACAGCTTGATCGAAGGGCTCGCGGAGCCACCGGCGTTTTCGGCGCGGCGGGGATTCTATGATCAGCCGTTCAACCTGCACCTCAGCGCGGAGCCTGGTGCGGTTATCCGCTACACGACTGATGGCAGCGACCCATCCCCGACTGCTGGAACGGTGTATTCGGGTCCGATCAACATTGCCGAGACCACGACTTTGAGGGCGTTGGCGGTGATTCCAAACCGTGTTCCGTCCGTCACCATCACGCATACATTTTTGATGAACGTGCCCGCTTCGATCTCCTCGCTGCCGGTGCTTTCCCTGGTGACGCCCGTGGAGAATCTTTTTGGTGAAACCGGAATTATGGAGACCAACCCGCGCAACACAGTGAATCGCGGGGCCGCCTGGGAGCGCCCGGTCTCTGCGGAGCTGATCCGGCCCGGGGACAACGGTGGCTTCCACGTGGACGCAGGTTTGCGCGTGCAGGGCGGCGCGTACGTTCGCGAGCGTTACGATCCGAACGCCGGACTCCCGTTCAGCAAGTATTCCTTCCGTCTGTATTTTCGCGGTGACTACGGGCAGACGCGCCTGGAGTATCCGATGTTTCCCGACGTGCCGTTTGAGGAGTTTGAAACCATCTCGCTCCGTGCGGGGATGAACGATCATTCCAACCCGTTCATTGTCGACGAGCTCGTGCGGCGTCTCTACGGCGACACCGGAAACGTGTCGAGTCACGGCACGCTGGTGAACCTGTTTCTCAACGGCTCGTACAAGGGTTACTACAATCCGGCCGAGCGCATCGATAAGGACTTTCTGCGATCCTGGCACGGCGGAACCAACGACTGGGATTTGATCGCCCAGTTCGGCGAAGTCCGCGAGGGTGACGCGGTGAAGTGGAACGAGATGCGGAACTTCATCATTTCCGCCGACATGTCCTCACCGGCGAACTACGCCAACGCGGGTTCGCTCCTCGATGTGGACAATTTCATCGACTACCTGATCGTCAACGTCTACGCGGGAACCGGCGACTGGCCGCACAACAACTGGCGCGCGGCGCGCGAGCGGGTGACCGGCGGGAAGTTCCAGTTCATCGTGTGGGACGCCGAATGGGCGATGGGCAACGCCGGACGTACCGTCACGGTTAACAATCTTACGGGAGAACTCGCCGGGTCGTCCGAGATTGCGCAGATGTTCCGGTCGCTGCTCGACAATCCGGAATTCCGGATGCGTTTCGCGGACCGCGTCCATCGCCACATGTTCAACGACGGACCACTCATGGACGCCCAAGTGTCCGCCCGCTATTGGGATCTGCGGAAGCAGATGGCCGGGGTGCTGCCGGGCATGAATTCGTACATTCATCAAACCTTCATCCCGGGACGCCGTGCCGTGGTGTTCGATCAGCTCGCCACCTTCGAATTATACGCCTCGGAACACGCGCCGGTCTTCAACCAGCACGGCGGACGGATTCCTGACGGATTCAACCTTTCGATGACCGCTCCGCGCGGCATGATTTATTTCACGATGGACGGGACCGACCCGCGGCTCCCGGCGGATGCGAACAGCACCGAGTGGACGTTGTTGACCGCCGAGGCCGCAAAGAAGGTCCGCGTCCCGAGTGTCATCAACGGCGGGAGTGTGCTCGGCAACTCGTGGAAGGGCGGGACGGAACCGTTCAACGACTCGGGCTGGACGAACGGCACCGGAGGCGTCGGCTATGACAATGCGACCACCTACGAGTCGCTGATCCAGATCGACGTGAAGAGCGAGATGCTCGGCATCAACGGATCGGCTTTCGTACGAATTCCATTCGACACAACCGGAGTTGATTTGAGCGAGGTGAACCAGCTGAGTCTCAACGTCCAGTACGATGACGGATTTGCCGCCTACATCAACGGATCGATGGTGGCCTCCCCCAACGCCCCGGACCCTCTCCTGTGGAACTCGCTGTCCACCGCCGGCCACGATGACTCGGCGGCGGTCAATTTTCAGTCGATCAACATCACCGATCATCTGAACCTGGTCTATCCGGGGCAGAACGTCCTCGCCATTCACGCGCTCAACGTCGCGACCAACAGTTCGGACTTCCTGATCAACGCGACGATCACGGCACGAAAAATCGTCCCGGGCCAGGTGTTGCCGGCGGCGCTGGCCTACGCCTCGCCGATTCCATTGAACCAGCCGGTCACCGTGAAAGCCCGGTCGCTCGACAACGGCCAGTGGTCGGCCATGACGGAGGCGACGTTCACGCCGAATCAGCTCGGCATCCCGCTGCGCATCACCGAGATTATGTACAACCCGCCCGGCGGCGATGCCTACGAATTCATCGAACTTCACAACTTCGGATTCAGTCCCGTCAACGTTTCCAGCTTCTCGTTCAGCGGGATCAATTTCCTCTTCCCGGCCGGCAGCAGCATCGCCGGTGGCGCGACGATCATTCTCGCTTCGGATGCGAATTCTGGCCTCTTCGCCGGAAGGTACCCGGGAGTTTCGGTCAGAGGTCATTTCGGTGGCGACCTGGCGAACGGCGGTGAACGCATCGCCCTGATGGACGCGTCCGGCAACGTTGTCACGGCGGTGACGTACGGCGACGGCGGAGGCTGGCCGGAACAACCCGACGGCAACGGCCAGTCTCTGGTGCTGGTCGATTTTCTGGGCGATCCCGATCAACCTTCCGCGTGGCGCGCGAGCTCTGAAGCAGTCGGAAATCCCGGCCAACTGAACGGTCCGGCGGCGGTCTCAACGGTTCGTTTGAACGAGGTGATGGCGGACAACACGAACGCCGTTCCGCACGAAGCCACTTATCCGGACTGGGTGGAAATCCAGAACGCGGGCGGTGCGCTGGCGGACATTTCAGGATGGAGTCTCACGGACGACGGCAACGAACGGAAATTTGTGTTCCCGGCAAACACCACGATTCCCGCCAACGGATATCTGGTCGTGTGGTGCGACATCGCGGCGACGTCGGGATTGCACTCCGGTTTCGGCCTCGGGCGAAACGGAGGTTCCGTTCTGCTTCACGATGCGGGCACCAACCTGGTCGACGTCGTCAGCTACGGCTTGCAACTTTCCGATCGTTCGCTCGGCCGGGTGAGTGGAGACAATTCTTGGCAGCTCAATCAACCCACGCCCGGCGCGGCCAATCAGGCGGCGGTCCTCGCAAGCTCCAGTTCGCTCGTGATCAACGAGTGGATGGCCAATCCGCTCGCCGGAGACGACGACTGGTTTGAGTTGTTCAATTTGGACTTGGGCAATCCCGCGTCGTTGCAGGGAATTTTCCTCGGCAACGGAAGCGCGTTGCACGCGTTGCGCGGTCGTTCTTACATTGCGCCGGGAGGTTTTGTCCGCGTGAGGGCCGACGAGAAAGCCGGGGCTGATCATGTCGAATTCAAACTCCCCGCAGCGGGCGGGCAGATTCAACTTTACGATGCGGCGGGAGCGCTCATGCAAACGGTGAACTACTCCGCACAAAGCGAGACCGTTTCCGAAGGACGCCTACCGGACGGCGGTGTTTTCATCCAGACGTTTCCGGGGAGCGCGAGCCCGGGCGCGGGCAACTATGTCCTGAGCTGGACCGGGCCGGTGATCAACGAGTTCATGGCAATTAACGAGGGGTTGGTTACGATGGCGAACGGTCGAGTCGCCGACTGGATCGAACTGCAGAACCCGAATGGTGCCGCGTTTGATCTCACCGGGATGAGTCTCGCATTTGGCAAAGCCACCGCAGGCGAATGGCCGTTCCCCGCCGGGGCGTCGGTTCCGGCGAACGGTCATCTGGTCATCTGGTGCGACTCGGATCTGCCGGTTTCCGCGGAGGTCTCCGCAGAGATGAACGCGGGCAAATCGTTGTCCGGAAAAGGCGCCCGGATTCACCTGTTCAATAGCGCGAACCAGCTGATTCAGACGCTAGCGTTCGGCCCGCAGATCGCCAACATGTCGGTCGGCCGCACGGGCGGGTTTTGGCAACTGTTGGCAACGCCGACGCCCGGTGTGGCGAACAGTGCCGCTGCCGCGACGGGTCTGGCCACCGACCTCCGGTTGAACGAATGGCAGTCAAATCCATCGAGCGGTGATGACTGGGTGGAACTTCACAACACCGGTTCGTTCCCGGTCGTGCTCGACGGGATTTATCTCACGGACGATCCGTCGGTGGTCGGAAAAACCAAATCAAAACTGGGGCCGAACAGTTTCATCGCCGCCGGTGGCTGGCTGCTGCTGGTGGCCGACGCGAACACGGACAACGGTGCCGACCATCTTGCGTTCAGTCTGGCAGCGGGCGGAGAACATCTGCGGATGCTCCAGAACAACCTCACGCAGTTGGATTCAATGGATTTTGGCGCCCAGATGGTGGGCACGTCGAGCGGGCGTTTCCCGGACGGTCAGCCGTCGGTGCAGCTGTTCACCACCACGGTTTCGCCCGGTGAGAGCAACTACCTTCCGCTCAACAACGCGGTCATCAACGAAGTGCTCGCCCACACGGACCCGCCGCTTGAAGACGCGGTGGAAATCCACAATCCGACCGGAGTTGCGGTCAACATCGGCGGCTGGTTCCTGAGTGACGACGCGGATATTCTCAAGAAGTTTCAGGTGGCCGGCAATGTCATGATTCCTGCGAACGGTTACCATGTTTTCTATGAAACGGAAATCAACGGCGGCACCGGCTCGCTCGTGCCGTTCACGTTCAACTCGGCGCGGGGTGACGCGGTCTATCTTTCGCAGGCCGACGGTCTCGGAAATCTGACCGGCTACCGTGCGCAGATTGAGTTTGGTCCGTCGTTCAACGGCGTCAGTCTCGGTCGCTACGCATCGAGCGTTGGCGTGGATTTCGTTCCGTTGAGCCAGCGCACGCTCTGGGCCGCGAACGCTGCGCCACGCGTTGGACCGCTCGTGGTAAATGAAATTATGGCCGATCCTGCGGACCTCGTGGGCCTTGCTGCGGATGACGCGGAGTTTGTCGAACTGGCGAACGTCACGGCCTCCATCGTGCCGCTCTACGATCCGTTGAATCCGTCGAACGTGTGGAAGCTGTCCGGTGGCATCGACTTCGAGTTTCCGCCAAACATGTCCGTGCCGGCGAACGGCCGGGTGCTCGTCGTCGGATTTAGTCCCGTCGCGAACCCGGCGAAGCTCGCGGCCTTCCGGGCGCACTACGCCGGGTCGGATACGGTGACCGTTGCCGGGCCCTACTCCGGACGGCTCGCATCGACCGGGGACACGGTTCGGATTGTTCAGCCGGATGCGCCGCAGACGAGCGGGCCGGACATCGGTCTCGTGCCGTATGTGGAGACCGAGCGCGTTTCGTATTCGTCAATCGCACCGTGGCCCACCGTCGGGATTGGCGAAGGCGCGTCTCTTCAACGGATCGCCGCCGCCAGTTACGGAAACGATCCGGTCAACTGGACCAGCGGCGTTCCGACGGCGGGCACGTTGAACAGCGGCGACCCGGTCGATGCGGACAACGACGGCATTCCCGACTACTGGGAAACCACGTACGGACTGAACCCAAACCTGACCGCGGACGGCGCTCTCGATGCGGACCAGGACGGCATTTCGAACGTCGGCGAATTCCGCGCGGGCACGAACCCGCAGGATGAACTGAGCTTCCTGAAGGTCGAATCCGTTTCGCGAAACACAGTTCTCACACAGATCAGCTTTAGGGCTGCGGCAGGCGTCGCCTACACGGTCGAATACCGCGACGCGTTGGGAACGGGTTCCTGGCAGAAACTGATGGACGTGGCCGCTCGATATTATCCGGGCGACATCGTCATCAACGACACCGGCGCACCACTCGGTGAGCGGTTCTACCGTCTGGCCACGCCGACCTTGCCGTAAGTCGTGACCGTTGGCGTGCGGATCGGGTGAAAAAGGTGGTGCGAGACCTCCGGGCGAGCTTGCGGTGCGGCATGGCCACCGAAAAACCGGAGCCCCGACCACCTGCTTTTTTCCGGAGCGCGGCTGTGTGCGAAGCATCAGCCGCAGCAGATTGGAAAACCTGACGCCCCAGCGAATCGTCAACCGTCAGTTGTTGTCCGGGCTGCTGCGGCTGGCCGAGGACGACACCGCCGCGCTCCGGGGAAGGGTCACGCTGTGCGCGGTTTCCCGCATGTCGAACTGAGAACTTGCCCGCGCCGAGCAACCGGCTATCGTCGCCCCATCATGAGAACGCCGAGGGCGACGCTTTTCATGTTCCGATGAACAGGGTTTGGCCGATTGCACCGTTGGGCCGACTCACATGCCTCACCAAATATGACCGACTACGTCGCGTATCACAGTAGCGAATTGATGGGCCGGGAATACTGGCCGACGGAGCATTTCCAATTTTTCAGCCGCAAGGCGGAGAGCTTCCTGCGCCGGGCCATCGGCTGTCGGGTCTGGGTCATCGTCAGCGTGCGCGACGATTCTCGCATGGCTTACAGGCTAGCCGGCGTATTCACGCCGTCGGTTGTTCGCTCCGAAAACGATGGCTTTGGCATCATCGGTACAGGAACACCATTTCGTCCACCGTTTAAGGTCACGGCACTACCGTGGTTCACAGAGTTGCTTCGGGAGCAGAACAAGTTCAGCTTCGGTTTCAATCCGATACGCAGCGAGAGTATTATCGCCGAGTTGCGGAGGTTGCTTGACCAGCATGGTGGAGAGTCAGTGTTACAACCCGATGAGGTGGCGCTTCCATCACACTTCTTTGAGGGTGCTACGCGTCAGGTATCCATTAATCGCTTCGAGCGTAATCCTTACGCACGACGGAAGTGCATCGATCACTACGGCTGCCGTTGCTCAGTTTGCGGCTTCGATTTCGAGGAGTCTTACGGCGATCTTGGTCGCGGGTTTATCCACGTTCACCACCTCAAGCCTCTATCCGAGATTGGCGAGGTCTATCAGATTGACCCGATTGCTGATTTGCGTCCGGTCTGCCCAAACTGTCACGCGATGCTTCACCACGGGACGGATCTGATGAGCATCGAGGCTTTGAGAAAGAGGATTCAGAGCGGTATCACGGCGGCCTTACAACAAGTGGAATAGCAAACGTGAGGAACGAATCTCCGACTTCGCCCCTGCTCCCGGGCAGGCCACGATGAGTTTGAGTCACAGTTCCACGGGTAAACCAGAGATCATCCAAGATACGAAAAAGGCCGACTCAATCGAGTCGGCCTTCTTTTTGAAATGGGTGGTTGAATCAGACCTCGATGTCGTAGGCCTTGATCTTGTTGTAGAGGGTCTGTCGGCCGATGCCGAGGCGCTTGGCGGTTTCGAGCTTGTTGCCGCCGGTTTCCTTGAGCATCTGGACGATCGTGTTGCGTTCCATCGCTTCCATCAGCGTCAGGCTTTCATCATCTGGGCAGTTCACGGCGGCAGTGATCGAAAGATCGCCTGGCTCAATGACGCTGCCTTCAGTCATCAAAACGGCGCGCTGAACTTCGTTGATGAGTTGCCGCACATTGCCCGGCCACTCGTAACGGGTGATGAGGTCCTCGGCCTTGGTATCGTAGCCCGTGATCGTGCGACCGGCCTGGTTGGAGAACCGGTGGAGAAACGCGCGGGCCAACGGCAGAATGTCGTCGCGGCGTTCGCGCAACGGCGGGAGGTGAACCGTGATCGCGCTGATGCGGTAGAACAAATCCTCGCGGAGCTTGCCGTCCCGGATCGCCTCGTCCGGCTTGCGATTCGTCGCGGCAATCACGCGGCAATCAATCTTGTAATTTGTTTTGCCACCGATCCGGCGCGTTTCCTTTTCCTGAAGGACGCGCAGCAACTTGCTCTGGGTGTCGATCGGCATTTCTGAAAGTTCATCCAGCATCAGCGTGCCACCCTCGGCCTGCTCGAACAGCCCTTCCTTGTCAGCGGTCGCACCGGTGAAGGAGCCCTTCATATGACCGAACAGCTCGCTTTCGATCAGCTCGCGAGGCAGTGCGGCGCAGTTGATCTTGACGCACGGCCCCTTGGCGCGCGGGCTCATTCCGTGGATGAGATCGGTGATGACTTCCTTGCCCGTGCCGCTTTCGCCCGTGATCAGGATGGAAACGTCCGACGGGGCGACGCGCTCGACTGTGCGAACAACCGACTTCATGGCCGGGCTCTGGAAAATCGGGGAGGTGCCGCCGCTCATGCTTGAAAGCGCGGTGCGCAGCGAGTTGGCCTCGGTGGAAAGCTCCTTGTGTTCGAGCGCCTTTTCGATCTGGAGGAGGAGCGATTTGGGGTCGAACGGTTTCTGAACAAACTGATAGGCGCCGTTCTTGGTCGCGGTGACGGCCGCATCGATGGTGGCGTTGCCGGTCAGGACGATGACCTCGGTGTCCGGCCATTTCTGTTTGATCAACGTCAGCAACTCAAGCCCGTCACCATCAGGGAGCTTGAGATCGAGAAGAACGACGTCCTGCTGATCGCCTTTAAGTGTTTCCTTTAGTTCAGCAGCGGAGCCGGCCTCGATGACCTCGTAGCCGTTATGCTCAAGAATTTCGCTGACGATTTCCCGGATCTCGGGGGCATCGTCAACGGTCAGAATTTTCGGTTTCATATTGGCAGTATCCTGCAGCTCCGTCCCCAACGCATCAACCTGTACGGCAAATCAACTGATCTGGCGCGATTCTGGATGGAACCGGCCTTGGCGTCAACGTCGCATCTGGCCGGTGCCCGCGGATTCCCGAGAGTTCGCGCGCTTCGTCATCCACAATCGGCACCGGGAAAGAGTTCTTTAATGTGGTGGATCAACCGGGGTTCCTCCTCCGGCTTGATCAGCCGCCGGGGGATGCGCCGCCGAATCCCGTCGAGCAATTCAAGCCAGTCCACCAGCAGCGGGCTTTCGACAACCTGCCACTCATCGAACCGGCGTTCGCGGAGTTGAAAGTGCCATTCCTTCCCGGAATGGTGCGCGAAGACGTGGACCTTCTGTCCGTCCTCGGTTTTTCGCGTCCAGCTGATTTCAGATTTGTGACCCATGATCAATCGGTTTCCGGAAGATCCACTGACGCCACCGCCATCGCCGCGATGCCTTCACCGCGTCCGACAAATCCCATGGTTTCGTTGGTCGTAGCTTTCACGCCGATTTTGCCGGGGCTGATCCCGAGCGCGGCGGCGAGGTTGAATTTCATCTCCTCAACGTGCGGATTGATCTTGGGTTCTTCGGCGATCAACGAGGCGTCGATGTTCACGATCCGGCCGTCGAGAAATTTGACCTGACGCGCCGCTTCTTCGAGAAACGCCTTGCTTGGGACGTTCTTCCAGCGCGGATCGGTGTTCGGGAAGAAGTGACCGATGTCCTGTTTGCCGATCGCGCCGAGCACGGCGTCGCACACGGCGTGCATCAGCACGTCCGCGTCCGAGTGCCCGTCGAGCCCTTTGCTGTGTGGGATGTCCACCCCGCCGAGGACGCACTTGCGGCCTTCGACCAGCTGGTGAACATCGTAACCAATGCCTACGTGAACCATGCGCCGGACTCTATCGATGCCCTCCCGGCGCACCAAGATAATTTCCCAGGGGCCGTGCGCTGGCTTTACTTTGGGAGGACGACCAAACACAGTTCAGCCATGAAAAAATTTCTCTATGGCACGTTGCTGGGGCTGATTCTGGGAGTCGGCATCGGGTGGCTGGCGTTCAGCGGAGCGGGTCGGCGCACCGTCGATGAACAGGTGGATACGATCGGGCGCAAGGTGGATGACGGAATGAACGAGGTCGGAAAAAAACTCAAGGACGTGAGCAAGTAGGCCGATCCCGCCGAACGACGCGCTGCGACCAGGGCGTCAAAATTCGGCAAACTCATAGCGGACTATTGCGATTTAACGGGGATTGTCATCCCCCCACTTTTTCCCGGCGCCCTCCGTCCCACCTCGCGATTATCCGGCTTGATTCGTCGCCCCCAAAAATTGTCGCGAGGAAATGGTTCAAGCGAACCGATGTTGTTTACTACATCGAGCATTTTTTAGTTTCTGAGATCGGGGACGATCTGGCCGAGAAGATTCGTATTCTCGATTTCAAGGAACGGGAAGAGTTGACCTATACCAACGGGAAACTCCGGGTGCGCGGACCGCTCGGTTAGAAACCGGATTTTTCTTCTCCGCTCCCTCCGCGTCTCAGCGGCGGATCATTTCTCCGGCCCCGAATTTTTCTGTAACCTTCCCACTTCGTTCGGTTAGAACAGGGCGAACTCAGTTTTCAGACAACCCAACATGGCGATACTTGAAATTTCCGGGCTGACGAAGTCCTTCGGCGAACTCCGCGCGGTGCAACAGGTCGATTTTGAAGTTCGAGAAGGCGAGATCTACGGATTGCTCGGGCCGAACGGCGCGGGGAAGACCACCACCATCTCGATGATCTCCGGACTCCTGAAACCGGACGCCGGCAAGGTCGTGGTTGCGGGAAACGATTTTTGGAGTGATCCGGAAAAATCTCAGCGCGTGATGGGCGTCGTGCCGCAGGACATCGCGCTCTATGAGGAGATCAGCGGCAAGGAGAACTTGGAATTCTGGGGCAAGCTGGCAGGCCTTTCCTCGGGCGATGCCAGGTCGCGTGCGAAAGAATTGCTTGAAGCCCTGTCGCTCGCCGATCGCGGAAATGATCCGGTCAAAAAATATTCCGGCGGCATGAAACGTCGCATCAACCTCGGTTGCGCGCTCATGCACAAACCGAAGTTACTGCTTCTCGACGAACCGACGGTCGGCATCGATCCGCAGGCGCGACAGAACATTTTGGAGTTCATCAAAGGCCTTTGCGCCGAGGGCACCGGCCTGCTTTACACCACGCATTACTTGGAGGAAGCCGAGATGCTCTGTGATCGCATCGGTATTATTGACAAGGGAAAATTGCTCGCTGAAGGAACGCTCAACGATCTGCGGAACCGGATTGGTGGCGACAAGTTGTTCATCGTTGAAGGAAAACTCGCGGGCGCGAAGCCGTCCGATTGGCCGGACTTCCAAAATCAATTCAAGGTCATTCAACAGACCGATAAACAAATCATCGCTGCATCCATAACGGACCGGCACGCGTCGGATTGTTTGAAGGATCTGCTCGCGCTGAATCTGGACATTGAGAACGTCACTCTGAAGCGTCCGAGTTTGAATGATGTTTTCTTGCAGTTGACCGGACGGGAGCTTCGCGAATGAGCCTGCTGCTGACACTTCTCAAGAAGGACCTGATCCGCGCGCGCCGAAACCCGTGGGTCATCCTGATCAACCTTGCCCTGCCGGTGCTGATCACGACGTTGATCGCCGTGGCGTTCGGTGGCTCGTCTTCAGGTAAAGGGATCGGAACGATCAAGCTCGCGATCATCGACGAGGACAACACGCCGTTGAGCAACTTTCTCCGCGGCGCGTTTGAACAGGGCGAAGCCAGGGAGTTTATCGACGCGCAAGTGATGAGTCGCGACGAGGCGATGAAGCAAATTAAGGATGACCAGATCAGCGCGGCGGTGATTCTTCCGAAGGATTTTGCGGTGGATTTTCTCGAGGGCAGATCAGAACTGACGATCGAACTGATCAAAAACCCCGCGCAACAATACTATCCGGCGATTGTCGAGGAACTGCTCGGCGTATTGGTCGAAGGGATGAACGCGATTTCCGTCAACTTCGGTGACGACCTTTCCATGTGGGTCGGCGTTTTCAAGGATGACGAGCTGCCGGACTTCCTGAAGATGTCGCAGATCTATCTCGATCTCGACAAACGTTCGAAGGCACTGAAGGACTATCTGTCGCCACCACTGATTATTTACGGGGAGGAAACCATCGTGTCCGCTGACGCCGAGGAAAAAGAGGAGCGCAATTCAATGGCGAACGTATTTGCGTTCATGTTGCCGGGCATGGCGTCCATGTTTCTCTTGTTCATCGCGGATGGATCAATGCGCGACATTTTCAAGGAAACCAAGTTTCGCACATTCGATCGCTATCGAACCATGCATCACAAATTGCTCACGTTCATTGCGTCGAAAGTGATCAGCGCACTGATCCTGATCTGCCTCAGTGGATTCATTCTGTTCTTCGGCAGTACGTTAATTTTTCAATTTAGCTGGGGTGATCCGCTCGCAATCTCTGCACTCGTGTTCGCGTACGCGATTTGTGCCGCTGGATTGCTGGCATTGTGCGCGGCGATTTCCCGGAGTGAGAAGCGCGCGAACGGGATCAACATCACGGTCATCATTGGCATGTCGTTCATGGGTGGGGCCTATTTCCCGGCGAAGAATCTTCAGCCATTCATCAGCGAAAATATCAGTCCATTGCTTCCCAATTACTGGCTGATCGAGACGGTTCGCGCGGTACACTTTGAACCCGGCACCGCGTGGGTGTTGCCGGTGGTTAAACTCGCGGTTGTGGGGCTCGTGCTGATGGTGGCTGCCGCAGCCTTGTTCCGAGTTCAGCTGACGAAAGGGGTGCGCGAATGAAGCGAATTCTTCTGATCGGCCATCACGACGTCTGGATGTTCCTGAAAGTGAAGTCCAGTTACATCTGGCTGGTGATCATGCCGCTGGCGTTCATCTATTTCATCGGCATGGCGTTCAAAGGCCCGGGCGATCCGGCGAACCCCCGGCCGTCCGTTCTGATCGAGAACCACGACACGAACTTCCTGAGCCAGATACTGCTGGAGAAACTTGATTCAGCCGGGATGAACATCTTGGCCGAGGATAAGAAGGACGAAGCCGAGCGCGGTATTCGGATTCCGGCGAATTTCACTGAAAGCGTTCTCAATAAAGAACAGTCCGAGATAGAGTTCTTCAAGACCTCCGATTCGGGCGATCAATCCGCCGCCATGATTCAGATGCGGTTGCTGCGTGCGGTGATCAGCATCAACTCGGATCTTATTCAACTGGCCTCGGACAAAGGACCGGACTCGATCACCGAGGAAAACCTCCGTGAATTGCAGTCTCAGAAACTGCCGGTGCAGCTGGATTCCAAATTCGCCGGTCGCAATCCGGTTCCGTCCGGCTACGAACACTCGCTTCCGGCGAACATGGTGATGTTCATCATGATCAACCTGCTGGTCTTCGGCGGAGCGAGTGTTTCGCAGGAACGCACATCGGGCGTGATCCGTCGGATGGCTGCGTATCCGGTGACGCGGTTTCAGTTGATCATGGGAAAGGTCTACGGCCGGTTTTTGCTCGGCGTGTTTCAGGTCGTTCTGTTCATGCTCGCAGGGCGGTTTATCTTCGGTGTTCAGTTTGGTAGCGAACCTGTGGTGATCTTTTTTGGGTTGCTTCTCTTTGCCTGGGTCGCCGCCTCGCTCGGTGTCCTGATCGGTTCACTGATCACCGGTGAGGAAAAAACGATCGGCATCTGCGTGGCGACCAGCATGGTGATGGGCGCGCTCGGCGGATGTTGGTGGCCGATGGAAATTGTATCGGACACCATGAAAACCGTCGGACACCTGACGCCCACCGCGTGGGCCATGGCTCTGATGCACCAGCTCATCAGCTTCGGCGGCGGAGCAGGGGATGTGGTCACAGAAGTCGGCGTGCTGCTTGGGTTTGCCGTCAGTGCGAACGTGCTGGCAGCAAAGTTCTTCAAATACTGAATCAAGCAGTCGTCCCGTCCGTCCGCGAGCCGCGCCTGGCACTTGCCTCAAAGGGCCGCTGTTGCGTCGTGATTGTTCGACCGCGCTCCCAGCCCTGTGACCGCGAACGACACTATTCAGGTTCCGCAAAAAGTCGCGTGCACCACTTCCTCCGGCGCTGGTGCCGCTTCGTATTCGGAGGCCTCCGGTTGCTCTGTGAACGGGTGTTGGAGAATCTGATTGAGGCGGTGAAAGGGCTCGAAATTCCCCGCGTTGCCCGCCGTTATCGCCGCCTCGACACGATGGTTGCGGGGGATAAACACCGGGTTCGTCCGGCGCATCAGCGAAACTACTTCGTTATGATCGACATCGCGCAGTCGTTCGCGCCAGTCGCCCATCCAAGCGGTGATGGTTTCTGGTTCGTTGAATAGAGCGGTGACGGCCTCGTCTTTGTCGCTCTCGAGTGCGCCCGCAAGATGGCGGAACACCAGGGTGAAGTCGGCCTCTCCTTCGGCCATTGCTGCCAACAGCTTTTCCACCAGCGGCCAGTCACCGTCGCCGCCCCCGCTGATGCCGATTTTCGCGGTGAACCGTGTTTGCAGCGCGGTTTGAAACACGCCGGAGTAGGCTGCCAGCCCGGCTTCCGCCCCGGCGACGGAGGCCTCCGGATTGTCGTCGATGAGGGGCAGGAGGGTTTCCGCAAAACGAGTGAGATTCCAGTGGCCGATCGGAGCCTGATTGCTGAAGGCGTAACGACCTTGATGGTCGATTGAACTGAACTTCTTCGCTGGATGATACGCGTCGAGGAAAGCGCACGGACCGTAGTCGATGGTCTCGCCGGAGACGGACATGTTGTCGGTGTTCATCACGCCGTGAATGAATCCGAACTGCATCCAATGGGCGATGAGTTTGGCTTGTCGTTCGATGACGCCGTCGAGTAGTGCGCGATAGGGATTCTCCGCCGTCTGCGCGTCGGGATAATGCCGGGCGATGACATGGTCGGCGAGAATCCGCAGATTGTCGGAATCCTGCCGGGAGGCGAACCATTCAAACGTGCCGACGCGGATGTGCGACCGGGCGACGCGGGTGAACACCCCGCCGGGCACCATGCCTTCACGATGGACCCGTTCCCCGGTGGCCACGGCGGCGAGCGCCCGGGTGGTCGGCACGCCGAACGCCGCCATGGTTTCGGAGACGATGTATTCACGGAGGACCGGACCCAGCGCGGATCGCCCGTCGCCTCGGCGCGAGAATGGCGTCGGTCCCGAACCTTTCAGCTGAATGTCACGGCGGACGCCGTCGATGCCGATCAGCTCGCCGAGCAGGATGGCGCGGCCGTCGCCGAGTTGCGGTGAAAAGCCACCGAACTGGTGTCCCGAATAGGCCATGGCCAGCGGCTCGGAGCCGTCCGCCCGCCGGTTCCCCGACAGGATTGCGAGGCCTTCCGGCGAATCGAGCCGGGCGATGTCGATTCCGAGATTGGTCGCGAGATCGTGATTCAGCCGAATCATCTGCGGCGCGCTGACCGGGGTGGGATCGATGCGTTTAAAGAACGCGTCCGGCAGTCGGGCGTAGCTGTTGTCAAAGGTGAAGGGCATGAATTGGTTTCGTGTGATCGGAACGCTCAGCGGCTCGCGACTAAACAGGAAATGGTCGGAGCGGACAACGGTGATCTGTCATCAATATAGATGTAATTTTTTGGTTGATGTGATCCTGACGTTTCTTCAGGCATCCTGGCGGGCACCACGATATCCCGCAGTGTTGTTTTACTTCATGACGATCACGAGCGCCGTGAAAACACGAAAATTCTCATCAATCCGCAGGAGGATTTCCGCTCAAAACCTCGGATCAACGGGACGAAATGCCGACTGGTTCCGGCACTTCCCCTGGAGTGCCCAGGAACTCCAGATGCTCGGGCGCATTCAAATTAGAGGAGGGGTTTTCTTGAAGAATGGCGCGCCCGGATGGGATCGAACCATCGACCCGTTGCTTAGAAGGCAACTGCTCTATCCAACTGAGCTACGGGCGCAACCGCGACCGGACATTAAACACAGGGATTTGATCGACGCAAGTCTCCTTCACCGTCGCCGGGCGCCTGCTTGCGATGGTGTACTGGTGTACAGCGACAATTAGATTTCCCCACTGACGACGATTAAAATTCCCCGGTTTTGCGGGGGATGGTTTTGCGGTGGTTTTGTTCCGATCGGGACGAAGCTCTTCCGCAGATGGTCACCGAAAGTCAGTTAAATCAACTC
>JBDNGP010000262.1:0-54920 GCA_041689265.1 Verrucomicrobiota bacterium
CCACCTCAGACTTACCAGGTAAACGCGGCAGGCGTCCTCGGTCGGGAACCAATCACGCATTTGAACCACCGTTCGGGGATATTCTGCCATGCCCAAACACTACCTGTAGTGGTCGGGGGCGTAAAGTGCATACCCAGAAAGATCAATTCCTACGATCCGTTTTCTTTTATTTGTTCGTTTTTCCAATTTCCTCCAGTTGCTGAGCAGCAATTGCTAATCAACTCCAATACGCCAGATGAATGATGTTCGACTTAATTAATTGAGTGGCTTGACTCGACAGTTTTTTCCCGGCGAACCCGACATTTAGAAACACATCTATATTCGGCGGCAGTGCGCCGAGACACACCAATCATGTTCAAGCCCAAAGGAAGTGGAAAGAACCCGGCCGAACCAGCAACAATGCAGGGAGCGACACGACTGCCATCTGAACTCGGCCTGTCGCGCGCGGAGGCGGTGTCCATCTTTCCTAACCCTACATGATAACACGGCAGAAGGGTCGGTTTTGCTCAACTCAAGTCCGGATTCAGCCCGATTCGATCCGTTGGTCAGGGCTGATCTTCAAACCGTGCCAAATGGTTTTGTTGCCAATTTAACGGAGCGCGGCTGTGTACGAAGCTCCAGCCGCAGCAGGTTCGCAAGTTTCTGCGGCTGGTCTCCGACACAGGGGCGCATCTTGACCGTAATCAAACTGGCTCGGAGCGCTGCGTTTACGCCGCTTCATCGCTCAAACGCCCACGGGCCAGTCGTTTCGCCGTCGCCCGCTCGGTCGTTGAAGCGGCCTGAAGGCCGCGCTCCACACAAGCGTTGGCAAACAACCGGACGGGGCCACGCTTCACACGTTTGACCCGCTCCAGTTGAGCTTGGCTCGGAGGGTTTCGAAGAAGGAGTGGCCTTCAAGCTGGAGCAGCTTCACCTGTTGGCGGCTGCGGCGGACGGTGACTTCCACGCCCTGCGCGAGCTTCTGTTGCACCTGGCCGTCGGCGGTCAGGATGGTTTCCGGTTTGTCGTTGAGGACGGTCACCTGCAGCGTGGATTTCAGGCTCACGATCACGGACCGGTTGGTGAGCGTGTGCGGGCAGATCGGGGTCAGCGCGAAGACGTCGGATTCCGGGCTCACGATCGCTCCACCCGCCGAGACGGAGTACGCGGTCGATCCGGTCGGGGTGCTGATGATCAGGCCGTCGGCGCGGTAGTTGGTCAGCACCTCGCCGTTCACCTTCACTTCAAATTCAATCACGCGGGTGGAGGCGCCGCGGCTGATCACAATGTCGTTCATCGCGGGAAGCTCGAAGCGTTTCCCGCCGACGCGGCCGCGCGCCGTGATGATCGCGCGGGTGACAACATTGCACGAACCGGCGGCAATCTGCTTCAGGGCCTCGGGCATCTGCTTGACATTGACGGCGGTGAGAAATCCGAGGTGGCCGGTGTTGATTCCAAAAATCGGCGTGCCGGACCCGGCGGTTTCGCGCCCGACCCAGAGCATCGTTCCATCCCCGCCAAAAACCAGCAGCACATCGACCGAGCGGGCGAGATCGATCAGTTCCTTGACCACGTTCACCGGCCCTTTCAGCAGACCGGCCGTTCCGGGATCGACCTTCACGGTTCCGCCTAGTTTGTGGATGACCCTGACCGCCTCCGGCACGGCGCGTCGACAGAACGGTTTGTCGAGGTTGGCGACGAGGCCGTAGCGCTTAATGGGTTGGATTCTCTTTTTCAAGCAGCACCAAAAATTCTTTGTTACCGGCCGGGCCCAAGATCGGCGATTCGGTGAAACGCCGCCACGTTAGCGGGGTCTTTTCCGCAATGAAAGCCTGCAACTCATCGATCACGCGCTGATGCACGGTCGCATCGGTGATGACGCCGCGCCCCTTGTCGGCCTCGGCTTTGCCCGCCTCGAATTGCGGTTTGATCAGTGCGATCACGTGCCCGCCATCTCGCAACAAGGGAACCGCTGCCGGCAAAATGCTGCGCAACGAAATGAAGGAGCAGTCGGCAACGATCAGTTCAACCGGATCAAACGGCGCGGGGAATGACGAGTGGTCGAGATGGCGGGCGTTGGTTTTTTCCAT
Source organism: Verrucomicrobiota bacterium (assembly GCA_041689265.1). Taxonomy (GTDB): domain Bacteria; phylum Verrucomicrobiota; class Verrucomicrobiia; order Limisphaerales; family RI-55; genus JBDNGP01. The sequence goes on from JBDNGP010000262.1 coordinate 2,070, forward strand.
GACCACGACGCGTTCGTCCTGACGCAGACTCCACGCGAGCTGACCGTGGCCGACGTCGACGGCGTAGACTTTTTTGACGCCCTGCTGCAGAAGGCAATCGGTGAACCCGCCGGTGCTCGCGCCGAGGTCGATGGCCGTCATTCCCGCCGGGTCGAACGCGAAGTCGATCAATGCGTGTTCAAGCTTGAGCCCGCCGCGGCTGACGAACTTCTCCTTTTGTGCGAGCTCGACCGTGTCGTCTTCACCGACCGGATCACTGGCTTTGGTCGCGGGGTGCCCGTTCACTTTCACGTCGCCGGCCATGATGCTGCGCTTGGCCCGCTCGCGGCTGTCACACAACCCTCGCGTCACCAACGCCTGATCCAGTCGGATACGTCTCGCCATCGGCGGGAAGCAAGGCAAACGACGTCGCTCGAAGCAATCAAATAGACTGGCAGACCGGGCCCCCTCTTGCTTTTTGGAAGCGTAGGCAAGACGGGAGCCTCGTCGCGTGAAAAGGTGGGGCGAGACTCTCCGAGCGAGCCTTCGGAGGCTTTGCAGCAACCGCCAGTTCGTGTCAGCCATTGATAGGAAAACAATCCGTTCTTCGAAGAGATCTGGTTACGAATTCACGGGCACGGGCATTCGTGGGCGTCTCGTGCGCCCGCAGGTTCGCCCGGAGGGCTCTCCCCACCCTGCCCGACGCTTCCAAACGCACCCCGCTTGCACTGTGGAGTTGGCAGACAATTTTTCTCGGACGCATGCTTGACCTGATTCCGTGTGAACACTATATGCAGTGCTGTCAATTAAGCGAACGCACTACCAATTGTGTATTTGCGATTCGGGCAAGTGTTTCCGTTATCGGAAAAGAATAGGGAATCGGGTGAAATCCCCGGGCGGTTGCGCCGCTGTAACGAGCCTCAAGCTCGGAGCCAGAAGACCTGCTTGCCTGTCTCATCGGTTCGTCGTCCAGTGACGGTGACGCGGTTGCGCCAACAACCGGATGAGGGAACGGAATCCGGGCCCGGCCCGGTCGGCAGCGTTGTCGACACTTCCCACCCTCCAAAGAAACCAGGCGTCGGCACCGCCAACCAATTTTTAGACCAATAGAAAATTTTACACATGGCCAGCTCCGTTGATTCAACCATTGATTCCGTCACCACCACTGAGGAAGGCGATTACATCGTCCACCGTTTTCGCGACAAAGAATTTCGCCTGAACAAGAAGACCGCCCGCGAACGCATGGATGGCAAACGCGTGATCAACGGACTGCGCACCGCCGAGCTGAACGTCCTGCCGCTCAAATATCCGGAAGCCTACCGCATCTACAAACAGATGAAGGCGAACCATTGGGAACCGGACGTCATCGACATGACGCGCGATTGCACGCAATGGAACGGTGACACACTCAACGCCAAGGAACGTTGGATCATCGAGATGGGCGTAGGCTATTTTTCCGCGGCGGAAGGCATCGTCGGCGACAGCATCCTGCACGTGATCGAGGACAACCTCACGGCGGCTGAATTGAAGCACGCGACGTTGCGGCAGATCGCCGAGGAATCGATCCACATGGATTCCCTGCTCCACATCATTGGCAGCCTGAAGATTGACGTCGATGAAGTGACTGCGAAGTTCAACGACATTCCGTCGGTGAAAAAGAAGAACGAGTACATCATGCGTCAAATGCCGGAACTCAAACGCGGCGTCGATCTGACGCAGACGGTGAACAAACAGAAGTTTGCGAAGGCGTTGTTCGGGATCACGCAGGTGATGGAAGGCACGCAGTTCTACGCGTTGTTTGCGATGATCCTCTCGCTGCACCGGCAGAATAAGATGACCGGCATCGGCCAGATGTTCCAATACACGTTGCGCGACGAGTCGAACCACATCGCGCTGGGCCGCTATATTTTTGAACAATTAATCTCCGAAAACCCCGACATCTGGACGCCCGAGTTTCGACAAGAACTCGTCGAGTTCATGCGCGAAGGTGTCGCGTTGGAAAAGGAATTCGTCAGCGACTGCCTGCCCGAGGACACGATCGGCATGACCCAGAAGGACTTTTTGGAATACGTCGATTTCAACGCGGACCGGCGGTTGGCCGGTGTCGGACTGCCGACGCTGTCCAACGTAAAATCCAACCCCTTCAACTGGCTCGACGAAGTCATTTTCTTGAAGAAGGAGAAAAACTTTTTTGAAACCCGTGTCACCGAATACCAGACCGGCGGGTCGGTGCGAAACTCCCGCGAAGACGATCTGATCTAACCCCTGCTCGAGACGACGACCATGACAACTGCCACGCTCAATTTGCCCGCCGCGAACCCCGCTAACGCAACCGCCGACTTCCCGAACGTGATCCGCCGGGATCTGCCGGGGAAGACGGATCAGAAACCACGGATCGTTCCCTGGCTGGGACACAAGATCGCCCGCGCCGTGGACGCAGCGTGCGCCGCCGTGAACTCCGAGAAGAAGCTGGGCACACAGGTGCTCGGCGAGATCGAATTCCGCATGCGCCGCGAGCGCCCGCTGTTCATCCACATCGAGCAGCTGCAGGACACGGTCGAGGACACGTTGCTCGAGCTCGGCCATCCGCGCGTTGCCCTGGCCTACGCGAAGTACCGCGGCAAACGCGCCGCAATGCGTGAGCTGGAACTCGGCGAACCGGAGGACGATCACCAGCTCGAACTCATCTCCACCGAGCTGATCGCCGACATTCGCGAGCGCGTCTCGTTTGCAAAGATTGGTTTGAATCTGACCCTGTCCGACGGTGAACTGATCGCCCGTCTTCTTCGCAGCACGTCCGTGGAGCTCTCAGCCATCGACCGCCGGGAAACGATCGTGCTGAACGCGCGCAGCATGCTGGACATCGACGCCGATTCGCGCTTCTTCGCGGGACGCATTCTCCTGACGTTCATCTACGAAGAAACGCTTCCGTGGAAAATCACCGACGGCATTGGCAAACTGAAAGATGCGCACCAAAAAGCGTTCGTGGACTACATCCCGCACGGCATTCAGCTCAAGCGACTTGATCCGCGTCTGGCTGATTTCGATCTGAAGAAGCTCGCTGAAGTCCTCGATCCTTACGCGGATCTTCAGTTTGATTTTCTCGGCATTCAAACGCTCTTTGATCGTTACCTGATTCACGAGAAATCGGTGAGCGGAGTTAAACAACGCCTCGAAGCGCCGCAGATTTTTTGGTTGCGCGTGGCGATGGGCCTCTCGCTGCTGGAAGCGGAAAAAGAGGATCGCGCCATGGACTTTTACAACGTGTACAAGACCAAACGTGCGTGCTCCTCCACGCCGACACTGTTCAATTCTGGCACTCAACGGCCTCAGCTTTCGAGCTGTTACCTCCTGTATTGCGGCGACTCGATGGACGACATCGCGGAGACTTGGACGCGTTTTTCGATGCTATCGAAATGGGCGGGCGGACTCGGTTGTTCGTGGACGGCGGTGCGTGGCTCGGGGGCACACATTCACGGAACAAACGGCGAATCATCCGGCGTCATTCCGTTTCTGAAAGTGTCCAACGATATCGCGCTGGCGGTGAATCAGGGCGGCAAACGCCCCGGGGCGTTGTGCTCCTACATCGAACTCTGGCACCTCGACATCGAAGACTTCCTTGATCTGCGGAAAGAGACCGGTGACGACCGTCGCCGGACGCACAACATGAACACGGCGCACTGGATTCCCGATCTGTTCATGAAACGTTTAAAAGACGTCGCCGACGGCAAGCTGGGCAAGGACGCGACCTGGACATTGTTCCGGTCCAACGACGTTGCCGATCTGCCGGAGCTGTTTGGCGGCGCGTTCGAACAACGGTATCTGGATTACGAACAGCAGATGGCGGATGGAAAACTGTACGGTCGAAAGATCCGCGTTCTGGCGCTCTGGAAACGGATGATCGAAGCCCTGTTTGAAACGGGTCACCCGTGGATGACGTGGAAAGACCCGGCCAACGTTCGTTCACCGCAGGATCACGTCGGCGTGATTCACAACTCGAATCTGTGCACGGAAATTGAGCTCAATACGAGCACCGACGAAGTCGCGGTTTGCAACCTGGCCTCGATCAACATTCCCGAGCATCTCACCGAGTCGGGAGAGATCGACCACCCGAAACTACAGGCCACCGTCAGCACCGTGATGCGGATGCTCGACAACGTGATCGACATCAATTTCTACCCGGTCAAAGCCGCCGCCAACGCGAACCTGCGACATCGTCCGGTCGGCATGGGCGTGATGGGATTGCAGGACGCACTCTACGACAAGGGCATTCCGTTTGATACACCGGAAGCCGTCGCGTTCAACGACGAGATCATCGAAGCGATCGCGTATTATGCCTACGGCGCATCGTCCGATCTGGCGAAGGAACGCGGCGCGTATTCGACGTTCAAAGGCTCGAAATGGGATCGCGGCATGATGCCGCTGGATACGCTCGATCTACTGGAGAAAGAACGCGGGATGCCGATCCTCGTTGATCGTAAATCACGGATGGATTGGCACTCACTTCGCGCACAGATCAAGCAGAACGGCATGCGCAATTCGAACTGCATGGCCATTGCTCCAACGGCGACGATTTCAAATATCATGGGTTCAATCCCGTGCATCGAGCCGACCTACAAACACATCCACACGAAATCGAATTTGTCGGGCGAATTCGTCCGCACGAACGACCATCTCGTAAAGGAACTGCTGAAGCGGGATTTGTGGGATGATCAGATGCTCAGTGACCTGAAGTATTTCGACGGTTCCGTGCAGCAGATTGACCGGGTTCCTGATGAATTGAAACGGATCTACAAGAACGCGTTTGAGATCGAGCCCACGTGGATTTTGCAGTGTGCTGCTGTTCGGCAGAAATGGATTGATCAGGCGCAGAGCACCAATCTGTGGCTGGGTGACAACGACGCGCGCAAAGCGAGCTTCATGTACCGTGAAGCGTGGGAACGCGGATTGAAGACCACCTACTATCTCCGCACGTTGAACAAGTCCTCCATCGACAATGCACATCGGGATCGAAGTTCCGAGAGCGCGGCAAAGAAGGTCTACACCGAGGAAGAGCAACAGGCGTGCAGCATTGAAGCCATGCGGAACGGAGGCACGTGTGAATCGTGCCAGTGATCAATAAGCCTGCTGGGCCAGCATGGTCTTGGTCTCATCGAAAGTTTTCCAGAAGTACTCACGATCTTCGACGACCTTCTGCACGAGTTGGCTGAGCAGAAATGTTTCGGAGCGGTTGACCACGGCGTGAACGCTGCGTTGATAGGCTTCGAGCACGTTGAACGTCTGCACGCTGTCGCCGAGAAGGATGATCGAACAATGGCGGCGCTGCTCCATTTGCATGTTCTGCAGCGAGATCAAGGATTCGTTCTCCTCCGGGGTGTCGGACGCGAACAGCTCCTCGGTGATCACGATCTCGTATTTGTTCTGGAGAAACCGGGTCAAGAAGTCGGCGTGAGTGCCGGCTGTGTGCACCTTGTAGCCGTGCTCATTCAGCGCCACCATTGCCGCGTCCATCCATTCGGGGGTGCTCAGACCGAGCAACGCGGGCTTGTCGGCAGTCGTGATGAAATCGAGTTCTGTTGGCATGATCTATTTGAGCTTGAGTGAAGGGGGCATTGGCGCGGATTTGGGGGCACCGCCGTTGAGGGCGCTGTCCAGGGTGTTTCGCATCCGGAGGTCCGAAAAATCATTCGAAGATTCGCCGCGCAATTTCTTCAGATTGTCGAGTGCGCGGGTCACCACACCGCGTTTGGTGCAATAGGCGAGCGCGGATTCCTCGTTGATGTAGCCCTTGTCGAAAGCGTCCACACAGGCACGGTCGAACGTCTGCCAGCCGAAGGTCTCGCTCGCCTCCATGATTTCGTAGAAGCTCTTTCCTTCGCTCTCGCCCTGCACGATCGTTTCTTTGGTGCGCAGTCCGGAGCCCATGATCTCGAGGAGCGCCTGCCGCCCGCCGCCGATCCGCGGAGCCAGGCGCTGGCTGATGATGTAGCGAAGTGTGTCCGCCATGCGCACGCGCACCTGCTCCTGTTCCTCGGGCTCAAACATGCCGAGAATACGATTGATGGTCTGACCTGCGTCGATCGTGTGCAGCGTACTCAAAACTAAGTGACCCGTTTCCGCCGCTGCCAGCGCAATTTCAACCGTCGAGCGGTCACGCATTTCACCCACCAGAATCACTTTCGGCGCCTGCCGGAGCGCGGCGCGAAGTCCGTTTGCAAATGAATCAAAATCGGTGCCCAGCTCCCGCTGATTGAAAGTCGCCTTCTTTTGGGGATGAACAAACTCAACGGGATCTTCCAGCGTGATCACGTGGATCGCCCTGCTGTCGTTGATCATGTTGAGCATCGCGGCAAGGGTGGTTGATTTTCCGGAACCGGTCGCGCCGGTCACCAGGATCAATCCAGTTTTCTCCTTGGACGCCGTCTTGAAAATCTCGGGCATGCTCAACTCATCGAGCGTCGGAATCTGCGTGTTCAACTTGCGCAGAACAATGCTGTAGTTCCCGCGTTGCGCGAAGATGTTGATACGGAACCGCGCCTTGCGCTCGAGTGTGTAAGAGCTGTCGCACGAGCCGTGCTTGAATAGGTCCATGAACAGCTTGTGACTGCTGCCGAGCAGGTTCAGGGCGACGATCTCGGTCTGAAACGGCGTGAGGTTTTTCAACTCGGGATCACTGGCGACGGGAATCAGCTCACCGGAAGCTTCCACCTGTAGCGGCTTGTTTACGGTGAAGTTCAGATCCGAAACGTCACCGTGCGCTTCGAGCATGGTGCCTAGAATAAAATCGAGTTCCGTTTTTTGCATGTTCGGGGCAGTTTACATTGCGTCGTCGTCCACCGGTGGATTCGCGAGGAATCCGCGGAATTTTTTCTTGTCGAGGCACTTTTCATAGGCCTCCTCGGGCGAGATGCGCTTCATGCGCAGGTGCTCCATGATATGATCGTCGAGCGGCTGGTTGCCCAGTTTTTTGCCGACCTGAATCATGCCGGGGATCTGGTGGGTCTTGCCTTCACGCACGAGATTCGCCACCGCCGTCGTGAACACCAGAATCTCCAGCGCCGCAACGCGGCCCTTCTTGTCGATCCGTTTGAAAAGATTTTGCGCCACCACGCCCTTTAACGCCTCGGAGAGCGTCGCCCGAATCTTGTTCTGCTGTTCGCCTGGAAACACATCGATGATACGATCAACTGTTTTTGCGGCACTCTGGGTATGCAGCGTGCCGAATACAAGATGGCCCGTGCTCGCTGCGGTCAGCGCCAACTCAATCGTTTCGAGGTCGCGCATTTCACCGACCAGAATGATGTCCGGATCTTCACGCAACGCGCCTTTGAGTGCGGCTCCGAATGACTTGGTGTGGATGCCGACTTCGCGGTGATTGATCAGCGAGTTTTTGCTTTCATGCACGAACTCGATCGGATCTTCCACCGTGATGATGTGATCACGACGATTCCTGTTCGCGTAATCCATCATCGCTGCCAGGGTCGTCGATTTACCGGAGCCGGTCGGTCCGGTCACGACCACGAGGCCTTTCTTGAGCATGGCAAACTTTTTGAGAACAGGCGGCAGCGGAGCGTCCCATTTTTCGAAATCCTCAAAGGTAACGACCTTGGTGGGAATCTGACGGAAAACCGCCGCGATCCCATATTTCTGATTGAAAAAATTTGCGCGGAACCGGGAGACGTTCGGAATTTCGTATCCGAAATCCACGTCACCCGTTTCCTCAAAATGTTTAATCTTGTACTCCGGCGTGATTTCGTACAGCATCGCCTTCAGCTCATCGCTTTCCAACGGCGGGAAATCGACGCGATGCAGCTCGCCGTTGATGCGCAGAATCGGCGGATTGCCCGAAGACATGTGCAAGTCTGATGCGTTCTGCTCGAACATCAGGTTGAAGAATGAATCTATTTTGGCCATAACTGGTCCGAGACAATTGTGCTAAACCCGTCACGCGACAGGAACGAAAATCAGGCCCACCAAGCCCTGCTGCCGCTTATCAAGCAGGAGGCAGACCGACACGGCGTCCTATCCTTCGCCCGGTTCATGGAACTGGCTCTCTACACGCCCGATCTCGGTTTCTACCAACGCTCTGAAACTGTCATCGGCTGTTCTGGCGATTTCTTTACCAGCGTCTCTGTCGGGCGGCTCTTCGGTGAACTGCTTGCGTGCCAGTTCGCCGCGTGGTTCGGGAAAATTCCTTTGAAAAAACCGGTGATCGTCGAATGCGGGGCGCACGACGGGCAGTTGGCGAACGACATCCTAAACGGTCTCGACTCGAAGTGGCCCAAGGTCTTCAACGCGGTCGAATACTCCATCGTCGAACCCTCCGAAACGCGTCGAAACTGGCAGCAGACCACGTTGAAAAATCATCTCAATAAAATCCGCTGGTTTCATTCGTGGACAGAATTGTCATCATTTTGTGACAGCTCCGGACACCCGTTGACAGGTGTCGTTTTCTCCAATGAACTGCTGGATGCGATGCCGGTTCATCGCCTGCAATGGAACCGCTATTCCCGCGAATGGCGTGAGCTCGGGGTGACCTGCCGGGGAGACGGTTTGGAATTCAAGCAGATGCCGCTTTCCGACGAAGTTCTGCGCTACGGCGACACCATGAATGAACTGTTGCCCGGCGATGATGAAACGCTTCTCTGGCCCCGAATTCCCAAGCCACTCCTGGATGCGTTGCCTGACGGATTTATCACCGAGATTTGCCCCAACGCTCTGGATTGGTGGCGAAACGCGGCCGATACCCTGGACACTGGCTGGCTCGTAGCGGCGGACTACGGTTTGTTGGCGGAGGAGTTTTTTATGCCGCAGCGTGCCAACGGAACGTTGCGCGCCTATCGCGATCACAAGTTCGCGGAGAACGTCCTGGCTGATCCGGGCGAGCAGGACCTTACCGCCAGCGTTAATTTTTCAGCCGTGGAACGGGCGGGGGAATTGGCGGGGCTGCAAACCGAGGGGCTCGAATCGCAATCGAAGGTCTTGACGAAAATCATGGCCGAACTGTGGCCTCAGGAAACCGCTCCGCTCGCGCGCGAACAGATCAGACAGTTTCAAACCCTCACGCACCCTGACCACCTCGGCCGCGCGTTCAAAGTGCTCGTCCAGTCCCGCAACATCACCGGTGAGCACTGAGTTCGTAGCCGAGAATCGACAGCGCGAATACTGCCGCCGTTTCGCTGCGCAATACGCGGTCCCCAAAGTTCACCGGTACCACACCCGCATCAATCAGGGTCCGGTATTCCGTTTCAGAAAAATCCCCCTCAGGACCGATCCATACGCTGACAGACTCCGGCATCCGCTGGTGTTGGTTTTGAAATACCTCAAAACAGGCTCGTGGATGGCGGGCTTCCGGAATCAACGCGGCAACCATTCGCAACTCCGTCGCCGCCTCTTCGGCCGCCGCCTCACTCAACGTCTTTGGCCGCGAGATCTCTGGCAGCCACGCCGAACCGCACTGCTTGATCGCCTCGATCGCAACCTGGTTCCACTTCTCCAGCTTGTCGTCAAAATCGCGTGGATCCGGCTTCGCCACGACGCGATCCGTCAACAGCGGGACAATCTCCGCCGCACCCAGCTCGACGGATTTCTGAAGAATGAAGTCGAACGATTTTCCTTTCGTCACCGCCTGTACGAGCTTGATCCGTCCGGACGGTTGCGGGTGATTTTTCTCCTCGTCGATTTGAAGAACGACTCTTTTTCGATCCACTTCAACGGCAGTACACAGATACTCGATTCCTTTTCCGTTGAGCACGACGACGGATTCACCCGTACGCAGTCGGATGACTTTGGCAGCGTGATGCGCCTCGGCCCCTTCTAGCAGCAAACTGCCGTCGGGACCGGGTGGTGAGGGTTGAAAAAAGCGGCGCATGGTTCGCCCCGCGGATCAGCGGAAAAAGCTCTTCGCCTTCTCGAAAAATCCCTGCGTAATTGGATTCACTTTTTCATCACACAATTGCGCGAACTCCTGGAGCTTTTCCTTCTGTTCTGCGTTGAGGCGGGTTGGCACTTCCACCGTGACGCGCACATGTAGATCGCCGCTGCCGTAGCCCTGAACATTTTTCACGCCACGACCTTTCAGACGGAATATGGTCGCCGACTGTGTTCCCGGCGGCACGCTGATCTTGGCCCGGCCTTCGAGCGTGGGCACTTCGATTTCCGAACCCAGCGCGGACTGCACGAAACTGATCGGTAGTTCGCAGATCAGATCATCGCCGTCACGACGGAAGATGTCGTGCGGACGAACATGAAGAACAACGTAAAGATCACCCGAAGGACCACCACGTTGTCCGGATTCACCGTTGCCGGAGGACCGCAACCGCGCGCCCGTGTCGACACCGGCCGGAATGCGCAGCTTGATTTTTGAACGACGCTCCACGCGCCCGGCACCACTGCATTTGCGACACGGTTTTTCGATGATTTGGCCCGCGCCATCGCATCGTGGACACGTCTGGGCAATGCTGAAAATTCCGCGCGAACTCACGACTTGGCCGCGCCCGCCGCAGGTACTACACGTCTTCGTTCCCGAACCGCTTTCGCTCCCCGATCCACGGCAACTTTCGCACGAATCCAGTTTTGAAAGCGTGATCTCCTTCTCGCAGCCCTGAACCGCTTCGATGAAATCTATCTCCAGATCATAGCGCAGGTCGGCACCGCGTTGCGCCCGGTTCGGATCACGGGACGCGCCACCTCCACCACCGCCAAACAGGTCTTCAAAGATGCTTCCGCCTCCACCGCCGCCGCCGCTGAACACTTCGCGGAAAATATCAAACGGGTCATGGAACCCTCCCGCACCGCCACGCGCACCCGCCCGCGAACGGGCATCGAATGCGGCATGGCCGTATTGATCGTAGGCCGCGCGTTTCTGGGGATCGCTCAGCGCCTCGTAGGCCTCGCTGACTTCCTTGAACTTGTCCTCGGCGGACTTGTCACCGGGGTTTTTGTCCGGATGAAATTTGACGGCCATTTTGCGATAAGCCTTCTTCAGCTCCTCCGCCGTGGCGCCCTTTGTAATGCCAAGGACTTCGTAGTAGTCGCGCTTTGCCATGGAGCTTGTTCAGGACTGAGAGGATTCCTCGCTGGCCGCCTTGCCGGACACCACCACGCTGGCGGGACGCACGAGACGATCCCGGAGTTTGTAGCCTTTGCGCATCTGGCGGAGCACATGACCTTCGGCGACTTCGTCGGACGGTTCCTCGCTGAGCGCCTCGTGAACCACCGGATCAAACGGTTTGCCCAGAGCGTCGATCTCCTGCAATCCGGCGTCCGTCACCACAGTCTTCAACTGGCCAAGAATCATTTTCACACCGGTCACCAGCGACTCGATGGAGCCGGCATCAGCGTTGTTGCCGGCGGTGATCGCGGCTTCAAAATTGTCGAGCACCGGGAGCAGCCGTTCGATGAGATCTTCGTTGGCGAACTTGATGGCCTCCAGCCGGTCCTTCGCAGTGCGCTTCTTGAAATTGTCAAAATCTGCGTTCAGGCGGAGGAAACGGTCCCAGTTTTCCTGGGCCTTGGCGGCGTCCGCTTTGAGCTTCGCCAACTCCTCTGGCGTCAATGGAGCTTCCTCCTGAACCTCGGCTTCAGCAGTCGCTGTTTGCGACTGCGCCGAATTGTCACCATCTTCTTCAGATTTCATGTCGGCTGATGTGTCGTTATCGTCCTGTCGGTCTTTCATATTTCAGCAAAAGAGAGGGGAAAGTATACAAATTGTCAGCCGACCGCAACCGTTGGGTTCGAATACAGCTAAACCGCCAGAAGCCGCGTAAACACGAAGAAAAAACCTTTTCTTGAATAAGTTGGGGCTGGAGAAAATAAAAAAAGCGGGCGTTTGGAAGACACACTTTTATCCAAACGCCCGCCTGTCCCTACACAGTTTCGGGACATGCTGGATGAAACTCAAACAGGAGTTTCATTATCTATTGCACCGGACCTGCATTTTCTTACAGGAAATCCGGCACAAATCACCTGCCCGCACCCTCAGTGCCAACAACTCCACCGGATTTGCGATCATTTTTTTGCGTCGGACTTCTCGGTGTCCGTGGACTTCACCGGTGGAAGCAGCACGAGTATTTCCTTCTGCTCTAAATACCACTGCCGCAGCGGTCGGGACAGCATCGATTCCTCGAAGCTCTTGAACTGGTCAATGTTCAGAGCGGCGTCCACTTCGGCCTTCAACTTCTTGTTCAATTCACCTTTGGCCTCCTTCGACCAGCCGGTGTACGAACCCGCCTTGTCACCGAGCGCCTTGGCGGCGGCAAGTCGCGTGGCATGCTCGTATTTGTATTCCTTCACTTCGACCGTGGATTTTATCACCGTGCCTTTCAGTCGCTTGTCGTCATCTTTTGCCAGCAGGATCACTTTGCTGAGGTCGATGATGCGCTTGTCGAGATTGGCGACGGCATCGTCCTCCGCCAGTTCGCCGTTAGCTTTCAAAGCCAGGTCACGGACCGCCTTCTCGTGGACGTCGCATACGCGGGCGAGCACGGCCTCCTCAAGTTTCTCAAACAACTTTGACCCGCGCTCGACGATCACTTTCTTTTCCTCCTCGGTGAAACTGTATTTCTGTTCATCCAACCCGATGAAATAGGCGTAGGCCGGTGATTCCAACAATTTTTCCAGTCTCGCGGTCAGATTGGTTGCTGAAATCTTGAGCGCCACGTCCACGCCTTCGGGTTTCTTTTTGGTATCGAGTTTCAAGTCCGCGGGCATCCAGGCGAACGCCACCTGATCAAGTCCGCCCAATGAGGAGATCTGGTTGGTCAGCGAATTCCAGTGCGCCTGATAACGTTCCTTCTCATTGAGCGGGCCGATGTAATCAAACGCGTTCTCCACCTTCAGCGAACGCGTGCTGGCCTTGAACCATTCAAGTAAACGCGTGTAATTGCGGGCAATGGTCGCCGCGTAACCGGAGTAACTCAGGCTCACCTTCTCCAAGGGAATCCGGTCCCGCGGATCACGCGGAGCGCGGGCGCGAATGAACGTCTCAATGACGCTGTTGGGGAGAGTGTTGATGCTATCGCTAATGTCACTGTACGCCGCAAGCAATGGCTCGTTGCCGTAGTCGAAGGTCGTCACATCCGCATAGGTGCCGGCGTCGCCGTCGGTCGCGAAGAGCATTCTGTTGGTCACAACCGCCTTGTCGTCGTAGTAACCCCAGCGAATCGTGCCCCTGTCATGGGGCTGCACATTTTCCGTCTCGCGCATTTTCCAGCCGATGAACACGCCCGCCTTGAACACGCTGTATTCCATCATGGAATTGCTCACTTCCTTGTCCTTGAATTTCTCCAAACCCTTGCCCGAGATGTAGGCCTTCATGAATTCATCCAGTTCCTTCGGGCTCACGGTCGCTGCGAGGCTGCCGGCGAAATTATGTCGAAGCCCAATCACGTGACCAACTTCGTGCGCCACAACTTCGCGAACATAGTCCTGCGACGCGCGCAACACGACTTCATCGGTCAGCTCCGCGTTTGCCAGCAAATCCTGAAGGCCGTCGGCCATCTGATTCGCAAATGCAACCGGGTTCACCTGACACGCCGACTGTCCGGCAAGCCATTTCAACGCGGCGTGATTGGGTTGTTTGTCATCGCCATCCTTCTTGTCCGTGTCTTTTTCGTCGGCGATCTCGCGCATCGCACGCATCAAGGCCCGCGCCCGCGCCTTCCCGCTGATCCCGAACACGCTCGTCATGTACGCCTGGCCGTGAAGCGCCTGACCGGTTCGCGGATCCATCAACACGTCCGCGTAGGCAAATCCCGCACTGTCCCACGGCACCCATTGAACCACGTTGTAACGGGCGTCCGGCGCGGTCACCCCGTCGGGCGCTTTTTCCGCCTTCACGATCTCTTTTCCAAACGCGCGATTCCAATAGAGGATGCCGTCCTTCACCGCGTCCACATAATCGTCCGGCGTGTTGGCACTGTAATAAAACGTCACCGGCTCATCGATGTCGAACCGGCCCATCTTCGTCGTCACGCGACCGCTCTCGAGTTCGACCTGCCCCTGAATTTCCCAGAACCGCGCGTAGCGCATTTCGTAAGGGTTCATTTCCTTGGCCTCAAAATCATTCGCCGCGTAGGGCATGATAAAAAAGCGGATCTCGTAACGTCCCTCGCGGTTCTGATCAAACTGCCGGCTCCGCGTCTGCACGGTCTGCCGGATCACCAGCTGATCCTCGCTTTCCGAAACTTCAAACACGCGACTGTGGTGCACCTCCTCGACGCGCTCCAACGCGCTCGGATTAAAATAATTTCCATCGCCGTACCAGCCCTCGGTAAACACCCGGCGCATCCCCTGGTTGAAATCAATGGTGACCTGAGCATCATCGCGGCTGACGATGTCGAACGTCGTGATCAACCGGCGCGCGGGCAGATCGTCGGTCACGACCAGACCTTTGGTGCCCTCGTACATGTCCACGCCATCGTGGAACAATTCAAAGTGAACCACCTTACCCGCGAGCCCGCTGCTCGTCGGTGCGCCCGATTGCGGGATGATTGACATCGACATCAGGTATTCCTTGCCCAACCCCTGGACCGGGATCGAAATGTGGTTGTTGTCCGACGATTTCAACGGCGGCGGAGCCTTCTCGTCGGCTGCCAGAATCTTGGATTCGGCGGAAAATATCAGAATGGGAAGAAGGAAAAAACCGCCCGGAAGGATGGCGGCGACTCGTTGGAGAATACGGCCGATGTTCATATGGATTTCGATGGAGTGTGAAGCCATTCAGACCTCACCGCAAGTATTGACCTCTCGCCGGGTGTGATTGAAAACGAGGGGCAAGACAAGAAACCACGTTCGGTGGTAGGGCGTGTCGCTCCGCGCACGCCGCCGGAAGCCGGACGGGGATGAAAATATACCAGGCGCAAAGCCGTCTGCGCATCTCCAAGCCCATCGCCGGACCGCGCAGAGCGACGGTCCCTACCTTCGTTCCGCACTTTCAAACGCACCCCTCCCACCCTCAGTTCACGAAAAACGCCTCGTCCGTCATCAAAAGCGCGTGGGCATATTCCGCCCAGGCACCGATTGATTTCGGCGGATGAGCTGACCAAGATTTTTTAGAATTCTTCTTCACTTGACCAGCCGCGGTGACGCCAATTTTCGCGTTCGGGTGGTTTTCTGCAATCGCTTTCGAAGCGTTGGAGACCGCCACAAATTCCGATCCGAGTTTCGTTTCGGTGGCATTTGGCAACCGTTGGAAAAACAATTCGTAGAGAAACACGATCCTCTGCATGTCGTCGTCGATCTCTGCGAACTCCTCACGGTGAACGACGTTCTTCGCCTGCTCAATCACCAACGGGCTGTTCATCAAGAACAGGGCCTGTTGCGGCACGGTCGTTTCATACCGCCGGCCCGTGGGCATGTCCGGCGAGGCGAAGTCGAAGACGTACATCATCTCCATCACGTCACTGCGATCGACATAACCGTAAACTGAACGGCGATGGTCCTGCGACATTTTCACGCTGCCTGGGCGCGTCAGCGCTGAAGCGTAACGCCGCTGCGTCACGTGCGTACCTTCCGAAATATCCACCGGCTTGCCACCCATTGTCGTGTCGAGCTGTCCACCGACGTAAAGGATCGAATCGCGCAGCGGCTCAAACTCCAGCCGCCGGATGTTCGCGCGCCAAAGCAGTTTATTGAACGGATCTTTCTCCGCGTATTCCTGATGCGTGTCGCTGCTCTGCTGCCAGGCGGCGGACATCAAAATTTCCTTGTGCAGTTTCTTCAACGACCAGTCGTTCGCCATAAACTTCGACGAAAGATAGTCAAGAAGTTCAGGATGGCTTGGGGGCTCGGATTGAGTTCCCAGGTCATCAGGCGTGGGCACGAATCCAGTCCCGAAGTGATGCTGCCAGACGCGGTTCACCATCACGCGTGCAGTTAGAGGATTCTTCTCGTCGATGATTGATCGGGCCAGCTCAAGGCGGCCGCTTCCGATCGTGAATGGTCTGGCATCGGACCCGCCCAGAACTTCAAGATACCGGCGCGGTACGACGTCCCCCTTGTTGTTTGCTTCGCCGCGAATGAACACCGGGGAGTCTTTGGGTTGGGTGAGATCATATAAAACCATTGCCCGACCCGACGCGCCGGGATGGATCAGTTCGAGCGAGGCCATCTGTTCACGAAGCGTTCGGTACTGGTTCTGCTTCCGGCCGCGCACGACGCGCAGCCCGGTCTCGTCCACCAGTTTCTCCATCGTCTCGTTGAACGATTTGTCGCGACCCGCGATCAGGTTTCCATACGCAACCGCCAGCTCGCCTTTTGACTGCGGCTTGGTCTTTATTAACCTGTTGTAAACGGACGGATTCCATTTCTTCGCACCGTTGTTTCGCGAAAGCCCGGCGTACATCCGGGGAACGGTTTGCGAGAACTTCATGTCGGAGAGGCGCATCAAATAATTAAACGCAGTGAACACCCCATACTCCCCTCGCGCACCGTACTGGACCAGGCGTTGCCAGTTCCGTAGCAACGATGCATCCGCACCATTTTTCTCCAGGTAGGCTGCGCGCTCTTTCTCAGGCAACGACAAAGCGTAGAGATACACCGCGCTCGACTTGCGGTAGTCGCCGAAATACTCACCAACGATCGAGTCAACCAGCGCATCCATCTTCACTTCCAGATCGAGCAACTGCATCTGGTAATCATTTTGTTCGGCGGTCGATCCAAGCTGCTTGATCACCGGCATCTCGGACGGCTCGGCCGAACTGTTGAAGATCCCGTGCAGCGCGTAGTAGTCCTTTGTCGGAATGGGATCAAACTTGTGATCATGGCAACGCGCGCATGAAACGGTCATTCCTTGAAACGCCTTGGTCGTCACATCGATACGATCGTTGATGATGTCATTGACCATCCCGTTGAAATGATCGCCCACCGTCAGGAAACCCAGCGCCGCCAGAGCAGACTTGTCTTTTCCAAGTTTCAACTGATCTGCCGCCAGCTGTTCGACGATGAACTGATCGTAGGGCTTGTCGTCGTTGAACGCCTGAATGACGTAGTCGCGGTATGTCCACGCGTGTGGATACATCGAGTCTTCGCGATTGCGGTTGAACTGCCCCTTGGTGTCGGAATAACGCGCCACGTCGAGCCAGTGTCGCCCCCACCGTTCACCGTAGTGCGGCGAAGCAAGCAGCTTGTCGATCACCTTCTCAAACGCGTCCGGAGACTCGTCCACCACGAATGACCGAAATTCATCCGGCGTTGGAGGCAGTCCGACCAAATCAAAATACGCACGCCGAATCAGCGTTCGCCGATCGGCGGTCTCATTGGGTTGAAGCCCGTTGCTTTCCAGCTTTGCCAGAATGAACTGATCGATTTCGTTGTTGACCCAATTGACATTCTTCACCGACGGAGGCACGGGATTTTTCACCGGCTGAAACGCCCAGTGATCCGTGTCCGTAATGAGCGTTTCGATTGAGCCCGACGGACGGGTCTCCCGTGGATCCGGCGCGCCCATCTTTACCCAATTTTCGAGAACTGAAATCTGTTGAACGGAAAGCTTCTTGTCCTTCGGTGGCATCTGAAGATCGGGATCGGAATAGCGAATCGCCGTGATCAACACACTATGATCGGGATCGCCGGGCTCGATGACCGATCCGCTGTCGCTGCCCTGTTCCCAACCGCCTTTCCAGTCCAACTCCAGTCCGCCCTTTACTTTTCCCTCTGCCTGACTGTGGCACTTGTAACAATTCTCAGACAAAATTGGCCGGACGTTATTCTCAAAGTATTGGAGCTGTGCCGGAGTGGGGGCCGCGCCCAATATAGGAGTGACCGAGAGGAAAAACGCAAGGGCGCTCAAAGCCGAAAACCGAAGTCCGAAAACCGAATCGACACCCCGCCTTTCGGCTCTCGGAACCCGGCCTTCGGAATTCTCCACGCGCCTCACGCCAAAACTCCTTTCACCACGTTTCCGAAATTGTCGGTCAGCCGGAAGTCGCGTCCGTTGTAACGATACGTCAGCTTCTCGTGATCGAATCCGAGCAGGCGCAAAACCGTCGCGTGCAAATCATGAACGTGAACCTTGTCCACCACGGAGCGCGCACCAAATTCGTCCGTGGCACCGTAGATCGTTCCGCCCTTCACTCCGCCGCCCGCTATCCACATGCTGAAGGCGCGATTGTTGTGATCGCGGCCGGGCTCGTCATCGCCGTTGCGATCACGCGTGACTGTCCGGCCAAATTCACCGCCCCAAATGACCAGCGTGTTTTCCAGCAACCCGCGCTGTTTCAAATCGGTGAGCAGCGCAGCCGCCGGTTGATCAATTTCATTCGCGCTCTTTGCGAGGCGATTCTCGATGTCCTGATGATGATCCCAGCCTCCGGCCCACACTTGAACGAAGCGCACACCGCGCTCGACCAACCGTCGGGCGATCAACATCTGCCGGCCTTGATTCGTGTTTCCGTACAGATCGCGAACACTTTTCGATTCCTTGCTGACATCAAATGCGTCCGACGCTTCCATCTGCATCTTGTAAGCCATTTCAAACGATTGAATGCGCGCGTCGAGCTGCGGATCTTCCTGCAAATTTTCCTGATGGATTTTGTTCAAGCCCTGAACCAGATCCAGCTGTCGCCGCTGCTCCTTCGCACCGACATATTGATTCTGAATGTTCTGAATCATCTGCTCCACCGACGGGCTTTTCGTGTTGATGCTCGTGGCCTGAAATTTTCCGGGAAGAAATGCGGAGCCCCAGTTCAACACGCCGCCCGGAGGACTGCCGCCGGGTCGAAGTGAAATAAAACCAGGCATGTTGTCGTTCTCACTGCCGAGACCGTAAAGCGCCCACGCACCCAGACTCGGCTTGGCCATCCGCAACGAACCGGTGTTCATGAAAACCGTCGCCACATCGTGCGCCGGAATATCCGTGTGCATCGATCGGATCACCGCCATTTCATCAATGTGCTTCGCGAGCTCAGGAAAAACCTCACTGACTTCAATTCCGGATTGGCCGTGTTTGGAAAACTTAAACGGGGACCCCATCGCCACGCCTTTGACGCCCGGCAATTCCTGACCGTCGAGCCGGTTCAATTCCGGCTTCGGATCCCACGTATCGACGTGGCTCGGTGCACCTTGCGCGAAAATATGAATCACGCGCGTCGCTTTGGCTGGATACTGCGGGGTGATAATTCCAGTCGGCTCTCCACCAAAAGCCGAAGTGCGGGAACCAAGAATCCCGGCCAGCCCCAAAGCGCCAAATCCCATTCCAGCACGTTGAAGAAACTGACGACGGCTCGAGCAAAAATCCTCCAGCCGGGGCGTGTGTTCACGAATGTATTTTTCAGAATCCATAAGGCGTTCGAATATTCTCTTCATTACCTAGACTGTTCCGTAGGCGGAAAGGTGACACGTAAAAAACCCCGTTGTGCGGGATGACGTGGCTGCTGCCGCAAACTGTCTCACGCCTGTTTCACCGAACCTAGGCGCTCCGCCCGTCAGCGGATGAATGGCCTTCGATTGCCTTTATCATCCGGAACGGTGCAGTCAAAAGGGTCTCGCGCACGTTGCCGGCGCGTCGGAAGCCGCCGGGGCAGGGGGTGGGTCAGTTCCCGGTCAGCGCTTCGAGAACCGGCTTGCCGATGTTTCCCGACGGCGGCTCCAGCTTCAGTGCGGCGCAGAGCATGGATACGATGTCGGTGATGTGAAACTCATCGGCGTACCTCCCCGGCTTGAACGATGAGCCGTAGAAGATCACCGGCACGTGGGCATCGTAGCTGTAGGGCGATCCATGGGTGGTGCCCGTCTTGCCCGTAGATGAGATCATGAAGGGTTTCATGATCAGCACGATGTCGCCGCTCCGTTCGGCGTTGTAACCCCGGGCGACCATGCTCCCGATAAAACCCTCCGCCGTTCCATTCAACAATTGTCGCCGGGTAAACACGGCCTGGAAGTCGCCCGTGGAATAAGCCCATTCGCGGATGAAGTCTGACACCTGATCCGCAGTAATCCGCAGCCGCTTGAGAGCGTCCGGATCATAGTAAAGATGTCCGTAGTGGAAACTCGAAGTGAGCAGCAGTTTGCTCGAACCGAACCGCGTGCTCAGCTTTTTCTTCAGGTCTTTCATCAGCTTACCTTCGTCCACCCGCTTGCCACCGAGCCCCTGTTCTTGCGCGAACTCCGGCAACGGGGCGACGCCGTGATCCGAGGTCAGGACAATCTGCACGTGTTCGAGTCCGATGCGGGCATCCAGATAGTTGAAGAACTCGTTCAGCGTCCGGTCCAGCCGCAAGGTCAGGTCCTGCGTCTCCTGCGAGTAAGGACCAAACTCGTGGCCGCACGCGTCGAGCGATGAAAAGGAAACGCACAGCAGATCCGGATTTTCACCCTCTCCGAGGTGCTCCCCTTCGATCGCCGCACGCGCCAGGTCGGCGACCAGCTGATTGCCGAAAGGCGTTCGCAAGATGGCCTCGTACCCCTTGTCCTCGGTGTAATTGATCGTGTGCGGAAACACGCTGTTGGTCTCGCCCAGCAGGCGGCCTTCGCCGACACGTTCATCCGGGTAGTGGTAAGCATCCGGCGGCAGCAGGCGCGTCCAGTTTGTGCCGCGATAATTCTCCACGAGTTTCTGATCGTTGAACGCCTTCATCCACGCCGGCAGCTCGGGCATGTAATACGTGCTCGTGATGAAGCGGCCGCTCTTCTCCTCAAACCAATATACACCGGCCGGTTTTTTTCCGGCGGGCAGGACGGCCGCCCGTGCCTTGACGGAAACCCCCACCACTTTTGAACCGTAACGCAGGCGCATCTCGTCGGCGAAGTTGTCACCGATGAAATTGTGCGGCGAGATGTGGACGTTGGTGCTGACAGAACCCACTCCAACATAATTGGCATCATCCACCGCGACCACTGTCTTGCGTTTCTGCCGGTCAAACCAATCGTTGCCGATGATGCCATGGACCGACGGCGGGGTGCCGCTGAGATAGGTGGCGTGTCCCGGCGCGGTCACGGTGGGAACGTAGTCGTAACGGGCCGACGTCATGAAGGCGCCCTTGTCCATCAACAACCGGAATCCATTGGTGGTGAACTGATCTCCGAACCGCTCCAGATAATCGTAGCGCAGCTGGTCCACCACAATGCCAACGACCAGTTTCGGCGGTTCGGCGGAAAGTGATGGGCCCGTGGTGAGACAAAACGCGAACAGGTGGAACAGCAGAAGATATTTCATTTTTGGCATCGGAAACAGGTAATGCGGATGGGTTGACGGGGGTTGTTATTCACTCGAATAATTTTCAAATCGAGTCAAAAAGTGCAACCCGGATAATTTTGAAACGGCTCCAGTTACTGTTCCAACCGGTAGGCGACGGGTCTGCCATGTGCGTTTTGACGGATGATTCAAATTCAGAGACCGCCGCGGGACTACTTCTTCCGCCACTCGGTCTTCGGCGGTTCGGGCAGACCCTGTGCCCGGTAGGCGGTGCGGAAATGAACCTTGGCCACTTTTTCGAGTTCGTCGGCTCCGCGGGTTTTCACAAATTCCTTGGCCACTTGGTCCACCTTTGCTGAAGCGCCTTTTGGAAATTCAATGCCGTACGGTTGCCCCAGTTTACGAAGACGCGAAACAAACTCGTCTCGAGCCAGGATCGAAGCGGCGGCCACCGCGAGGTCTTCCTCCGCCTTGTGGCGTTGGACCAGCTCGATTTCCTTGCCGAGACTCATCAGCGCCTTCGCCACCGTGTTCTTGTCCTTCGCAAACTGGTCGCTGATGGCGCGGACCGGCGCGGGATTCATTTTGGCGCGCTGTTCCATGAGATTTTCAATCACCCGCGCGTGACCCCAGGCGAGCACGGTGTTTACGCTGCGCATCTTCGTGTAAAGCCGGTTGTAAGCCTCGTTACCGATCGGAACAACCGAGTAAACACAACCGGGCGTCTTGCGAATCACCTCCGCGAGATCAGCCATGCGTTTGTCCGAGGAGATGTTCTTGGAATCCTGGATCCCCGCATCACGCCACTGGTTTACGATAGATTCGTTGACGTAGACACCGGCAATCGTGAGCGGGCCGAAGAAATCACCCTTGCCGCTTTCATCCACGCCCAGCCGGGGCAGGAGCAGGTCAGGATTGAGAACCGTTTCGTAGCCAACCCCCGCTTCGCCGAGCACCTCCGGTTCGAGCAGGAACTCAACGAACTCCTGCGTGCCTTTTCCCTGCGCCACGAGTTTGCCGCTTTCGTAATAAACGACGTTGGTCTTCTCCTTCTTCGCCGCGAACCGCGCGTAGGCGACTTCGTAGAATTCCCAATTGCGTTCCTTCAGCAGACGAAACAGTTTTCGTCCCAGATCAACATCGAGTTTGCGGGTGTAAATGGTGAGCGATTTCGGCATCGGCCCGCAGAGTAGGAAGAACCTCGGGACGAAGCAACGAAAGGCTGTTCATCCGCTTTGATTTGAAGTGCAGGGGGGGGCGTGTGAGGTGATCGCGACACGTATCCGTTATGGCGATGCTGGCGCGCGAGCAACTGCCCGATGGAAGTCATGTCACGCCCGCCTGGAGCGACTCCGTTCACCGGGTTGGTATGCCCATATGTAAAAACAAGCGAAGCAACTTGGAACGTCGGAGAGGAGTTTCCCAGTCCAGAAAGAGGAAGCCCGGCGGCAGGTTTGGAGCTGATACGGTGGTTCGATACAAGAACGGCAGAGTAACGGAGCAGCTGGTCCACTTAGCGGACTTCCACGACGCGCACGCCTTGATCAATCCAGATGACGATGTGCGGAAGCTGGGGCATGAACCGCTGCCGCAATTCTCGATTGGAGACGTTCCCAATGCGGAGCCAGACAATTACCGGCGCGGTGTGGTCTTGGCGGACTCGATCAACAAAATCCTCATCCTTGGTGATCAGGATGGGGTGCTGTTCCAAAACGTAACGCCAGATGGGTGAGTCCTCCGCTTCGCGCAGACCGACGTCTTCCACGTGCCGGGCATCATGACCCGCTTCTGTCAGCCAACGCGCCAGCGCGGGTGGCAACTGGGCGTCAACGAGAAAGCGCACGGGATCGCCTTATTGGCCGGCCATCATCAATACTGGATGATCCACTTCCTGGGCGGCGTACTCCAGGCAGGCCCGAATGTCCTCGGGTTGAAGATAAGGATAGTCCTGGAGGAGTTCATTCTCCGGCACGCCGGCAGCGAGGAGATCGAGCACGTCCTTGACACGGATTCGCATGCCCCGGATGCAGGGGCGACCTCCGCATTGTTTCGGGTTAAAGGTGATACGACCCACGTGTTTCATGGCGCGACAGTAATCCCAGCCAGTACAGTTCACAAGCTCAACGATCCACGAAACGTTACGTGCCTTCCTGTTCCGCCTGCGACTTTGATCTTACCCAGGTTGTTCCGACGACCGTTCGAAAATGGAACTGGATATTGCCCGGTCAACATTTGACTCTCGCGGAAACGCGCTTGAAACGAAACTTGCCCAAATCAAAATCCAACCAGCTCACGCGCCGTCTCATCGACTGGTTTGCCGTGAACGCGCGCGATCTTCCGTGGCGACGCACCTCTGATCCTTACGCGATCTGGGTTTCGGAAATCATGTTGCAACAGACGCAGGTGAAGACAGTGATCCCGTATTTCGAGCGCTGGATGAAGCTTGTTCCGGACGTGCGACGGCTGTCGCGGTTGTCGTCCAACCGGCTGCACAAACTCTGGGAAGGACTCGGTTATTACACCCGCGCTCGCAATCTTCAGCGGGCGGCCCGGCAGATCGTGACGGATCACGGCGGCGTGTTCCCCGACTCCTGCGACGACATTCTGAAGCTCCCGGGGATCGGTCGTTACACCGTCGGCGCCGTCGGCAGCGTTGCGTTCAATCAGCCGGTGCCGCTGGTCGATGGAAACGTGATTCGTGTGCTGTCGCGGCTGTTTGGAATTCGCGGCAATCCGAAGGACAGGCAGGTCTCGGAACAATTTTGGGAGACTGCCGGTGAAATCGTTGCTGCCGCGGGGCGAATGCGGACCGCTTTTAAACCGGACAACGCAGCGCTGAAGATTTCCGGAAATTGTTCCGCGCTCAATCAATCATTGATGGAGCTGGGCGCAACAATCTGCGCACCGCGAAATCCCGACTGCGGTGCGTGTCCTGTCGCGAGACTGTGCCATGCGAACAACAGCGATTGCGTTGACGGGCTTCCGGAGATCCCGCAACGGGCGAAGGCGACTGAACGTCGCTTCGTCGCTTTCATCGTTCAGCGTGGTTCGAAATACCTGGTCCGGCGACGTCCTCCCGGAGTGGTCAATGCGCACCTGTGGGAGTTTCCAAATTCGGAAGGTTCACCCGATGAAGAAGACCCGGTTCAGTCGGCAGCGGAGCAACTGGGCTTTCAGACCGTCGACACTGAACTTTGCGCGAGGTTGAAGCACAGCATCACCCGCTACCGGATCACGCTCGAGTGCCATCGGCTCATGAATCCAGAGGCGCACGCGCTGCCGGCGCATGGATTTTATACGCGTGAACAGATCGGGAAACTTCCATTCACGGCGGCTCACCAAAAACTCCTTCAGTATCTTTAGACAGGAATAGCCGAAATTTCAGGATCGACCCGGCACCGTGCAGATAGATGGAAAGGGTGCGCGCGGCGGAAACACCAAATGTTGGGGCAAATACCCGGGAAAATATTTTTTTGCCCAACTCTGTTCTCTCCGCGGCGATCTGTTCAAAAAGTGGTTTCCGCCGGGCCATGTTTATTCAAATTCTATCCATCTCGTTAATCCTGTCTGAACAGATTTTTGAAAGGATTGACGGGGTTTTCATGATGGGAACGGTGTCTGATCGCACTTGCCGGTGCCGAATCGGATTCCGGGCGTTCTTGACGTACGTCAAGGTGGGGATGGAATATTTCTGGCGACATGAAACCGATCTTCGAACTGCTGCACTTCTATATTTCGCCGGTGCATAATTTTTACGGGCACCACGACCTGCCGCCGGGGGATGAACCGGTGCGGGAGCTGGAGGTGATCGAGTGCGTAGCGGGCAGGGGAATCGCCGGGGATCGTTTTTTTGATTTCAAGAACGACTTCAAGGGCCAGATCACCTTCTTCGCGATGGAGACCCACGAACGGCTTTGTCGCGAGTTCGGCAGGCGATTACCGCCGTCGCTCTACCGTCGCAACGCGATTACGCGCGGCTTTGATTTGAATGAGCTGATCGGATGCGAATTCGAGATTCAGGGCATCACGTTTGAAGGAACGGAAGAGGCCAGACCGTGTCATTGGATGAACGCCGCGTTCGGTCCGGGGGCCGAGCAGGCACTGCTGGGTTTCGGCGGGTTGCGGGCAAAAATTTTGGACAGCGGCGAACTTAAGTTGACCCATTTGCTCGAAGCTGTTCCGGCCTAAGTTTATCAGTTTTGCTCGTGGGCCCAGCGAAGCTCGAGCCCGTGCATGGTGTGGATTGAGCAATTTAGAGTGAGCCAGATGGTTTTGTTTCACCGTTTTTGTTTCGTGTTGAAAGTTAGAACTCAATTGATTGCGGGATTCGCGCTGATGTTTTCGTGCTTCAGCGGCGAGGGACTGTACGCGTCCGGCTACGACACAATGTACGAGCAGCCGCCAATCAACTATTCCGGCAGCGATCCCAGCGGACCGGTGGCCGATCTTCAGCGCAAACTGGACGAAGGGGGACTGCAGTTTGATCGATCAAACGAAAAGGAATTCCTGCTCGCCCTGTTGGATCACTTTGAAATTCCAGTTGAATCACAGGTGCTCGTCTTTTCGCAGACCAGCCATCAGAATTCACGCATACGTCCGCGAACGCCACGCGCGGTTTATTTTAACGACAATATTTATCTTGGCTGGGTGCAGGGCGGCGTCGTGGAAATCGCCGACGTGAGCCCGACCCAAGGACTGATGTTCTACACGTTGGATCATCGTGATCCAGATCGGAAAATGAAGTTTGAGCGAACGGCGACATGTCTGGATTGCCACGCCGGTTCGCGGGTTGGCAACATGCCCGGCATGATGGTGCGTTCCGTCTATCCGTCGGACACCGGCCAACCGATTCTGCGGCAGGGAAGTTTTGTGACGTCGCACGCGAGTCCGTTGAACGAACGCTGGGGCGGTTGGTATGTGACCGGCACGCACGGAGACGCATTGCACATGGGGAACGTGATCGCTGACGAGACTGAACAAGGAGCAACGCTCGATACGAAACTCGGTGCGAATGTTACGGACCTCTCCAACTACTTCGATACTAGGCCCTACCTGACTGACTCCAGCGACATCGTCGCTTTGATGGTGCTCGAACATCAGTGCGAAATGCAGAACGTTCTGTCGCGCGCAGGGAACTACACGCGACTGGCGATGTATCGTCAGAAGAAGTTGCGCGAGGAACTGGGTGAACCACCAACCGATGAACTCGTGGGCAGCAGCCTAACCGTCACGAAAAGCCAGGTTGAAAAAGTTCTTCAGTATCTTTTGTTCAGTGACGAAATCATGCTGCCTGACGACGGAATCAACGGCCGCGAGACATTTCAAAAAGGGTTTCAACGAAATGCGAAACGAGACACTGAAGGCCGTTCGCTCAAGGACTTCCAACTCAAGCACCGGCTCTTCAAATACCGGTGCAGTTACATGATCTATTCGACGGCGTTTGACGATCTGCCCGCGACACTGAAGCAGATGGTTTACGTGCGACTGCTGGAGGTTTTGGACGGCGAAGATACATCGCCTGAATTTGCGCATCTGAGTAGTTTTGAGAAAGAGGCGATCAAAGAGATCCTGCTCGCGACCAAGAACGATTTGCCGGCGGAGTGGCGAGAATCTTCCGCGAATCAATGATCGGGCGGCGGCCAGTCGGTCGAATGAACGTGTTGCGGACTCCTGCGGATCGCCAGCTACCGCGAACGCAGTGACAGATGAATTGCATTACCGGATGAACTGATGCGGGGACAAAATCCGCCGGCGAATACGCGCATGCCGGGATCGGATGGCGGGTTTGTTCCGATGATCATTTACCCTCATGCGCACTTTGATCAGTTGATCTTCCGCAGGGCCGCCGGTAAAGCCTTGAAGCGCCTTGCCAAGCACGGCACCGACACGAATCAGATCCGGTTCGCCCTTCATCGCCTGGCTGGGCGGGCAGGCGGAAGTTCCCGGCCTGGCGATTCACTCGCCACGGATCGCCTGAATACGTTCCTGAATGGGGGCCTCCGGATCGGCCGGCTTCACCTCCGGATCGACAAACCGGGCCAGGTCGCGCAGGGCGAGCACCTGGTATCCCTCAACCTTCAGGTATTGCATGTATTCAGCGAATCGTTCCGGCGGAGTATGCACCCACGGATGCGCCAGATCAGGCACGCCATGGAACTGGAGTACCGGGACCGTGCCTTCCTTCGCGCGGCTCAGCGCTTTTTTGAAATCTTCCAACGTCCAGGTGGGGCGGGCGTCTCCGGCGGTTGGAATCAGCAACGGGTGATCCCGTCCCGGTTCGAACGCGACGCCACCGCCCGAATCGTAATCATACTCCGGTGCGCCGCCCCGCCGGGCAAACTGGATCCCCATGCTCTCGAGAATCGGCAGCGCCCGCACATGGAAGGCATTGCCAGGGTAAGCAAAGCTGACCGGCTTGGGAATGCCGTGCTCGCGGCAGCGGTCGTTGATCACCTCCAACTGTTCCCGCACCTGCGACAGATTCTGTTCGGTGACGCTCAGGTGATCGCGGGTGTGGTTGCCGATTTCAAATCCGTCATCGTGCAGGGTCCGGATTTGTGCCCACGTCATGTAATCCTGCTTGTTGGTTTTGAAATCAAATCCCTCGGTGATGAAAAAGGTCGCCGAGAATCCAAGTTTCTTCAGGAGCGGACGGGCGACCGTGTAATGGGAATGCACCGAGTCGTCGAAGGTCAGGACCACCACTTTCTCCGGCAGGGGCATCCGCGCTTCCTGGGCACGCAGTCCGGAAACTGTCCAGGTGGCGACCGCCAGCATCAGCACGGGCACCCAAGTTCTACGGGAAATGTTTTTGAAGCGGTTCATCCCAAGATGATCGACATTCAGGCAGTGACTGCAACTCCTTAATCCGTTGTCAGGCGCACGATCCGCCGGTAACCGGAGATAGGACTGCCGTCATCCACGTCGATGTCAAAATCCTCGCCCCGATCCAAGCAACGATACACTTCCTTGAAGGCGTTTTGCATCAGCCGCCGGTAGCGTTGCGACGCCTCGTTGGTTCGTTCCTTGTCCATTTCGTGCAACCACCCAAGGTCTCCGAGCGATAAAAAGTATCCGTTCGGAATGAGGATCAACGTATCGAGCCGGGGCGGCTGGTCGTAGATCGATGGGCGCGGGTGATTACGTTTGTGATCGCGAAGTTTGCGCGCCAGCTCCAGTTGTTCCGGCCAGGGCACATGGTGCTCGTGATCGGAGGTCCAGAACCACAGGTAGCGGGCGCCCGTGTCGTAGGCCAGCGACAGGGCGCGATCTGAAAAGGCAGGATCCGCCTGGCCGTAGATCGCGACGCCCCAGTGGCCGCCGAAGCGCCGCGCCGCGCCACGCAGGAAGGCATAGTGATATCGCAACAACTCGTCGGCCGTATGCTGACGATCACCGCCGGTGTAGGCGGCAACCCTCCGGTCAAACCTCTCCAATTGATACCGGGCCTCGTGCACGAAGCCAACCGCCCCGCCCGCGAACTGATAGTGGGCGGTGTCGTAATATGTCTCCCACGACGGATAATCCCACTGTTGGATCTTCATGTCGCCAAGGTTGAAGCCGGCCTTTCGCAAGGCGCGGTCAAACGTCCACGAGCCGTAGTTGCCTTCACCCTCGTACGTAGTCCGCGTTCGTTTGGTGATCAACGCACTGGCATCCGAAAAATACCGCAGCGTGTCGCTGACGTTCGTATCGCCCACCATCAAGTACGCCGGTTCATCCATGAACATCACCGGGCCGAGATAATTGGCGCGGTAGAGATCCGCCGGGTACCGGAGGAACGGTTTTTCCAGCGGATGGCGGATATAGAACACCGGCTCGTCGCGGACCCACGCCTCCTGCGGCGGCTTCAGCGTGAACAGATTGATGCCCGCCTCGATCATCGTCCGGTAATCTGCCTCGTCGAAGTCGACGTAGGTGTAATTCTGGCGCTCCGGCTTCTGCGGCAGTCGGTGACCTTCCGCGTCCTTGAAATTGCGCCCCGTACCCACCAGACATTCGCGATCGAGCGACAGCAGCTTGACCTCCTTCCAGACCGGCCAATCGGCGGGACCGGTGTCGACCAGGGTGAGGACGTGGCCGAGTAACTCGACCGTCTGCGGCGCGCCGCTCTCGAACGCCGCTGCCTCGGCCGACCGTGGAACGAAGTCGCGCTGGAAGTTCGCCCAACCGGGCAGCAACGCGCGTTGCGTGTGCTGATCCTGATACTCAAGCGCTTCACCTGTTTCGGGCAGGTGCAGTTGGTAACGGAAAAACGTGAGGTCCCCGCGGCGGCGCTCCCACGGTGATTGATCGGTCAACGCGCGCCATTCAAACAGCGGCATCTCGGTCGGGTCCGTCCCGGTGCGAGCCTCGAGCTGCCACCAGGTGCCGCTCGCGCGACGCCCCGTTTTTTCAGTGGGTCCAATGATGATGTCCACCGACTGGAAGTCCGGTGCCTGGCCATTCTGCGCGGTCAACACCCGGTATCGTGCGCGGGTGGCCGGATCAGCCGCCTCGAGCGTCGCTGGCAACAACCCCAGCGACAGCAGAATGCACGTCCGAATCAGCGGATGGAAAAGCATGGGCCATTTATTCCACAACGTTCGCCCCCTGCCCAGCCCCAAGGCAGGACCGGCCGTCACTCTGTCTCAGGAAACAGGTTCTCGGTGCCGACGCGGATCAGGTTGGGATGGCCCTTCATCGCATGGCCGGGTTTGCTGCTGGAGACGAGCAGATCGCCGCGTTGGATCGGGCCGCCTTCGAGGCAGAATTTATGGGGAATGACTCCGCCGCCGCCGAGCGGTACCTGACCGGAGAGATCCGCTTCGATGCCCCGATCAGTCAACAACACCCCCGGTTTGGTCGCATGCACGCCGGCGACCAACGTCGAGTAAGATTCAGTGCTCTTGACCAGGTGACCGTCGCTTTCTGTCGAGATGGCCAGCACGCCACCGGGCTCGTAGTCGGTGTGGTTGCCTTCCACGTCAAACGATTCCGCCACGTCCGCGCCGCCGCCGATGAACGCGCCGTCTGCCCGGACGTCGCCGTTCGGCTCGATCCGCATTTGAGCGTCGTTGGCCGCGTAATTCGCATCGGTGCCGAAGGTGAATCTCAGGTGACTGCCGGACCCCGAGGTGGTCCCCGCCAGAAAGGCGGTTTCACCCAGCACGACTGCCGACCCCCAATTGCCGGAGTTCGGGCTGTAGAGTCCCAATACGGCATTCTGCGAATCAGCCCAAACGAACGTGCCGGCGTGATTCGCTTTGGCCTTTCGTCCCATCGCCGTCGAGTAATCGCCGCTGGCGGAAGTTGAGAAGCCCATCGCTGTCGCGGATTCGCCTGATGCCCTTGTTGATTGTCCCATCGCCGTCGCGGCAAAGCCGCCGGCGATGTTGTCAAGTCCGCCCAAAACGGAACCGTAGTCCGCCAGCACAGAATTTGGGGCGGCAACTTGATTAAACTCTGTCGCGCCTCCGCCAACGATCGTCGCCCCCACCACTCCTGACGCCACGAAGTTGGCCGGTGAACCGCCAATCACAGTGGGTGCTCCGTCAGGGACTGAACTAATATCGATGCTGTCGCCGTTGTCCTCGAAGCGCATGGCCCGCAGTCCGTTGACCGCCAGTTCCAGCGGCTGTCCCGCCTGGCCTCCGAGGCTGCCACCGATCTGCACGTCACCGTCAACCAGCATCGTGAAGGGGGTGTTGTTCAGCCCTGATCCGAGCGGCGACCACCCGGTGCCGTCCCATTGGGTGATCCCGTTCACCGTGACACCGCTGACCGAACCAAAAGTTCCGCCGACATAAAGATCGGTTCCATGCACTGCCAATGAATAGACCGTGGTGCCGACCCCAATTTCGCTCTGCGTGCGAAGCCGGTTCCTTGTCGATCCGTCCCGGCGGGAGACATGATACATGTAGTTCTCGGCAGCGGTGCCTCCCGCCCGGTCAAAAAAGCCGCCAACGTAGAGATCCGTTCCGGACACGGCCAGCGCGTTGACACGTTTGTCGGTGCCCTCACCGAGCGAGGACCACGCGGTCCCGTCCCCTCTCGCAATGTTGCCGGCATCGATCCCGTTCACTTTGATGTTGGAACCGGCGACGTAGAGATCGCCGTTCATCTTCACCATGGTGAGAACGCTTCCGACGAAGCCACCGACGCCCTGCCATGAATTTCCGTCCCATCGCATCAACGGTGAACCCGTTGGCCCGCTCCCAAAATTAAATCCCGCCGCGACGTAGAGATCGTCTCCGGCAGCAAACAGTGCGCTCACGGAACCACCCACCCGCCCGAACCCAGACTATTCGATGCCGTCCCATTTGGCCAGATGCCAAGATTCCTGTCCTCCCGCCGTGATGAAGGTTCCCCCGGGCGAACACGGTTGTTCCGGAAATTGCGATGGCATGAACTTCGGGAGGAACCGGTGCGGGGATCTCGCCCAGCCCGGGTCCCAACGGTGACCATTCGACGCCGTTCCACATGGCGATGCGGTTGGCCGGCACGCCGTTGATGAAACTGAAATTGCCGCCCGCATACACGTTGCCGTCTTCGTCGAGAGCGGTCGCGTAAACAGCATCGCCCAGCCCGCCTTGCCCGGAGAGGCTCGTCCAGTTTCAGTTGTAAAACGACGTGGCGGCGCGTCCGGCAAATACTGTGGTGAGGAGGGCGCAAAAGATGATGGCGAAGGGTTTGAAATGGAGGCGGGTTTTCATCATGGTTTCATTGCGGTGGCGGCAGCGGAGAACAAAATCGCGGAGGGACAGTTTTTCCGGTGGAACGGTTTTATGATTCTTCGGATTCATACCTTGGAGCATGCCTGCCGTGAACCAGAATGGGCATCACGCGGCCCCAACCACCTGACCATCAATTCATCTGAGCGGGCAGGGTGGGTATTTCCAATCACGACTGAAAGAGCAGCCCGGCAGTCAGGACCCCGGCGACGGCTCGAAAGCCACCAACCTCATCGGCCTCTACAAACGCGCCCCCCTTGTCTGCGAAACCAAAGGAGGCTTGGAAAAGGTGGGGCGACCGATCAGGGACCGCAGCGTTGCAGGCCCGCAACGGCAGGATTGCGGAGGAGCCTAAAACAATTTGAACGATGGCACGTTGCGGAGCCCCCGCAGGCGGAATGCCCGCGGTCCGCCGGTTCACTTGGCCGCCCGGACGTCGTAGCACCAGAGCGAATTCTGATCCCGGATGTAGAGCCTGCCGTTTGCCACGACGGGATAGGCCCACGCTTTCGCCTGGCCGCGATCGGGCGGATTCGGCGGCGTGAAGCGCCCCTTCTCGCGATACCTGTTCGCATCGAGTTCAACCAGTCCTACCTCACCGCTGTCGCCGTGCACGTAGATCCGGTTGTCCGCCACCAGCAACGAGCAGGGTCCGAACGCGCGTTCCTCCCATTGGATCTCGCCCGTCTTGAAATCCACGCACAGCATCGACTGGCCGCCGCCGCCGCCGCCGTAAAAGTAATCCCCCACCTTCACGACTCCGCCCTGGGTGATCGGAAGTTTGCCGCCGGAATAAAGTTCGTCCACGGTGAAGTCGCCATTCTTCAGCACTGGTTTGATCAGCGCGGCCGTGGCGCGAAACGCCCCGCTGTAGACCATGCCGTCGCTCACCAAAGGCGTCATGATGACGGCGGGGCTTTTCAGCCCCGTTTTTTTGAAACGCCAGAGCAGCCTGCCCGTCCCGGCGTCCAGGCCCATCACTCCGCTGGCGAGAAACTGCACATACTGCTTCACCCCGGAAATATCCGTCACGACGGCGGATGAATAACCCGCCGCCGTTCCCTTGGGCACCGAGCATTTCCAGATCAGGTCGCCGGTCCGTTTGTTCAGGGCGACCACGGTGGCGTTCGTGCCGCCGGGCGTGCAGATCAGCTGGTCGCCGTCCACCAGCGGCGATTCGGCATACGCCCACTCGCCGTATTGGCCCTCAAAATCGGTGCGCAGCTGCTTGCGCCAAACTTCCTTGCCCTTCGCCGTTTCAAAACAAACCAGATCACCGGCCGAGCCGAGTGCAAAGACCATTCCGCTATCCACGGTCGGTGTTGAACGCGAGCCCGGGTAGCTGGGATTCTGTTCCGGATGTCCCACCTTTCCCAACTTGGCATCCCAGACACGGCTGCCATCTTTCACTGCGAGAGCGAGAACCGATTCCTCGGAACCGTCCGTGCTGATCAGATAGATCCGGTCACCCGCGACCGACGGCGTGGAATAGCCCGCGCCAACATCGGTCACCTGCCAGAGCAACGCGGGTCCGTCCTTCGGCCATTCCTGAAGCAACCCGGTGTCGGGCGAATGCCCGTCGCGATGCGGTCCTCGCCATTGCGCGTAGTCGGCGGCCGGCAATCCGGTTGTGAGCAAACCCAGCACGGTGACGGGAAGCAGGAGGTGCATGCGAAGGCGGTGAATCGTTGTTCTCATGGAATTGCCCAATGGTTAAGGGCAACGGTGACGTTGTTCAATCGCGAACTTAACAGGGCCAACAGGCCAGTCGCAAGGTGGTGGGGGCATCTTGCCCCCACTTCCGGTTTGGCCGGGTCGTGGCCGCAAGTTTTCCAGCAAGGCCGAAGTTCGGCTTCCGGTCTGGAAACACTTTGTTGCCGCCGTCTAACGCCGCCTCCGCGAATTCGGGGCAGTGTCAGGATGCGCCTTAAAAGGCCGGGCTAATCTGTTTACTTGAATTGAGTGGCCGAGTTTACGAAACAACAAAAGCACTTGGCATTTTCGTCCAGACCACTAGCCTCCCGGGGAATCAATGGCCGTTGAATCCAAGCCACTATTTCATCCAGAGGTAATCCGCAAACAGGTCCGGGAATTCAAACTGCCCGGACAGGTTCCGGCGTTTCAGGAAAAGCTCAATCATTGGGCCGACTTAATCTCCTCCGGTCGCGCCGATGATTTCAAGGAAACGGATCTGCTCCCCGACTTTCTCACCGACATCTTTTGCGGCCTGCTCGGCTATACGCGACCCACCGGGGCCGCCGAATCGTTCACACTCTCCCGCGAACAACACGTGGAGGACGACGGCCAGTTTGCCGATGCCGTGCTCGGGCGTTTCCGAAAGGGCGAGGAACAGTTCACCGTCGCGTTGGAAGGGAAGGGGACCCGCGATCCGCTCCGCAAATTCTTCAGTGAAAAGGCGTGGGTTCGCTCGGTCGTGGACTTCGGTCACGCCAAATAAATCTTCGAGGAAGCGGATGTTTTTCCCTCCATCATTGTCGTCGAGACGCGCCGTAACTCCGTTGGAGTTGGAGAATCGTTTGGCCGTCCCACCCAAGGTAGCGCTTCGCACAAAACTTGAGCTGAATGACTCAGCCCCGTTGGGGCAGAGCTGATATTCCAAGCCATGACATTACTTGATTTCAACCCGACGACTGCGGCCGCCCTGATTGGTTTTCTCACGCCGTTCATTGTGGTTGGCGTGGGCGTGGCGAAAGACCGGCGTGTTCAGAAGAAAATTGAGAAATCGCCGCAGCGGGAGAAGTTGCTGCGTCCGCCTGGCTACAGCCTGTCTCAACGTCTGATCGATCTCGGGGACCGACTGTATGTTGTATTGAGCGTTGCCGGATTCGTTAGCGCATTTGCTGCAATTTTCATTACGACCACGGTTCGGGTTTGGGCAGGTGGCGCTGGTGTTGGTTGGATTGCTGCGATGGCTCTCCTGTCAATCGCTTTGCTCGGCCTCAGCATCAACCGGATTCTCAGCACGTTCACCCTGATCGAAGACATGCGCCGATGCCGCCTCGGTCTGCGCGGTGAACAGGCGGTGGCGGAGTCCCTGAACGAACTGGCTGCCTCCGGCTATCGCGCGTTTCACGATCTGCCGGGTCACGAAATATCCTCCGGCGATACCAGATGGAACATTGATCATGTTCTCGTCGGTCCGCGTGGTGTGTTCGTCATCGAAACGAAAGCCAGGATGCGTCGTCCGGGAAAAGGTACTGGCGCTGCACACGAACTCAGCGTCGACGGAGAGAAGCTGATCTACGCGTCCGGACGTGACTTGAAGGCAATTCCCCAGGCGAAAAACAAGGCCCACACGCTGGCCCGCTTTCTCACCAAGGAAACGGGCGAACCGGTCAGCGTGGACTGGCTGGTTGTGGTCCCCGGATATTTTGTCAAAGCCGACAAAGCGAACTACGCGCACGTGATGAATGCGACTTCTGTCGCCAAATTTTTACAGACGCTGCCCGTGCGGATCGAACCCGCCCAGGTCCGGCGCATCGCCAATGCCGTTGATAAGAAATGCCGGGACGTGGAGTTCTGAGAATTCCGGTATTGATAGAGCGAGAACAGGAAATCGCCATGAGCGAAGACGACGAAACAAAAGCTGAGGATGGCCTGTATCCGTGGTCTGACGTGCAAGTCGCAAGGAGCAACGCGAAATTGCAGCGGAAGAACCCGGTGGCGGAGGGCAAGGCGGAATTCTTGTCTCACGCGAGACCTTGTCCGAAATGCGGCGCGTCTGCCGGGGAACTGGCGTGGTTCTATTTCGAAAGTCCGTTATGGACCTGGGATCAACTCTGCGGCCGGGCAGGGTTCATGACAGTATGTGATCCGTGCCACGCACAGGTCGATTTCTTCATGACGATGTTGAACTGATCCCGCCTCTCTTGCCAGCGCCGGTCGCTCTCCGAGTGTTTCGGCGGCGGTGAAATGGGCAGGGAAGCGGTGGCGATCATCTTGGAAGCCCAGAACGATTTGGAACCCGGCACGCTCCATCGCCGGTCCGCACCCGGCCCGGTCCAGGCCGGTCCAACCGAATCCAGGTGAATCCTCCCGGTGCCGTGGGATACACATGTTTGAAAGTAGCAATCACAGCGACCGTGGATCGTTTTGATCTGTGTCCATCTGCGGTTGAACGTCAACTTTGTGCGCAAAAACCCGTTGACATGCGGAAGTGAACTTATCAATGTATCCTCATTCGTTGATATGAACGAATAACTCATCAAGAGTGGTTGAGGGTTCTGGCCCGATGAAACCACGGCAACCGGTTGCAGCGCAAAGTGCAACGCCTAGGTGCCAATTCCAGCCCGCCAACAGCGGGGAAAGATGAGAAGAGCGCGCGAGTTTTTGTCAAACCCTCTTCTCTTTTCGGGATGAGGGTGTTTTTTTGCCCTTGTCGAGATCGCCGCCGATCAGGAATACGAGCAAGATTAAGATTAAGACTATGAGCAAAGACAACGGATTTATGAAGGCGCTGAAGTGTCGCGAGTGTGGTCGGGAGTATCCGCTCGAAGCCACGCACGTGTGCGAATTTGACTTCGGTCCATTGGAGGTCGTTTACGACTACGACCGGATCAAGAAAAGCATGACGCGGAAGCAGATTGAATCGCGGCCGCAGACGATGTGGCGTTACCGCGAACTGCTGCCCGTGGCGGGTGAACCGACCGTTGGATTTCAGGTCGGCTACACGCCATTGGTGAAGGCGGACCGCCTGGCCAAACGCCTGGGCATTCGCGAGCTGTGGATCAAGAACGACACAGTCAATTATCCGACGCTTTCGTTTAAGGATCGCGTGGTGAGTGTTGCGCTGAGCCGTTCCAAAGAACTTGGTTTCAAGACCGTTGCCTGTGCGTCCACCGGCAACCTCGCGAACTCCGTGGCTGCGAATGCCGCTGCCGCCGGGCTGGAAGCCTACGTGTTCATCCCGTCCGATTTGGAGAACAGCAAGATCGTCAATTCGCTGATCTACGGGGCGAACGTGGTCGGCATCAAGGGCCACTACGATGAAGTCAATCGCCTCTGTGCGGAGATTGCCGGCAAGTACCCCTGGGCGTTCGTGAACGTGAACATGCGTCCGTACTACGCCGAGGGTTCGAAGTCGATGGGCTACGAAATCGCCGAGCAGTTCGGCTGGAAGATTCCGCAGCACACGGTTGTCCCGATGGCGTCCGGTTCGTTGCTGACGAAGATTCACAAGTCGTATCAGGAATTTTCCAAGCTCGGTCTCGTGAAGGAAACGCCGTGGCACATCCACGGCGCGCAGGCCACCGGTTGTTCACCCATTTCTGCGGCGCAAAAAGCGGGGCTCGATTTCTTCAAACCGGTCAAGCCCAACACCATTGCCAAGTCACTGGCGATCGGGACTCCGGCCGATGGTTTCTATTCGTTGCGCGTCATGAAGGACACCAACGGGCACGCTGAAGACGTGACCGATGACGAGGTGCGCGAAGGCATCCGGTTGCTGGCTGAATGCGAGGGCATCTTCAGCGAAACGGCGGGCGGCGTGACGGTCGGCGTGGCCAAGAAACTCATTGCCCAGGGCAAGATCCCGGCCGATGATTCGGCCGTCCTTTGCATCACCGGAAACGGATTGAAAACAATCGATGCCGTGGAAAAATCAGTGGGCAAGCCGCACGAAATTCGTCCGAGCCTGCGTGAATTTGAAACCCTGCTGGGCGCCGACAAGGCGTCAAAAGCGAAAGCCTGAAGATTATGCCAGTCAATGTTCGAATCCCTACGCCCCTGCGTAAACTGACCAACAACGAAGAAGTCGTCGAAGTGCAACCCGGCACGGTCGGCGGCGCCATTACCGAATTGCAGACGAAGTTTCCTGGCATTCAGGAACGGCTCGTCGGCGAGGACGGCGAAGTACGTCGGTTCGTGAATGTCTACGTCAACGAAGAGGATATTCGGTTCCTGCAGGGTCGCGAGACACCGCTCAACGACGGCGACGAAATCAGCATCATTCCAGCAATTGCCGGAGGTTAATTATGCCAGCGAAAAAGAAGACATCCGTACCGAATAAAAAGGCCGCGGCCAGCAAGCCGGTCGCGGGAACCGAAGTACGCCGGTTGTGGCTGATGTATCCGCCAGCGCAGATCCAGATTCCGTTGATTTGGGAGCTGGGCGACCGGTTTGATCTGATCACCAATGTCCGTCAGGCAAGCGTGAACGATGAGCTGGGAATCGTCTGTCTGGAGATTTCCGGAAAGCGGGAATCCATCAAAAAGGCGATCAAATGGCTGGAGCGGAAAGGTGTCTCCGTCGATCCGGTGGAAATCGGTGTGATCGAGAGTTAGGGGGTCAAATATTTCCAAGCCTCACAAGCCTAAGGGGTTGCTGCGATTCGTGCCTTGACCGGACGCAGTAATCTGGTTATAAGCAAGAGAGTAGTACGTCGAAACTGGCCCTAACCCCAAACACCCTCAGGCCTATGACCAAGCGAGACATTGTCGTCCGGATCAGCGAAGAAACCGATCTGCAACAGCAGAAGGTCCTCGAAATCGTCCAGAAAACACTGGATTACATCGCCGAAGCGCTGGCTCGCGGCAAGAAGGTGGAGTTGCGAAACTTCGGCGTGTTTGAGGTCAAGGTTCGCAAGGCGCGGATCGGTCGCAATCCCAACGCTCCCGAAACCGATGTGCCCATTCCGCGTCGCGCGGTCGTAAAATTCAAGGCTGGCAAGGAAATGCGCGAGCTGGTGTTGCGGTTGACGCCCGATGAAGGGTACCCGGTGCCGACGCTGAAACAGCCACCCGGAACTCCGCCGATGCCGGTCTGATGGATTTTTCCAATTTCGGCGCCCGCTCCCCTTTCAACGGCATCGTACCGGCTGAAGTCCGGCCCCAAGTTCCATCGCAATTGTGTCAACGAACGGCAACGTCCGTTCAAATGCATTTCGGATTTCGTAATTCGACCTTCGGCATTTAGCCCCACCTCATGCAACGACTCCCCGGCTTTCGAGATTTTTACCCTGAACCGCTGCCGCACAAAGATGTGTGGAGCGCCGACGCGCGCAACTGGTTGTTCAACCGTTGGCGTGAGACCGCGCGCCGTTATGGGTTCCGCGAATACGACGGTCCGCCTCTGGAACCGCTTGAACTCTTCACGCTCAAAAGCGGCGGGGAAATTGTCGGGCAGCTCTACAATTTTAAAGACAAGGGAGACCGCGACGTGGCGATGCGGCCCGAGATGACACCGACGCTGGCCCGCATGATCGCGGCGCACGAACGCCAGTACAAGAAGCCGGTGAAGTGGTTCGCCGTGCCGCAGCTTTTCCGCTACGAAAAACAGCAGAAGGGGAGGTTGCGCGAGCACTTCCAGTTCAACGCCGACATCATCGGCGAATCCAACGCCGGAATCGACGCCGAACTGATCGCACTTGTGATCGACACTCTGCGCGCGACGGGGCTGACCGAGGAAGATTTTGTCATTCGGTTGAGCAGCCGAAACGCGTGGCAGGAGTTCTTCGAGAAACACGATGGCAAGCCGGACCAAGCCTACGAATTTTACCAGGCGGTGGACAAACTGGAACGCAGTTCGCCGGAGGAAAGCGCGAAGAAGTTTGCCGCTGTCGGGATGTCACTCGACGCGGTGAATGCGTTCATCGAGACCGGTGAACCAACCGGGGAACTGCAGTCGGTTCTCGATCAACTCATCGCGCGCGGGCTGGGTGCGTTCGTGAAGATTGATTACCAGATCATTCGCGGGCTCGCGTATTACACGGGCACCGTCTTCGAGGCGTTCGATCGCAAAGGCGAGTTCCGCGCGATCGCGGGTGGCGGCCGTTACGACAATCTTGTGAAGCTGATCAGCGGAGGGAAAGTGGATCTGCCGGCGATTGGTTTTGGGATGGGCGATGTCGTGCTGATGGAGTTGTTGCAGAGCCGGGGCAAACTTCCGGAGTTCAAACCCGGCATCGACGTTTACGTGTTGATCGAAGACGAATCGTTGCGGGCCGAATCATTGAAAGCCATTCAGCAACTTCGCGAAGCGGGGCGGGCGGTTGAGTTCAGCGCCGCGCCGACAAAAGGTGACAAGCAATTCAAGCGAGCGCAGGAACTTCAGGCCACGGCAACGCTGCGATTGGAAAGTAAAGCGGGCGTGATCACCTTCCGGCTGAAGAATTTGGAATCACGGGAGGAAGTTGTGATGAGTGTTGAAGCGTTCTCCAACTGGCTTCGCGGTTGACGGAGAAAACCGTATCGACGGGGCCGATGCTTGGGACCTCTGGACGGGAGCGTGGGTGTGTCGAAGACCCCCCGCGCTCCGGGGGAATACTGCCGCTGCAGTCATTCCAGCAAAATGCTGGAGACACCTTTCAAGGCGGCTACAAATCCAGTTGCCCGGAGTCTTCCAGACGCTTGATCTCCGCGGTGTAACCCTGCCGAAACGTCGGATACTTGAGCTGATAGCCGAGTTCCATTTTCAGTCGACGGTTGCTCACTTTCTTGTCCGTGACTCCGCGTTTCTTCCGGGCGAGCTCTTCCGGCGCGGCGACGGGGGGCATATCCTTCCCAAGCGTCTCCGACAACCAGCGGAGAAAATGGATCTGGCCGACGGGTTCGTCGTCAACGGCGTTGTAGATCTCGCCGGGCCGACCGGTTTCCAGCGCGGCGATGATCGCACCGATCACATCGTCGCGCTGGATCATGTTCAGGTGGCGCAGGCCCTTGCCTTCAATTCGCGCCCGGCCTTCGATGAAACTTCTCAGTTGATACGTCCGGTCCGGTCCGTAGATGCCGGCCACGCGGAGAATGATCGCGGGAAAGTGGTTGCTCTTCGCGGCGTCGAGAAGTGTCCGCTCGGTCTCCGCCAGAATTTTTCCGCCTTCGGTGGCAGGTAGTGTTTCGTGATCTTCTTTGACGACTGAACCATCGTCCTGTCCGTAAACGCCGGTGCTGCTGGTGTAGAGAAATTTCTTGGGAGGATGGCCCGCCAGCCAGGTGATCAAGTTAGACGTGCCTCGAAGGTAAACGTTCCGGTAATCATCGGGTCCGCCGTGCGAGCTGGAAACGCAATTGACGACCCAATCAAATGGCCCTCCAACTTTGTGAAGCGAGCCCGGATCGGTCACGTCTGCGTTGATCGCGCGAAGGCCGGCCGCTGCTGCTTCCGGGCGCGATTGGATGTTGCGACCGATGCCCGTTACTTCGTGTCCTTGCTTCACCAACTCCGCACCCAACGGAAGTCCGATGTAACCACAGCCAACAATCAGAACGCGCATATCAATGTTAGCAATCAAGGAGCGCGGACGGCTCGTCCGCAAGTATCCGAATGATGGCGGACGAGCCGTCCGCGCTCCGCCGCGCCAGGGTAGGGACCGTCGCTCCGCACGGTCCGCCGAAGGGCATTGAGGCCTCCGCAATGTGCAGCCATCCCGGGTTGCTGGCTCTGTGTTTTTCACAAGACGGCGCGCGCGGAGCCACACGCCCTGCCTTCCCATGTCGCCGGTTTGTTCGAGATCGGCGGGGTGCTTGTCCAAGGTTGCGGCGTGCAACGCTGGAGCCTGCTCTCAATTCGCGCTCCTTCGCGAAATTCGTGACAAACCCGCAGATCATTTCCCACCGTCCTCGTAGACGACTTTGCCGCCGACGATGGTCATGGTCGTTTTCCCCTTCATCGGCCAGCCGTCGAATGGGCAGTTCGTCGACTTGCTCGCTGTTTCAGCATTGAGGTAGACCCATTCCCTGTCCGGATCGAACACTGTCACGTCGGCATCCGCGCCGATGTCCAGCGTGCCCTTTTTCAGGCGAAGCAGCTTGGCCGGGTTCACTGTGAATTTCTCGATCAGCGCCGGCAGCTTGAGGCGGCTATTGTGGTAAAGCTGCATCAACGAGAGCGACAACTCGACCTCAAGTCCGGTGATGCCGAAGGGCGCGGCGTCGAACTCCACCTCCTTCTCGAAATTACAATGCGGCGCGTGGTCGCTGCCGATGATCTCGAGTGTACCGTCCGTCAACGCATCCAGAATCGCCTCGCGATCAGCACGGGTGCGCAGTGGCGGATTCATTTTGAA
The DNA here is from genome assembly GCA_041689265.1 of Verrucomicrobiota bacterium. Taxonomy (GTDB): domain Bacteria; phylum Verrucomicrobiota; class Verrucomicrobiia; order Limisphaerales; family RI-55; genus JBDNGP01. The sequence goes on from JBDNGP010000262.1 coordinate 43,915, forward strand.
CAACGTGTCGTAAGCCGGCCATTGCGGGCGTTGATCGTCCTTGAAGAACTTCTTCAGATCGTCGCCATCCTTCGCCCAGAACTTCTCGCTGCCGGCGATGCTGGTGTCCGTCAGAGTGAAGTGGTGCGGGCACGCCTCGGCGGTGATCGGCACGTTGCGCTGTTTGGCGAGGCGCAGCCACTGGATGCTGCGCGCGGAGGAAATATGCTGACAATGAATCGGCGTGCGGGTGGTTTCCGCCAGGAGAATGTTGCGAACCACGATCATTTCCTCGCCGATCGCCGGCCAGCCGGGCAGGCCGAGGAACGTGCTCCAGTAACCCTCGTTCATCACGCCAATGTTCACGAGATCGTAGTCCTGGCAATGGTCCAGCACCGGCAGATCGAACATGCGGGCATACTCGCACGCGCGCCGCATCATTTCATTGTTCTGCACGCATTTGCCGTCATCGGTGATGGCGACAACTCCCGCCTGTTTGAGTGAGCCGATGGGGGCCAGATCTTCGCCGTTCATTCCGGTGGTGATGTTGCCGGTGACGAAGACATTGACGGACCCTTCGCGCGCCGCCTTCTCGCGTATGAGCGCGACGGTCGACGGTGAATCAATCGTGGGCGAGGTGTTCGGCATGCAGAGAACCGACGTGAATCCGCCGATGGCCGCCGCCCGCGTGCCGGTCGCGATGGTTTCCTTGGCGGACTGGCCGGGCTCGCGAAGGTGAACGTGGGAGTCGATCAATCCCGGACAGACGACCTTGCCGGAGACGTCCCGGCGTTTGGTGTTCTCAGGAACCTCAAACGAGCCGTTCCTGCCGACGGCGGCCACCTTCCCGTTTTGGATCAATACGTCGGCCGTCTCGTCCCGCTGGTTGGCGGGATCGATGACGCGCCCGCCTGAAAGAAGCAACGAAATCATGTGCCGGAAAAGATAGCGCGCTGTAGATTGACAAGGCAAGCGCGGTGGTTACAATGCGCGTCCGTTTGAGCGGGTGTAGCATAGTGGTAATGCTCCAACCTTCCAAGCTGGCTAGGAGGGTTCGATTCCCTTCACCCGCTCCAATGTTTTCCTCGTTGCCACGCTGTTTCCACATCAGCTCCCTTCTCGCGGATCATGCCATTGAATCAGCTCACCTCCATCATCCATGTCGCCAGTTGCGAAGTGGACTCCTTCAGCCACGTCAACAACGCGGTCTACCTCCAGTACTGTGAGCGGGCGCGCAATGATTACATGCTCCAGCGTGGCTTGAAGTTCGATGATTTTCAGGAGTGGGGAGCCGGGCCCGTATTGGTTCAGGCGCAGTTGAATTACCGGCGTCCGGCCAGAGTGGATGATGAACTGTGCGTTCACGGCGAGATTCGCGGACAGAGCCGGACACGGTTTCAGATCGTTCACCGGTTCGAGCGCACCTTCGACCAGAGCGAGATCTGCATCGCCGAACTGGGCTTCGCCTTTGTCTCGCTCACGTCGGGGCGACCGTGCCGGATACCGGATCAGTTTCTCCGTGCATTTGGTGTGTTGTGACAGCGGTCCGGAGGTCTGCCGCGGCCGCTGATTCCTGAAACCCCTGGTTCTGCAACCCGTCTTCCCCGGTGGACGGCAGAGAACTCCGGGGCGCATCTTGACACCGTCCCCGGAGCGCCGGCCTCCGGCCCGGTAGGATTTGAGTTTCACAGACAAAACGCGCCAGATCGGAGAACGGCGCGCCACACAAAAGCAGATTGGAGTCAAGATGCGCCCGGTGGGAGGGTGCGTTTGAAACTGAGGGTCAAGGTGGAGTGAGTTCTCCGAACGAACTTTGAGCGCAAGGGGGCATGCTCAATTCTCCGGCCTTCTCTCGCCCGTACCCAAGACCCTTCGGCGGTTCACCGCCTTCCTCCATGCGGGGCGGAACGGATTCAGAGGTTGCCCCAAGCCATCGCAGGCTCGTTCGGAAAACTCGCCCCATCTTTTTGGCATCCGGCGCATCCAGTTGACCCTTAGTTTCAAACAAACCCCAGAACTCCGCGAATCCAGAAAAAAAGATTGCCTTCACTTCGTCCTCATGGCTAATTAGAGCTGTTTCCCAAACAAACCATGTCTATTCGCCTGACTATTCAGGTAACTTTGGCTGTCACGATATTCCCGCGCAAGTGCCGGGGACTTGGGGTGTACAGCTGGAGTAAGACGCAATCCAAACAATAGGTAAGCTTATGCGAAGTACAACCAAACAAAAGCTCACTACGGCTCTTCTGGCGACAAGCCTCGGGGTCGGGTGGGTGTCAGCTGGTAATCTTGACCAGCTGAATTACGCCTTTGTGGAGGGCAATCGGGTCGCCGACCTGAATACCCCGCCGCAAAGTCTGACATTTCCTCTCTATCCGTGGGTGGAGGCGATACCATTCACGCCACTGGCGTCGAACATCGGGTCTTTCCCACCTGAGAAATTCATTGAGACCTCCAATGATGCGGGGTCTGGCAGTGCTCCTGATGACTCTGCGAGCTGGATTCGTGGCTTCATTGAACCGCCGCAGACCGGTGCTTACACCTTCTGGGTGGCAGGTACGGATGATGCCGAATTCTGGATCAGCACGACTCCGGGCTCGGCTGGTGTTGGCAGTGCCGCTTTGGAAGCCTTTACCGGCGGCGGTACCGGTGTCAATGCGTGGGCAGTGCGCTTCAGTCAGAAGTCCCGTCCCATCACGCTGACCAAGGGCACCCAGTATTACTTCGCCCTCCTGCAGAAAAATGGCTCCAGTCCGGGTGGTCTTGCCCAGTTGGGTTGGTGGTTGCCGGACTTCACTCTGCAACGCCCCATTCCGCTCCGCTACGCCCAGCGCTTCGTGTTCTCGGCCACGTGTAACAACGGTTGTACCTACACCGGTTGGACAACCGAGAAAACCGTTACGGCCCCGATCTTCCAACGTGGTCCTGGCGGTGCCACCGTGGCCGACCGAACCCTGTCGGTGACCGAGGGACAGTCCGTTGATCTGTCGACCACGATTGATGCGAACTACCCGGTGGTCTACCAGTGGTATTCCAATGGGGTCGCCCAGGTGGGTGCCACAACGTCGGCCAAGTATATCGAGTCGATCTCCGACAGCTACGACAATTCCCAATTCTATATTGTCGCGGGTGCGGTCTCGTCCAAGGTTGTGACTGTTCGCGTGACTTCCGATACTTCCAGTCCATCGGTGGTGTTCGCCAGTACTTCCGGCAACAACTCCGGTTTCAGCATTGTCTATTCTGAAAATGTGGATCCGACCACGGCCACCAACAAGGCCAACTACGCCATGAACAATGGTGTGGTCATCGACAAGATCCAGATGCTGTTCGACGAGCCCAAGGGCAATACGGTCGTTGTGACGACCACGGCGCCGCTCACCGCGGGCGGCACGCTCGTGACGATCAACAACGTCACCGACGCTTCGACAGCGAAAAACCCGATCCCGGCGAACACGCAGGCATCCGTTGCGCTGACCGATGGCATCATGACCTTCCGTGCCTGGGGTGCGATCAACGGGGGGGCGGCCATCGGAGGCACTTCCGTGCAGAACTTGTTGAATGCAACCAACCGGTTTCCCAACCAACCTGATGTCGACACCACCGTCACCCAGGCGGCCATCCAATTCAACGGCTCGGACCTCAACTTCGCGGACAACTACGGTGGTCAGCTGATCGGGTTCGTCGTTCCTCCGGTCTCCGGCAATTACAACTTCGCGTTTGCGGCGGATGATCAGGCCATCCTCTACCTCAGCACCGATGCCACGGTAGAAAACAAACGGGCCATCGCTGTCGAACCGCAGTGGAGAGGCTACCGGAACTACCTCGCCACCGATGGTGGTCGCACCGGTGCCAATGCCTACCGGACGGCATCGTTCCCGGCCAGCCCCGCACAGAACACGACCAAAGCGTCAAACCAGTCGAAAAACACCGTCGGTAATATCAACCTGACGGCGGGCAACAAATACTTCATTGAAGGGCTCTTCAAGGAAGGTGGCGGCGGTGACAACCTTGACATCACCTGGCAGCTCCCGAACACCTGGAACTTCAACAACAACGACGGTCTGGTGAATGGTCAGGCTCCAATTCCTGGCCAGTACCTCTCCCTGTTTGTTGATCCTGCCCAGGCCGGTCCGATTGTGATTCAAAATCAGCCGCTCAGCACATCCGTGGTTGAAAATCGCCCGGTCCAGTTGAACGTCGTCCACGCCGGTTCCCCGTCCCACACCTATCAATGGTACCGGAACGGAGTCATCATCCCTGATCAGAACAAGCGTGAACTCGTATTCGCACGTCCGCTCAATGCCGACAACCAGTCGGCCTTCACGGTCGCGGTGCGCAACCTGTTCAGCCAGGCGATCAGTGCACAGGCCATATTGACGGTCATCACAGACGTGGTCAAGCCGACCATCGTCCGCGCCATCGGCAGCAGTTCCTACGACCATGTGACCGTCGAATTCGATGAACTGGTCGACCCCGCCACGGCGACATCCTCCGGCAATTACTCCGTCAGCGGGCTGACCATCACCGGCGGCGGCATCATGGGCGGAGCTCAAAACGGTGGGTTCACCACGGTGACCTTTCCCACCTCGCCCCAGACTCCGAACACGGTTTACACAGTCACCGTGAACAACGTGACCGACATCGCCGAAACTCCGAATGCCATCGCCGTGGATTCCACGAAGAACTTCACCGGCTTCATCTCGAGCTCCGGCGTCGTGAATGCGGAGATCTACCGCAACATCGGCGGCACCGCCGTCAGCGCGCTGCTGGCCGCACCGAACTACCCGAACGCGCCTGATGAAATCATCATCCTGAGCTCCCTGTCGTTCGGCCAGCCGAACTTCGGCAACACCTACGGCGACAACTTCGGTCTCCGCATCGCCGGTGTGTTCACCTCACCCGGAACCGGCAACTACCGGTTCTTCACCCGAAGTGATGACGCGGGGCAGTTCTTCCTGAACACGAGTGGAGCCGCCATCCCCGACGCGAAAACGGCCACGCCGATCGCCCGGGAAGACGGCTGCTGCGCAGGCTTTCAGGAGCCTCCCGCCGCAGAGACCTCGGGCATCATTCCCCTCGTTGCCGGAAATCAGTATGGCTTCGTGTATCTGGTCAAAGAAGGCGGCGGTGGTGACTGGGGTCAGGTCGCGCTTCGCCAGGAAGGCGATAGCACGCCGGCCAACCAGCTGCAGCCCATCGCGGGAACCATCTGCTGCTCGAACTCGAATCCGGATGAAACCGCGTTCACGTTCAATCCTCAGATCACCGGTGGAACCTTCAGTGAAGGCACCGCAGTGACCTTCACGACCGGCGGCTCGGGCACCAACCTCACCAGCTCGAATCCGACCGTATCGTGGAGCTGGCAGGCGAAGGCAGCGGGTGCCGCCTCGTTCACCAACATCCCGGGTGCGTTCAGCTCATCCTACACGACACCACGTCTCCTCCCGGTCAATGACCAGACTCAGTATCGCGCAGTCGGGGGCATCCCCGGTCTGTCATCTCCGGGCGACATTGCGACCCTGACGGTTGTGAACGATATCGTTCTTCCAACGGTCACCAACGTCTCGGCCACTCCGGGTCAGACCCAGGTCCGTGTCACCTACAGTGAAGTCGTCGATCCGACCACTTCCGTGGATATGGCCAACTACGTCATCACCGCACCCGGCGCAATCAATGTTCCGATCAGCGCGGCAACGCAGTCGGCCAACGGAACTTATGTGACCCTGACCACGGCAGCACTCACGCCGGGGACCGTCTACTCAATCAATGTGAGCGGCGTCAAGGACACCTCGTTCGCGGGCAACACGATGACGCCTGCCTACACCGGATCGTTCACCGCCTGGACCTTGTCATCGGGACTGGTCCGTCGTGAAATGTTCCTCAACCTGCCTGGTGGCGGTGTTAATGCCATCACCAACAGCTCGAAGTATCCGAACAACCCAGACCGGGCCGACTACATCACCGCGATTGAATCGCCTGACCAGGGTATCGACAACTTCGGCACTAAACTGTCCGGTTACCTCAACGTGCCGCAGACGGGTGTGTATTACTTCGCAGTCTCCGGTGATGACGAGACTGTCTTCTACCTCAGCACTGATTCGAGTCCGGATAATGTCGTGACACTGGCCGGTGACCCGCAGTGGAATGGCTTCCGTAACTGGAACGGCACGGACCGCCGCGTGGGCACCTTCGGGCTCTTCCCGGGCGTCACTACAGTGCCGGTCAACAAATCCACCAACACCGTTGGCGGTCTCACCCTCACGCAGGGCGTTGACTACTACTTCCAGCTCCTCAGCAAAGAGGGCGGTGGCGGTGATAACTGCGGCGTGACCTGGAATATGGAAGGTCAGCCTACGCCTGACAATGACACGCCGGGTATCAACGCGAGCAACGCGAAGTCGTTCGTCAATCCGGACAACACCATCAACATCTCGGCACAGCCACAGAGCGTTCAAGTGACGTTCGGCGGCCCGGCCAGTGTATCGGTGGCGGCCAATCCGACTGCACCGTTCCTCGGTGGTCCAATTAGCTACCAATGGTATAAGGACAGTGTTCTCATCCCAGGTGCGACCGGCACTTCAGTGAGCACGACCGACGTGCAGGCGGCCAACCTTGGCAGCTACTACGTGGTGATGAATGCACCGGGTGCTCCCGCAACCACCAGCGCCACGGCAGTGATCACTGCCGGCGGTGTTCAACCCACCCCAACGTTGTCGATCGTGAACAACGGCAACAACACGGTGACGGTCAGCTATCCGAATGCTGACAAGACCGCCGGTGCTCAGTTGCAAGGGGCCGCGACCCTGGCTGACCCGTTGGTGTTCACAGACGACAACACTGGTGCTGTGAACGGAGCCAATTGGGACACCACCAAGGCAACCGGCGCTCCTGGCTCGCAGACCTACTGGAGAACCAAGGACTAACGGTTCCCATCAGTTAATCTGAAATAGAAAATCAAAAAGGCCGGAGCATCCGCTCCGGCCTTTCTTTTTGTAACCGGCCCGGGAGGAGGTTCGATTCATACTCGGTGTCTGGCCGGAAACGCACGATTTCGAAATCGTCGTCCTCGTCCTCGATTTGGCGGGGGATTTCGAGGACGAGAGCGATTGGGCCCGGGTAGTTTCCGGCCAGAGACTACCATCCGTTTTATTGCGAATTTACCGGAGCGCGGCTGTGTGCGAAGGTCCAGCCGCAGCGGGTTCGCACGTTTCTGCGGCTGGTCTCCGACACAGCCGCGCTCCACACAAGCGTTGGCAAACAACCGGACAGGCACGGTTCGATTCATACCCTCTCCGCCATTTTTCCAAGCCCGCCCCACCACTTCATCCTCGCCTCGTTCTGCGGGAAAAGGAAATCTCCCTTGCATGTTCATTGAGTTGATCACGACCGGTTCAGAGCTGTTGCTGGGCTCCACCTTGAACAGTCACCAGCAGTGGATCGGGCAGCGGCTTGCCTCGCTCGGCATGCCGGTCAATCGCCAGTTGACCGTGCCCGACGCGGGAACCGCCATCGCCGACGCGGTCGCGGAAGCGTTGACCCGCTCCGATGTCGTGATTGTCACCGGTGGATTGGGACCGACTTCGGACGACCGGACGCGGGACGAGATCGCCCGCTTGCTGGATCTCAAACTGCGGACCGACGAAGCGGTGCTTCTGCAAATCGAGAAGATGTTTAAACGGACGGGAAGACCGTTGCCGCCGAATTTCGAAACGCTGGCCCACATCCAGGCGCAGGTGCCGGACGGTGCCATGGTATTGCAGAACGATAACGGCAGTGCTCCCGGACTCGCCATCGATGTTCCGCCCGGCAGCTTCGGGCGTCGCACGACCGGGGGTCTGCTCGTCATGCTTCCCGGCCCTCCGCGTGAAATGCGACCCATGTTTGACGCCGGGGTGTTGCCGCTGTTGAAGACGCGTTATCCGCAGGCGACCGGATTTCTCTCCCGCACATTTCACACGCTCGGCATCGGCGAAAGCCGGGTCGAGGACGCAATCGCTCCGCATCTCGCTGTGTTCATTGCGCGCGGGCTGGAAGTCGGATTTTGCGCGCGCTCCGGGGAGGTGGATGTCCGTCTCACGGCAGTTGGCGAAACGGCCGCTGAACTCATTGAGGAAGCGGCGACAACAGTTCGTCGGCTGATGAGGGAACACATTTACAGCGAAGACGGATCGAGCCTGGAACAGGTGGTGGTCCGTGAACTCGCGCGGCGGAAAAAACGCGTGGTAACGGCGGAGTCGTGTACCGGCGGATACGTCGCGCACACCCTCACAAACGTGTCCGGGGCATCGGACGTCTTTCCCGGCGGCGTAGTCACCTACAGCAACGAGCTCAAGCAGAGCCTGCTTGGCGTGAGCGCCGGCACAATTGCGAAACACGGCGCGGTCAGCGAGGAAACGGCCCGCGAAATGGCGGTCGGTGCGCGTGATCGTCTTGGAGCGGACTACGCGATCGCGATCACCGGCATCGCCGGACCCACCGGAGGCACCGACTCAAAACCGGTCGGAACCGTCTACATCGGGCTGGCGTTTCCGGGCGGTGTGGGAGCGGTCCGCCAATTCAATCCGTACGAGCGGGAGACATTCAAGTTCATCACCGGCCGGCAAAGTCTGGACATGTTGCGCCGTCAGCTGTTGGCCGATGGGGGCGAAAAAGAGGTTGGGAAATAGGAGTTGAAAGGGTGCGTTTGAATAGGGAATCGGAGGGTAGGGACCGTTGCTCCGCGCGGTCCACCGATGGGCATGGAGGGATGCGGTTTTCAGGAAGGATTCGGAATTTTATGGACGGGTTCGGTAGCTCGTTCTCGAACGCTCGGACAGTGCAGGTGAATTTGGATGCGCCAACCCGCTCATCGGCGCGCACCGAGTGACACGCCCTACCATATGGGTGACGACGTGACCGGCGAGTGGTAGCAACAGTCCGTGATGGGCATCGTGAGCCGTGATCTCTCAGAGCCTGAAAACCCCAGAGCGCGGCGGTGTCGTCCTCGACCAGCCGCAGCGGGGTCTCAATTTCCGGGGCCTGGGACTGGCTACTCCGCCCTGCGGCTGGTTTTCGACACATCCGCGCTCCTTTTTCAGACAGGCTCTCAGAAAGGTTTTGGAGAGTGTTGCCCCGGTCCGGTTCTCCCGGCGCGCGCGGAGTGCCGCCGCCGCCCATTCATTTCTGATATTCTTTTTGATAACTGTTCTAGAATTGAAACGGGCTGGCTTACGGAATCCGGGCACGCTCAAAAATAGAAAACCCGCGGATTGCTCCGCGGGTTGAAAGGGTGGGCGTGTGGATTACTTCCCGTCGTCGCCGATGGCTTCGACCGGGCAGCCTTCCATGGCTTCCTTGCACAATGCTTCTTCGTCCTCGTTCTCCGGTTGTTTCTTCAGGAACGAATAACCGCCGTCTTCCTGGCGGGTGAAATTGTCCGGTGCGGTCTCGCGGCAGAGGTCGCAATCGATGCACTGGTCATCCACGTAGAATTTGCCGGAAGCGTTATCTTCGTACTTGTTTTCGAGGTCAGCCATAGTGGTTTCGGTATTAAATTCGGGTTACTTTTGCGATGGCTTCGACAAAAGATCAAGACTCAATTCCAATGTGTTTTCAAAGGCGTTATCGGGCACCGGGCGCATTAATTTGAACGCCTGGAACATTCCGCCGTCGAAACCCATTTAATACGTATAGGTAATAAATGTTTGCCAACCCGGGCGACCTGCAAGATACTTCCTACTCTTGTCATAACGACTGCTTAACGATGAAACGTCTGACCCAAGTCCAACTACTGCGAATTTTTCCCTGCGCGTTTGTGGTGGCGCTCTGTGCCGTCACGACAGTGGGTGCGTCGGTCAACTGGCCGTCGGGTCGCGGCGGTCAGGGTCTCGACGGGGTCGCCACTGGAAAGCTCTCCGATAAGCTCGAGCTCAAATGGACCTTCAAGACTGGCGACGTGGTGAAAGGCGCGCCGGTGATCCAGGACGACACCGTGTTCGTCGGCAGCTACAACTCGAACTTCTACGCGATCAATCTCCAGGACGGTTCAAAAAAATGGGCGTTCACCGCGTCGGATGCGATCGAAAGCTCAGGACTCTATCTCGACGGTTCTGTTTACTTCGGAACGCTCGACGGCAACGCCTACAGCCTCGAGGCGAAGACTGGCGCCGAGAATTGGAAGTTCACCACGCAGGACAAGATCGTCGGCGGACCCAACTGGATGAGCGCTCCGGACCACAAGTCCAAATCGATTCTCGTGGGCAGTCATGATTTTTTTCTCTACTCGCTGGACGCCGGCACAGGCAAGACCAACTGGGCCTACGAAACGTCGAATTATATCAATGGCTCGCCGGCCGTGTCCGACGGCAAAACGGTATTCGGCGGATGCGACGCGCTGCTTCACGTAGTGTCACTGGAGAAGGGCGAAAAGGTGAACGAAATCGACGCCGGAGCCTACATCATGGGTTCGGTCGCGCTCGAAAAGAACCTGGCGTTCTTCGGTCATTACGACAACGAAGTCTGGTGCGTGGACATCGACAAGGGTGAAAAAGTCTGGAGCTACCGCGATCGCAATTTTCCTTATTTCTCCTCGCCCGCAATTGGCGCTGACCGAATCGTAATCGGTGGCCGCGACAAACGCGTTCACTGCATCGACAAGAAAACCGGCGAACCAATCTGGGCCTTCGCCACGCGCGGCCGGGTCGAGAGTTCGCCCGTGATCGTCGATGGAAAAGTGATTGTGGGATCGGACGACGGCCGGCTTTACATGATTGATTTGAAGGACGGCACGGAGATCTGGTCCTACGAAATTGGCGAATCGATTCAAAGTTCTCCCGCCGTCGCCGACGGAATGGTCATCATCGGATGCGACGACGGAAATGTTTACGCCTTCGGTCCCGCAAAATGAATTCTATGAGCACGACAACAGAACCCAATCCCGCGCCCACCGCAAAACCCATCTTTGAAACACAGACTACCGCGGGCAACTACTTCGTGGCGAACTACCCGCCATTTGCGTTCTGGAAAAAAGAGGCGGTTGCGGATTTCCA
>JBDNGP010000263.1:0-3833 GCA_041689265.1 Verrucomicrobiota bacterium
ACAACGCTGTGCTCGTTCACGCCGCGCTTGACGACCATGTTGATTTTGATGGGCGCAAGACCGACGGCGGCGGCGGCTTCGATGCCTGCCAACACCTTTGCCACCGGGAAATCCACGTCGTTCATGGCCTTGAACACGGCCTCGTCCACGGAGTCCAGGCTCACGGTCACGCGTTGCAAACCCGCGTCTTTGAGGGCCTGCGCTTGCCTGGCGAGCAGCGAGCCGTTGGTGGTCAGGGTCAGGTCCACGCCGGGGATGGGCGAGAGCATCGCGATGAGCCGCTCCAGATTGCGCCGCACCAGCGGCTCGCCGCCGGTGATGCGAATCTTCTCCGCGCCCAGCGTCACGAACACGCGGGCCAGCCGCGTTATTTCCTCGAAGGTGAGCAACTGCTCGCGCTCAAGGAATTGGAAATCGCCGCCGAAGACTTCTTTGGGCATGCAGTAGACACAGCGGAAGTTACAGCGGTCGGTAACTGAAATGCGCAGGTCTCGCAAGGGGCGGTTGAGCGTGTCGAGAGGCATGAGTAACTCCGTAATGTTATTCGATCGTAACGAGTAGCAACGCAGCCTGCTGCGGCTTAAGTTCCAGTGTTGTTGGCCGGGCCACCGATCAGCGGGTTGCGCCTACTGCGGCGTTGATTCCGTCCCAGAGTGCGAGGCGCTGCTCCAGCGACCGCACCGCCGCCTCACGCGCCTCTTCCCAGCGAAGGGGATCGTTGCCACACAGGCTCGCCACCATCTGCCGCCCCAGCTCGCCGTGCTCGTCGCCATCGAGTTCGATGTGTCGCTCCAAGTAATAGCGCAGCGTCTCCACCCGGCCGGGGAATTGAGTGTTGAGGCGCGTCACCAGTTCGCCAAACATCGACGGAATCAAATCTTCGCGCCCGTAGGTAAACGCCGCCGCCACCGCATGTATTTTCCCCTCGCGGATGACCTGAAAGCTCCCCGCCAAAAAGTCCCGCACGCACTCCGGGGCGCGCACCGCGGCCAGCGCCGCTTCCACCTCCACCCCGTTGGACACGAGGCGAATGAATTCGTCCATCGCCGCCGTCGCCGCACCCGCCTCGTGCATCGCTTCCAGGTAGAGTTCGAAATGGCTGCTGGACCGTCCGTCGGGGTTGCGGTCGCTTTCTTCGCCGAGAACGATCTGGTTGATCAGCGCGCGCACCGCCGGTTCCCCTTGCGGCACCCAAGGCACGTTTACGCAGGTCAGTTGCCGCTGCAGCGCTTTCAGCAGCGACATGAAATCCCAGACCGCGAACACGTGGTGCTCCATGAAAACCCGCAGATTCTCCAGCGTTTTCAATCGGGCGTAGAGGGGATGCTCCAGCAACCTCGCGCGGAGCGGTTCGATGGCGCTGGAGATGGGATTGGGAGCAACGTCAGTGTTCATTTTGTCAGAAACTTATGCCTCACACGTGTGTGCGGATGCGGTAAACGCAGCGGCGTGCTCCCGCCATCATGTGCTCCGTCCTTTCGATGGCTACACCCTTTCCCAAGATGACCCGGAACACCTCGAGCTCCGCGTCGCAGAGCTTGGAGCAGGCGTTGGCCGCTGCGGATATGGGGCAGTGGTTCTCAATCAGAAGGAAGGAGCCGTCGGGCTGGCGCTGCACTTCCGCCATGTAGCCTTCCTCGTTGCGGATGGAGATCAACTTCTTCAGCCGATTCTGCAGCGAGGCGCGAGCCGGGATGAGGGCTCGGTAGGCCTCAATCTGCTGCTGCGTGCATTGCGACACGACGCGCTTGACGCCTTGCTCGCCGAAGGTCTGTTCGACCGCGTGGACCAAATTCACGGTCAAGCCCGCATGGGCATCGGGGAAATGGGACGCGGCGGCCGGCGTCAGACCCCACATCTTGGCTGGCCGTCCGATGGGGCGCTGCTCTTCCTGGTAGGTCACCAGATTTTGAGCTTGCAGCGCGTAGAGGTGCTGCCGGACTGCCATGGCGGAGATGCCCAATTGCGCGGCCAAGGCTTCCGAGTCACTCGGTCCCTGCTGCTTGAGCAGGCGCAGGATTACTTGCCGACTGGGAACCAGATCGGATTTCTTGCGAGCAGCACCGCATTTTGTCATGGGTCAAAGTTTACAGCCAGCCGTCTTCAAGGCCAGTCGAATCGAGCGATTCTTTACTAAAGCAATAACTTTAAGAAATCACTTGTCAGACACCATTGCGCCGCCTACTTTTTTCACAAGCAAATGCTTTAGAAAGTTGGAAGCGCGCAGACGGAATCGAATCGAAGGGCCGGCGCGCGACCCTGAGCCGACTGAGATGACGTGAACCCGAGAGCATGAAACGAAAGAGAATCTATGGCCGACATCGCCAATAAATATACGGAAAACGTGTCCGGACAATTCTACGTCGATGACCAGTGCATTGACTGCGACCTGTGCCGCGAGACTGCCCCCGCCAACTTCACGCGCAGCGAAGAGGGCGGCTACTCCTATGTGTTTAAGCAAGCGACCACCCCGGACGAGGAAGCGCTTTGCAAGGAAGCCATGGAAGGATGTCCGGTCGAAGCCATCGGGAACAACGGCGAAGGCTGAACGTGATCGAACCATTACCATGAACTACCCAGCCAAACCAACGCAGCGAACGGGCGAACCAGAAGCACCCGCGAGAGCCAGCGTTCCAGAACGCTTTCGGCGTTTGAAATGGAATGAACTGGTGTGCACTGGCGACTTCGTGGCGGATGAGCGCCTTGAGCTTCTACCGTGGGAAGGGCCGGGCGGATTTCGCGCCGGCTCGTTCGCGAGACCGATTTACAGGAAGGAAGCGACCGCAAGGTTACGACCGACCTCAACCAGAAAACCAAAACAAAACACAAAACATCAATGGAAATACCAACCATCACTGCCTACTTGAAAACCTCCTGTGGCTGGAGCCAAGGAGTGCGCTCCATCATGCGCAAATACAATCTGGCTTACGAAGATCGCGATATCATCAAAAACCCATTATTCCGCACGGAGATGATCGAAAAGAGCGGGCAGCGCCTTTCCCCTTGTGTCGAGATCAACGGGCACATGCTGGCCGATGTCAATGGGGACGAAGTGGAAGCCTACCTACTCCAAGCGGAACTGGTGCCACTGACCGCCGCCGTCGCCGACGCCCCGACCGACCGGTCTTGCGACGCGCATCACCAGGGATAACACCTGGCCGGAGCCAGAGGTTCCGGCTTATTGAAGCAACCACCAAACCGACTGAAGCATTATGGCAAGACTCATCAAAATAGCGGAAGCCAAGGACGTTCCTCCCGGGCAGAGTGCGGCGTTCACAATCGAAGGGCAGAAAATCGCCCTCTTCAATGTGGAGGGAGCTTATTATGCCATCGGCGATGCCTGCGCCCACCGCGGGGGGCCACTGTCGGAAGGTGACGTTCAAGGCACCAAGGTCACCTGCCCCTTGCACGGCGCGGACTTCGATCTGAAAACCGGCGCCGCCTTGGGGCCGCCAGCGCAGAAGGGCGTTCCAAGTTACAAAATCATAGTCGAAGGCGATGACATCAAAGTGGAGGCATAAAATATTATGAGCACCTCAACAGACACCATCGAAGAAGCAGTCAAAAGTGAATACAAATACGGCTTCTACACGGACATCGAGACGGAGTCCGCGCCGCCGGGATTGAACGAGGGCATCATCCGGTTCATCTCGGACAAAAAGAAGGAGCCGGAGTGGCTACTGGAATGGCGACTGAAAGCGTATCGCCACTGGCTGACCCTGGAGGCGCCGACGTGGCAGAAGGCCCATTACCCGAAGATCGATTATCAGGACATCACTTACTTCGTCGCGCCGAAGAATCTTGCGGACGGCCCGAAAAGCATGGACGAAGTG
>JBDNGP010000264.1:0-6536 GCA_041689265.1 Verrucomicrobiota bacterium
GCAAAGTCCGGCGCAAAGCGGTTTGGTTCCACGCCAACAGAAAATCCCCAGCATGAAATCAGATCGCCCGCACAGCCTTCACTTCATAAACTGCTTTCCATTCCTCCCCTACCCAGCCACTAAATTCCTAGAATATCCGAGGACTGTGAGCGCTTCGTCCAGTTCGACCAGTATTTCCTCCTTCTCCGGTGCGGCGATCTCAAAATCTTCGACTGGCGCAGCAACCGGTTTTTGATGGCGGTTGCGCGCGATTTTCCTCCGGCCGCGATCGATCAATATCTGGCGTATCGCTTCGGCGGCAGAAGCGAAAAAGTGTCGGCTGTTGTTCCACTGATCCTGCTGTCCACCGACCAGCTTGATGTAGGCCTCATGTACGAGCGCGGTCGGCTGCAATGTCTGACCCGGGGGGGCGCCATCTTCACCGCTGCGATCTTCCGCAGCTCGGAATAGATGAGGGGTAACAATTCCTCGGCCGCCTTCGGATCCTCAGGCGAATAGGAATGCAAGATGTGCGTCACGTCTGACACCTCGACAGTTTAGTCATTCGTGACTCAACTTCAACTCTGGACGTCTTTGGCTTCAGCTAGAATAACGTTTACGATTGAGACTGACCAAGACCCTCGGGAAATTCTCCACCGATCCTTTTCAACTCGTTGGCCGTCAGTGTAAACGAATTTTAAATTGGAAAAGATTGTGAACGCATCGGCTGCCAGATCGCAGAGCCATTCATTCTGCTCCGACAAAGTTTTCCGGTATATCCAGTCCTTCCAGCTCTTCATCGGTGCTGAATCTGACACGGGTGAAGGTGGTGGAGCGGGTTCAGCCGATGCTGGTGAGCCAGAATCCGTGATGAAGAAAATTACTGTAGAGAGCCTGCCTCGAACGTTTTCCGCCGGGTCGGGCTGTCGGTTCATGGGAGATTTGTCCCAGAACAAGCGGTTGAGAGTCGGGTTTCAGGGTGATTTCACCCATTGCCCGACCGGAAACGAGGCTTTGCCGTGCGGTTGAATTGATGTAACGTTCCGGGATTCAACGCACTCAGCCGGTGACGTTGCGCTTGGCAGGGTTCCTGCCCTTGGATGGTGTCGAATCGCAGTTGTTGCGGGCGGCTCGAAAGTAGAAAAATGAAAACGATCCTGAAACTCAGCCTGCTTCTGGTGTTCACGCTTTTGGTGAATCCGCGTCCGGCGGTGGCCCAGGACAAGCCGGACGACGAGCGGCCCGAACCGGTGCTGACCGACGCAAAGCCCATCCGCCAGCATCCGATCAAGATCGGGGAACGGCCTCGCCGCCAGCGTCCAGCCGCCGTCACCTCTGTGGATGCGCCCGAGCGCGTGCAGGCCGCCGAACTGAAGACCCTGATCGAACGGTTTGAGTCGGCTCGCGAGAAATATCTGTTGGAACAGAAGGGTGTGCTTCGCCAGTTGAAGGAGGCGACCGATGAACAGCGGAGCGCGCTGCGCGAGAAGCTGCGGGATGATCTGGAGGCGTGGCGGGAGATGCAGACTGAACTTCGGGCGCAGGTCCGTGAACGCGCCCGGGAGATCAAGGCCGAGCTGAATCAGGATCTTGAACGGGTCGTGGAAAGCGGCAGCAAGACGGGAGCAGGCACTCGGCCGAGGGATTGATCATCGTTTGTTCCGCAATGTGTTCCGCCGGGCTGAATCTGAGATGCCCGGTATTTTTGTTATGATGGGAAGAAGCATCGCCACGGTGTTGACGATCGGTGTTCTTATGTTTGCGCGCGCGACAACCTGGGCTCAGGAAGACATCGAGCTGGAAGACCTGCTCGCGGATATTCCGATTTGGGAACAATTTTACACGCTGCGGGCCGGTGGCGGCTACAATGACAACCTGCTGCTCTCCGATTTCAACGACGAGAAAAGCGCGATGATCCTGTCCGGCTTTGACATCACAATTTTCCGCCTGCCGATCGACGACAATCATTTCAACTTCTTCGCCAACCTTGATTCCGAGTACTATCCCGACGGCGAGGCGGTCAACCACGAGATGACCGCGTTGGCGCTGGTTCAGGGAGCCCATGATTTCAGCGACGAATGGCAGGGTGGTTTGACTGGGCAGTACTTCTATCAGGATCAGGTCGTCGATGCGTCGGTGACGGAGGTGGACATCTCGACGGTGCCGGTGACGGGCAACCAGTTCGAGGTGTCGACCGACTGGCGTTATCAGTTCCGCAAGAACCAATGGATCGACGCCGACGTGAGCGGGCTGCGGCAGTTGTTCGCCGATGACGTACTGGACAGCTACTGGCAGTACGGGAGCGGCGTGGCGTACGGCTTGAACTACGGCCGACGTTCTGAGCTGCTGCTGGGCTACGAGATCCAGCGGCGGCTGTACGACAGTCGCGAACAGTACACCGCCACCGGCGAGCCCATCCCCGGGACCGATCTCCGCTACCTGTATCAGAACTTCGAGCTCGGGCTGAAACATTACTTCGACGAGCAACGCCAATGGCGGCTTTACACGCGGCTGGGCTACGGCTTCAACCAGGACAACGGGTTCGGGTATTTCGATTTCGACCGGTACAATGTCTCGCTCCAGCTGCGTTATCAGAATGAACTCTGGGAGGTCCGGGCGCAGGGCGTCTTCACCTACTACGACTACGCGCTCCAGGAGTCCAATGAAGATCCGGGCGAGCTCCGGGTTCGCGGCGCGTTCGGCGGCGGCATCCGGTGTGAACGCCTGATCGCGGGCGCGTTTCGTTTGTTCGCCGAATACGAGTATGAGCAGACGAAGAGCAATCTTTCCTACGACAATTACACCGTGAACGTGGTGAGCGCCGGGGTTGAATGGGAATTCTGACGTAATGCAGCCGAATTCGAAATCCAGACCGAACACGCGATTTCAGCGCTGGCTGCCGTGGCTGGTGCTGGTCGTGATTCTGGGCGTGTTCGCGGTGGCAATCGGGCAGGTGGCGCTGCGGATGCGCGATGACATCCGGCGGCAGATCGTCGGCCGCGACGGCGCGGTCCTGCACGCGATGGTGATGATGCAGTTCGGCGAGGTTTCGACGGACGTCGGCGAGGAAGTTCGCGAACCGTTTGACCTCGTGCGGGTGCTGCTCAAGGCGAGCCAGCTTCAGGGCGTTCTCGCCGCGCGGTTGTATGAAACGACTGGTGTGTTCTACGCGAGCTTTCCTCTCGATGCGACTGCGGGTGAACTGTCGTACGCCGATCTCGTGCAGGTGCTGCGCTCCAAACCGGTGACCCGCCTGATCGAACAGGCCCGGCGTGACGACCTTTTCATCGTGATGCCGGACGATCCGCTGGCCGGGGTCGGGATTCCCGTTCTGGAAGTGAACGTTCCGCTGCAATCCGGGGCCGGTTCGGAGGTGATGGGGGTCGCCCAGTTCATCCTTGAAGGCGACACGATCGCCCGGGAATTCGCCGTGCTGGACCGCAACCTGGCCGCCCGTGCGGGGGCGATCTTCGCGGCGGGATCGCTGCTGATCGGCCTGAGCTTCGGCTGGGCGTTCCGGCGGTTGCAACGTTCCAATGACCAGCTCGCCGTGCGCACGCGGGATTTGCTGCGGGCGAACGAGGAGCTTGCGCTGGCGGCCCGCACGTCGGCGATCGGCTCCGTGGCGGCGCACCTGATCCACGGGTTGAAGAATCCGTTGTCCGGCCTGCATCAGTTCGTCAAGGGGCAGGGCGGTGAAACGGATGACGCGACGGTCTGGGCGGAGGCTGCGGCTTCGACCCACCGGATGCAGCAGATGGTCAGTGAGGTCGTACGAGTTCTCCGCGAGGAACAGACGGGCGCGATGTATGAACTGAGCCTGCCGGAATTCGTGGAGTTGTTCCGGCGGCGAATCGCACCGCTGGCGCGTGAGGCGGCGGTGGATTTTCAGATCAGCCGAAATGCCGATGCACACCTAAACAACCTTCAGGCAAACCTGCTCGTGCTCATTCTCGGAAACCTGTTGCAGAACGCAATCCAGGCGTCGTCGCCGAAGGGCCTCGTCACACTCGGAATCGCGGAGCGCGGCGGTTGCCTTGAGTTCCGCGTGATCGATCAGGGCGCCGGATTGCCGGACATCGTCAAACAGAATCTGTTTTCACCGTGCAGCTCTTCAAAGGACGGCGGGACCGGCATCGGGCTCGCGATCTCGCGGCAGCTGGCCGGCCACCTGGGTGCCGAGCTGACGCTTGAATCTTCAAGTGAACGCGGCAGCGTGTTCGTGCTGCTGCTCTCGTTGCGGCGAAGTTTCACCGGATCACCGCTGGATAAACGGGGGCTGAAGTCGTAGTGTCGGGCCGTTGTCCTTATGCCGGTTGCGCGTGTAATTAGTCGCTCAAGATCTCTCCCCGCTGGTGCGTTGATTCTTCTCGCCTCGCTGGCGGTCGCGTCCGCCGTGGATCTTCCGCTGCGCTGGCGCTGGGCCAATCCGCCGCCGCATGGAAACACTGTCTATGACATGACCGCCAAGTTCGGGCTGGTCATCCAGGCGTGCGACCGTGGGCAGCTGTATTCGAGCTACGATCTGGTGTTGTGGGAGCCGCTTGAAACCGGCACTACCCAGTCATTGCGGGGCCTCACGTTCATCGGCAACCGGTTGATCGTGACCGGCGCAAGCGGGACTGTTCTCTACGCGGATTCGTTGTCCGATATTCGAACGGCGCTGTTGAACCCGCCGACCACCGACTGGCTGGAGGGAGTGGCGTCCGCCGGAGCGGTGTCGGTCGCTGTCGGTGACAACGGTGCGAGCTATCGAAGCGCTGCGGGCATCAACTGGACGCGCCAGAATTCCGGAACAACGAAGTGGCTTTCCAGCGTCGCGGCCAATCCCGGCGGATTGTTCATCGCCGTCGGTGAAACGGGTTTTATCTCGCGCAGTTCCAACGGAACCGACTGGGAGGCGCGGTCGAGCGGCACGACGGACTGGTTGAACAAGGTGGTCTGGCTGGATGAGCGTTTCTGGGTGATGGGAGCCGGCGGGACGGTGCTCACAAGTGTCGACGGGACCGCGTGGACGCCAGTCAACACAGGTGCGACCAAGGCGTTGTTCTCCGGCGTGAGCAACGGGGCGAACCGCCTGATCGTTGGCGACGGTGAAGTGCGTTTCGGTTCCGCTTCACCGTTGTCGTGGGTTGACGAACTGGGAGGATCGTATCCCGCACCGCCGCCGAACTGGACTTACTACTCCGCCGTCCGGTCGGACCCTTACTATGTCATTGCGGGCCGTTCCGGCATGTTGGTTCAGGGATTCAACCTCGGCACGCCTTACAACTACTGGGAGACGCACAGCGACCCGATCCGCAACTGGCTGTGGGACATGAAACAGCTTCCCCAGCTGCTCGTCGCGGTCGGGGATTTCGCCACGGTGCTCACCAGTCCTTCGGGCGTGAACTGGGATCTGGAGCTCGTCCCAAAGTCCGTGACCAACTCGATTTTTCTCGGCATCGGTGGCGACACGAACGCGCTGATCACGGTCGGCAACGCGGGGAGCATCATCTACAGCCCAAGCTTTCCGACCGAGGTCGTTTTGACCAACAGCATGGGCAAGCTGGAGACCAACGAGGTCGATGCGATCGGGACGTTCTGGTACGCGGTTGAACCGCGTCCGACGGCGAATGACCTGCAGGGCGTTGCCGTGTTGAATGACCGCTATGTGGTCACCGGCGCGGCCGGAACGATTCTGACCAGCGACAATCGCGGCACGAACTGGATCGCCCGCAGTTCGCCCACCTCGGAATTTCTGTCAGGCGTCGCCGCCGGGACAGATCGGTTTGTCGCGGTCGGCAACCACGGGATTATAGTCACCAGCCCGGACGGAGTGCTCTGGAGTCTGCGGGATTCCGGCACGACGAACTGGTTGTTCCGGGTGCGTTTCATCGACGATCAGTTTATGGCCGTGGGAGAGAATGGAACGATTCTTCAAAGCGCCGACGGTGTTTCGTGGACGCCCCGCACGAGTGGAACGGCGAACTGGCTGAATGATGTCACGAGGTTGACCGATACCAACCGGACGTGGTTTGCCGTTGGCAATCAGGGAACCATCCTCGCGAGCACGAACGCAGTGGCGTGGACGAACGCCGGTTCCATCACGTCGAAATCACTCTACGCCGCCACGCACAACGGGCGGGGTGCGTTGATCGCCGCCGGGCTGGAGGGCGCGATTTTGCGGAGTCAGATCACACCGTTTACGAACGAGATCAAGATCGTGAATTACTCGCGGAGCCCCGGTCAGAGTTCATTTTTGTTCGCCGGCGCGACCGGGCAGCAGTTCAGGCTGGACCGGAGCCAGGTGTTTTCCAACTGGGTTTCTGGCGAGATCCTGGAGTTTCTCGATGGAAGCGGGACATTGCTTTATATCGAACCGAACGGGCCGAACCCTTCGCCAAACGAATACTACCGGACCGGCGATAGCCCGTAGGCCTGTTGCCTCATAACTGAAGGACACCGAAGGGTTTCATGGATTGGGCTTCCATTGCCTCACAACCTGGACACCGTAGCCTTTTTGGTTTTGGGTGTTTTGATTCGTGGTTGAGTTGCTCTTGGAGCGGGTTCGGAGC
>JBDNGP010000265.1:0-33280 GCA_041689265.1 Verrucomicrobiota bacterium
CTTCATTTTCGCGCGTTCGCAAAAGAACGGGAAATTGAAATGGATGTCTCGGCAGGACTGAGTTACGCGATGCAGATGCTTTGCGGCGATCCACGAAAACACTTGGTCTCGGAGCGCCCCGACCTGTGGGCGGATTTGTTCGGCAGCGGGAATGAGCCCTGCAAGTCCGGGAATTTGGAAACGACGCACGCGCTCACCGGCAATATTCGTCGGGTAGATCCGGCGATTATTCACCAGTCTCAGTCAGGAATAACGGAGAACACAAACCAACCTACGTTGGAGAAAGTGGAAAAAAATGATGAACTTGTCGAAACTACTTGAGAAGAAGGCGACGGATCAGGAACGGCGTTCGGGCCAACGTGGTTTCACCCTGATTGAACTGCTCGTGGTGATTGCGATCATCGCCGTGCTGGCCGGGCTGCTCCTGCCCGTGCTGGGCAAGACGAAGGAACGAGCCAAACGGATCGAGTGCGCCAGCAACCTCCGGCAGGTCACGATGGCCTCCCTGATGTATGCGGACAACGATTCGGGCGGGGCGTTCCTCCCTCAAATCGACAACAACGACAACGACTACAATCCTTTCGTCCCTTCCTACATCGACAATCTGGAGGTGTTCACCTGCCCGTCCACACGAAACCGGATCCGGCCCGACGTTCGCGAGTCCGATCCCGTGACCGGCAAATCCGGTCTCGCTGATCTGATGCACCTGGCCGGCGGGAGGAAAAGTGATTTTGGCCTGAGCTACCAGCCTTACGGGTGGATGGCCTGGCGGACCCCCGCCTACACGGAGGTCAAAGTCAACGGGGCGACGGTGCGCGTTCCGCTGGTCCGGAAAACAAACACCACGGTCAGCAATTACCGGCATTACTGGGACGCGTTCGATCTGAAAGGAACACAGGCCGGGCCGTCGCGCATCTGGCTGTTCAGTGACTACAACATGAGCGGCCAGAACCACTATCCGGACGCGGAGGACAATCACGGTGATGCGGGCAGCAACGTTGGCTTTGCCGACGGCCACGTGGAATGGGTCAACCGGGAAAACTTCATCTTCAGCTACGAGATGTCACAGGACGACAACCGGACCGGCATCGGTTTCGATTATTGAAGTGGGCGGGGGCCCCCTTTTTGGTGCACCGCCAATTTTTTATCCCTCCTTGGCCGCAGGTATGGAAACCCTTTTGAAAGCGGTCTCGCCGTGATTTCTTCCTTTTCGTGCTCGAACTGCCGGGCAACCCGCACTGAGCACGGGAATGACGACGGGGATCGGTGGCTGGAAGCTCCCCCGCATCTGGTTTCCCGCAGCGAAAACGTGCTGTCAAATCGCGACAGGCCGCGCTAAAAACAGTCCCATGTCCCACAACAAATCAGCCCGCTGGATTTCGCTTCTCACGCTTTTTTTCGCGACCGCCCAGATCACACTTTTCGCAGCGCCGCAAACGCACAGGGTCGCCATGCGCGACGGGGTCAAACTCGCGACGGATGTTTACGTGCCGGATGGCGAAGGTCCGTGGCCGGTGATCTTTCTCCGGTTTCCTTACAACAAGGCGTTGGGCGCGGGCGTTGGCCCGGACGCGACCGGGCGCGGTTACGTGTTTGTCGCGCAGGACACGCGCGGTCGGTTTGCGTCCGAAGGTGAGAACCTGCCGTTCGACGCGGACGGTCACGCGGAGGGCAAGTGGGACGGATACGATTCCGCCGAATGGATCGCGAAACAGGAATGGTGCGACGGCAAGATCGGAACGTGGGGCGGTTCGGCGGGAGCGGTCACGCAATACTTTCTCGCGGGCACCGGGCAGACCAACGTCGTCAGCCAGCACCTCACGGTCGGCAACGCGAGCCTGTTCAAGGACGTGGTGTATCGCGGTGGAATTTTCCGCAAGGCGATGATCGAAGGCTGGTTGGATTCAACGAAGTTTGCACCGTATGCGTTGGACTTGTGGACGACGAATTATCCGTACACGCAATACTGGAAAGACCGCGAGATCACGGAACAGTTCGGCAACGTCAACGCGACGGGCATTCACATTGGCGGCTGGTTCGACATTTTTGCGCAGGCGACGGTCGATGCGTTTCTGGGTTATCAGAACGAGGGGGGCCCCGGCGCGCGTGGCCAACAGAAACTGATCATGGGCCCGTGGACACACGGCGTGCTTCAGGACAAGGCGGGCGAGCTGAGTTTCCCCGGAGCGAACACGACCCCGGACAATTTGCATGATTCATGGAAATGGTTTGCGGCCACGCTCAAGGGCGAGGCGAACGGAATCGTCGATGCGCCCGCGGTGACCTACTACGTGATGGGTGCCAGCGGCGAGGACGGCGCGCCGGGCAACGAGTGGCGCGGCGCAGATCGATGGCCACCGTCCGGGGCCATGCCCCGGAAACTGTATCTGCAAAAGGACGATGTCGCGTCGTTTAAACCTTCGGCAGTCTCGGGCAAGGCGCTCTACAAGAGCGACCCGGAAGACCCGGTTCCGTCGATCGGCGGCTATGAGCTGAATATTCCGGGGGGACCACGGGATCAAAAAGCCATCGAATCGCGCGATGACGTTCTCGTGTTCACCAGCGAACCGCTCCAAGCTCCACTCGAAGTGACCGGCAACGTGATGGCCAAAATCTCTCTTCAGAGCGAAGCGCCGGATACGGATGTGATCGTGCGTCTGTGCGATGTTTACCCCGATGGCCGATCGTTCAATATCTGTGAGGGGACGATGCGGTTGAGTTTGAGCAGGAGTTTGGAGAAACAATTGTGGAACTTCCCGGGCGAGCTGGTTGAACTCGAAATCAAGCTGTGGCCGACCAGCATGATTTTCAACAAGGGTCATCGTCTCCGTGTGCACATCGCGTCAACAAGTTCGCCGGCATTGGAGCCCAATCTGCAAAATGGAGAGCCTCCGCGAACTGGTGAACCCCACGCCGCCATCAACCGGGTCTCGTTTGGCCCGGAACATTCGTCCTACTTGATCCTGCCAGTTTTTGAACCTGAGAAGGCGGAGTAGATTGGCCACGAAAAGGTACAAAGATCACAAAAGAGTGGGGACCGAGAACGGCTTTTACTACCACGGAAGACACTGAAAACACGGAATGGAAACATGGGGCCACCCAAAAACTTTTTGCCAGCTCTAATCAGGGCAAGTCTGACCTCCTCATCCACCGAATCCGTTCCCCCGTGTAATCGGTGTTTTCCGTGGTTCAATTTTGTGCCTTCTTGGTGCCAAAAATCACCCCCACAACTGCTTGTCGAGGGCGCGGAGTTGGATGGCTTCGGAGACGTGGTCGGTGGTGACGGCGTCGCTCGCGGCGAGATCGGCGATGGTGCGGCTGACTTTCTGAATCCGGTCGAAGGCGCGGGCACTGAGTTTGTATTCGTCCATCGCCATGCGCAGGAAGGTCAGGGTCTCCTCGCTGAGCCGGCAATATTTCTTCAGTTCACGTGAACCCATTCTCGCGTTGCAACTCACGGCGCAATCTTTGAATCGCACCAGCTGACGATCGCGCGCAGCGATCACCCGCGCGCGAATGACGGCGGAGGCTTCGCCGGGTTGCGCGGAGGCCATTTCTTGGAATTTCACCTGCGGCACTTCCACATGAATATCGATCCGGTCGAGCAACGGTCCGGAGATGCGGCCGAGGTAATTCTTAATTTCGCGCGGGGATGATTTTGATTCGTGCGGCATCTTGCCGTCGGGCGTCGGGTTCATCGCGGCGATCAGCATGAACTCCGATGGAAACGTCATCGTGCCGGCGGCGCGCGAAATGGTGACTTGTCCGTCTTCGAGCGGTTGCCGCATGGTTTCCAGCACGGAACGTTTGAACTCCGGCAGTTCGTCGAGGAACAGCACGCCGTGGTGGGCGATGGAAATCTCACCGGGCGACGGATTGATTCCGCCCCCCAGCAAACCGGCATCGCTGGCCGTGTGATGCGGCGAACGAAAAGGTCGTTGCGTCACAAGCGCCTGTCCGGGTTTCAACATTCCGACGATGCTGTGAATCTTCGTCGTCTCCAGCGCTTCATCCAGACTGAGCGGCGGCAGAATAGTAGGCACGCGTTTTGCCAGCATGGATTTGCCGGTTCCAGGAGGACCGATCATCAGAAGATTATGACCGCCGGCAGCGGATATTTCCAACGCGCGCTTGACGGATTCCTGACCGCGAACGTCCGAGAAATCCAGCGGATCCTCGGGTGGCGCTTCGAACAGTTTGTGTGTGTCCACCTTGACCGGATCGAGCGTGATGGTGCCTTCGAGGAACTGCGCTGCTTCGCGCAAATTCTGGATGGGAATGACCAGCAGGCCTTTGACAACCGCGGCTTCTGCGGCGTTGTCCTTGGGAACGAGCACGCCGATTTTCCCCTGTTTTTTTGCGTTGAGGGCGACCGGCAGAATTCCTTTGCAAAGCCGCACTCCGCCGGTCAACGCGAGTTCGCCGACCATCACAAAATTATCCAGTTGATCGGTGATGATCTGTTCGCTGGCGGCAAGCATTCCGATGGCGATCGGGAGATCAAAGCTGGGGCCTTCCTTGCGAATGTCGGCGGGCGCGAGGTTGATGGTGGTCTTGCCCATCGGGAATTTGAACCCGCTGTTCGTCAGTGCGGTGGTGACGCGGTCCTGTGATTCACGCACGGCAGCATCGGGGAGTCCGACGATGACAATTCGGGTATCACCGTACCCGGCGTTGACCTCCACTTCGACCGGAAACGCCTCAATCCCATTTACCGACGCTGATAACACCCTCGCAAGCATGGGCACGAGTGAACGTCAAAACGTCCGCCGAAAGCAAAGTCTAATGTGGAATACTGTTCCGGAATGAGAAACACCCCTGGGCCGCGCCCGATCTGACGTTCACCTCGAATCCTTGGACTTGATCACCTGGCTTTTGGGAGTTGGCCTTTCGTAGAAGGTCGTTTCGTCGAAGGGGGCCTTCGGATTGAGTAAATGGATGGCTTTCTCGACCTCGGCCTTGAAAACAAACCGTTTGTCCGGCGTGATCATCAACCACCGGAAGAGCCCGCGCCGCTTGCGAACATAGAGCCCGCGACCGATGGAACTGAAACAGTTCGGCCATGATTCGGCCACGCCTTTCGAGTGATCGGTGAGGTAACGGATGTTTTTGAGGGAGACCCAACGGACGGGGACGCCCAGGGCGGTGATGACCAACCTTCTTTTAGCAACCCGGTACCGGATCGTGGGGACGATCAGCAAGACCAGCAGAATGAGTGCAGCGAGACCGCCTGCAATCGGTATGACCATACGACAGAACGGGGTTATTCGTAACGTTGACCCAACCAGAGCAGGAGCACGGGCAGGAGGACACCGAGTCCAAGAGACAGCCAGACGGGCCAGCGGTGAGCGGTTGAGCGGAGTGCGAGGACGATGCCCAAGAGCACCGTAGTGAGCAAGGCCAAAGACATCACCACCACCAGTAATCGGAACGGTCCGGACTCCCAGCCCACCGCCGTGTCGGTGGGATATACCTGATCCACGTGGATCGAAACCATCTTGTCGACAACGCCTTCGGCCTCACCCAGGCCCTTGCGACGGTCAATGTTGACGGTCTGATACCAGCCGGTCGCAATGTAGAAAATCAACAACGGTGCAAAGAAGACTCCAAGATACAGATGCGCCCGCCGGAGTTGCTTTAAGCCAGGAAATTTCACTGTTCAGGTGACGAGGGGATCAAGGTTTTGGGATCTTGATGACTTGGCCGACCTGAAGCGTTTTGGGATTGATCCCCGGATTCGCGGCCATGATGTCCGATTCATACACTTTGACCCCCTGCTTCCGGAACGCCCCGGCAACCGCTGAAATAGTCTGCCCGGCCTGGATCTCGTGCGTGTAGAATTTGTCCGGGGCGCTGCTGGTCGAAGTGCTTCCGCTGTCGCTCGGGGCGGGAACCGTCGCCGCCCGGTTCTGAATCAGACTCTTCATCCGTTCAAACGCCTGATCCACCTCGCGCTTCACCACGGCTTGATCTGCCTCCCGGTTCTTATCGACCTGATAAATCTTGTCGTTGAGCTCCTTGGCGACCTTGTCCAACTGAGACGGCGTGACGTAAGTGGTTCCGCTCTCGTTCAGTTTCTTGTTGAGCCGCCGGTTTTCCTCCTCTAGGGACTGGACACGTTTGCGCAGCACTTCCTGGGAGGCGAGCCCCTCCTCCATCTGGGAGGAGAGTCGCCGCCAGCGTTCTTCCTGCTGCTGTTGCTCGGCGTAAGCCTGTGCGCCGTAACTCGCCTGCGCCATTGCCGAACGTTCGGCGAATCCAAGTATCAACAGGCTCACAAACAAGCTGATGGACAATTTCATAGTGTCGACGATACGAATGCAGTATGGACGGTGCAAGTGCAACTTCTGTTCGGTTTTCCCGCGACCGTCGGAGCCGCTGCTCAAATCGCGGCCGGCGGATGATGGCGTTAAGAAATCCGCGCAGATGCCGTTATACCGTCGACAGGCCTGTCGTGCCGCCCCCCGCGTCTCTGCGGAACTTGACGGATGGGTGGCCCGTCGCTAGGTTGCCACATCGATTTTGATTCTATGAATGTTGAAAATTTCCTGATTCCCCACGTGGTGGAACAAACCGGCCGCGGCGAGCGCGGATATGACATCTACTCACGTTTGCTCGTGGATCGCATCGTGTTCCTCGGGACGCCCGTGGATGACATGGTCTCAAACGTCATCATTGCGCAGCTGTTGTTTCTGCAAATGCAGGATCCGAAGAAGGACATCCATTTCTACATCAACTCCCCGGGTGGAAGCGTCACGGCGGGTCTCGCGATCTATGACACCATCCAATGGCTGTCCTGCGATGTGAATACCTACTGCATCGGCCAGGCCGCGAGCATGGGTGCCGTGCTTCTCGCAGCGGGCACCAAGAATAAACGGTATGCTCTGCCGAATGCGAACATCATGATCCACCAGGTGCTTGGTGGAGCGGAAGGTCAGGCCACCGACGTCGAGATTCGTGTCAAATACATGTTGCGACTGAAACAACGTCTGAACGGCATTCTTTCCCATCACACCGGTCGGGACATTGATATCGTGGAGAAAGCCTGTGACCGCGACAATTTCATGACCGCCGAGGAAGCCAAAGATTTCGGACTCGTCGACGAAGTCGTGAAATCGCGTAAGGAAGTTCCTGCAGTTGACGAGAAGAAATAACCTGTCGCTAACATGGCTCGTTCTAACAACATCACGCTTTGTAGTTTTTGCGGAAAATCCCACTCCGAGGTGCGCAAATTGATTGCCGGCCCCGGGGTGTACATCTGCGACAGCTGCGTGCTGCTGTGCAAGAGTGTCCTCGACAAGGAACTCAGCTCCGACACCAAGACCGCCGGGACCTCGCTGGTCAAAGTGCCGAAGCCCGGCGCGATCAAAGCCGAGCTGGACCGCCACTGCATCGGGCAGGAACAGGCCAAGCGCGCGCTCGCCGTCGCCGTTCACAATCACTACAAACGCATCTCCGTCGAATCCATCGAAGCTCCGTCCGATTCGGATGCTCCGTTCCGCCGCGGCTCGGACGAGGTGGAGCTGGAGAAGAGCAACATCCTGCTTATCGGGCCCACCGGCTCCGGCAAGACGCTGCTCGCCCGGACCCTTGCCGGGATGCTCGACGTGCCGTTCGCCATCGCGGACGCGACTTCTATTACGGAAGCCGGCTACGTCGGGGAGGACGTTGAGAACATCATTCTTCGCCTACTGCAAAATGCGGACTACGATGTGAAACGCACGCAGATGGGAATCATTTACATCGACGAAATCGACAAGATCACCCGCAAGACCGAGAACGTCTCCATCACGCGCGATGTTTCCGGTGAAGGCGTCCAGCAGGCGCTATTGAAAATTCTCGAAGGCACCGTGTGTAACGTCCCGCCTCAGGGTGGACGCAAACATCCGCAGCAGGAGTACATACGCGTGGACACCACAAACATCCTGTTTATCTGCGGCGGCGCTTTTGTTGACTTGGACAAAATCGTGCAGCGCCGGATCGGCAAGCGCGTGATGGGCTTCAGCAAGGAGGACAAGTCGGTGGTCGGGACAGAGCACGACAAGCTGATTCACAAGGTCGAGCCCGAAGACATCCTTTCCTACGGCTTTATCCCGGAATTCATCGGCCGTCTCCCGATGCTGACCGTGCTCGACGAACTGACCGAGGAACAACTCGTCCAGATCATGACCGAGCCGAAGAACGCCCTCGTCAAGCAATTCGGGAAACTCCTCGCCATGGAAGGTGTCGAGCTGGAATTCACCGTCGAATCCCTGCACGAAATCGCCCGTCAGGCCGCCACCAAGGGCACCGGTGCCCGTGCGTTGCGCAGTCTGATGGAGAAGCTGATGCTCGACGTGATGTACGACATCCCGGATTCCGACGACATCGAGTGCGTCAAGATCACCAAGGCGGTCGTGCTCGGTGAACAGGAACCGATCATCCAACGCAAGCCCTCCCAGGCCGCCGCCTGATCCCTCCCCAGCAACGGAAACTGTTTGCCGTCCGGAGTCTTTCCCCATCTACTCCCGCGCATCGATGAACCCAACATTTGTCGCCAAAGACTTCGTCGCAAATGCCGTGCGCGACATCCCACGCTCCGGCATCCGTGATTTTTTTGATCTCGTACAGGGCGTGCCAGGCGTGATCTCGCTCGGCGTCGGCGAACCCGACTTCGTCACCCCGTGGCACATCCGTGAAGCTGCGATTTACGCGTTGGAAAAAGGCCGGACCGGCTACACCGCCAACCTCGGTCTGCTGAAACTGCGCGAAGCCATCACCAAACATCTCGCCGAGAAATTTCACGTCACCTATAACCCGAAAAATCAGGTGCTCATCGCGGTCGGTGTCAGCGAGGCGATGGACATCGCGTTTCGCGCGATCATCAATCCCGGCGACGAGATCATTTATCACGAGCCGTGTTACGTGAGTTACGCGCCCGGCATCTCGATGGCCGGCGGCGTGCCGGTCGGGGTGTCCTGCAAGGCGGAGAACGGATTTGCCGTGACGGCGGCGGAGATCGAAAAAGTCATCACACCGAAGTCAAAGGCGCTCGTTCTGAATTTCCCGACCAACCCGACGGGTGGCACGATGCTGCGCGGCGAACTGGAAAAGATCGCCGAACTCGTGAAACGCCACAACCTGGTGTTGATCACCGACGAGATCTATTCCGAGCTTACGTTTGAGGGCGAGCACGTCTCCATCGCGTCGTTGCCCGGCATGCTGGAGCGCACCATTTTCCTGCACGGATTTTCCAAGGCCTACGCCATGACGGGTTTCCGGATTGGTTACGCGTGCGGACCGGTGGAACTCGTCGAGGCGATGATGAAAATTCATCAGTACTCGATGTTGTGCGCGAGCATCATCAGCCAGGAAGCGGCCCTTGAAGCGATCAAGAATGGCGAGCCAGCCACGATCGAAATGCGCGAGCAGTACAAGCTGCGCCGCAATTTCATTGTGAACTCGTACAATGAAATGGGCCTGCCCTGCCATCTGCCGCGCGGCTCGTTCTACGCGTTTCCGTGCATCAAATCCACCGGCCTGACCTCGAAGGAGTTTGCCACGAAACTGGTGGAGCAGGAAAAGGTCGCCTGCGTTCCCGGCAGCGCGTTCGGGCCGAGCGGCGAAGGTTATTTGCGCTGCTGCTTCGCGACATCGATGGAGCAAATCCAAGAGGCCGTGGATCGCACCGCGCGGTTTGTGAAGCGCCTGTAGCGCACCATTCGTCCAGGAAGCACGCGAGACGCGCGCGGTCCCCGTTTGAACGGAACCGATCAGGCTCTCTCAGCTTCCCTTCACGGTGTGCCGCCCACGCATGAAGCGTGATCATGACGCGTTCGCCCGCTTCCAAAACTCCGTTTCATTGGGAATCGTCAGCAAAATCCGCGCGGCATCACTGATGCTAAATGCTGTTCATCACGCAATCGAAACCCAAGAAAGAGAGCGATCATGAAAATTCTTTCGCCATCCAAACATCGTCGGGCACTCACAGCCGTGGAAGTTCTGGTCGTTGTCGCAGTTGTCGCGCTTGCAATTGTCATTCTACTGCCAATGTTCGAACGGCACGCACATACTCGGTCACCCCGCATCAGCTGCGTGGGCAATCTCAAACAAGTTGGCCTCGCCTTCCGGATCTACGCTAACGACAACAATGACCTGTATCCGATGGCCGTACTCGAAGCAGACGGCGGCGCAAAAGAAGCAGTGGAACGCGGCGAGATGTTTCGCATCTTCGAGGTCATGTCGAATGAACTGTCAGATCCAAGAGTCGTCATTTGCCCGGCGGATGATCGCACTGCGGCAACCAACTTCAGCAATTTCAACAACTCGCATGTCAGTTATTTCGTTGGGCTCGACGCTGTCGGCACCAAGCCCGACATGATTCTGTCCGGTGATCGGAACATCGCCATCGATGACCAGTCGCTTTCAGGAATCGTCAGCTTGCGAACGAACGCAACCCTCGCCTGGATGAAGTCCATTCACGAGCACGCCGGGAACATCGGTCTGGCGGATGGCAGCGTTCAACAGGTGACCACGCCAATGCTTTACCAGCTGTTGAGAAACAGTGGTGACGGTGAAAACCGGATCCTCTTCCCTCAGTAACTTCTGGTCGGGCGCAAGAAAATGATTTGAACGGTTCCTTCATTGGGTCGGCCGGCAAATCTTAGAGTGCGCCGGCAGAGCGCAGCGGCGACGGCGCTTTCGCGCGGACGGGGAGGCTCCGTTTGTGTGAGTGGGCTTCGTGCGTGCGAAAGCGGTGCTGAAGCCACCGCACTCCAAGACGCTGCCGCGATTGGGTTGGGCGCTCATCAAACGTCGCGGAGCGTCTGGACTACGGCGCGTTCACCGCAGCTTTTTCAGAAACGCAGCGGCGACGTTTCCGTCCGTCGGACCGTTGCGTTCCCCCGCCTCTCGCTTTCAAACGCACCCGATTACGCTCACTCTCTTGCGTCCGCACTGCGCCTGTGCCAACGTCTGCCCACGGGATCCCGACCATGAATCAACGTAGGCAAATCGCCGGATTCACATTGATCGAACTGCTGGTGGTGATCGGCATCATCGGCATTTTGGCGGGGTTGATCATGCCGTCGCTGGGCAGGAGTATGCGCCAGGCGAAACGGATTCAATGCGCGAACAACCTGCGGCAGATTGGAATCGCTTTTCAACAGTTCGCCGACCTGAACCGGAACCGGTATCCGATGCAGTTACTCGAGTTTTCAACTGCAACGAATACCGCCGCCGAATTCCTCGAGCTGACGGCAGTTCCGTTTCAAGAAACCGCCCAGGAACTGGCCTCGCCGCGCCTGCTGGTCTGCGCTGCGGATGCCGCTCGCCAACCGGCTGAATCGTTTTCCACGCTGACTGACGACAATATCAGTTACGTCGTTTCGACCATCGCGCGACCGGGCGACGCCACGACGATGGTGGCGACCGACAGAAATGTCGTCCGATCAAGTCCGGATGAAGGAGAGCCTGGCTCAGGCGGAAGAATCGAATACGGCAAGGACCTTCACGATCTGCGCGGCAATGTGCTGATGGGGGACGGCCGCGTGGAGTGGGCGGGCGGAGTGGAATGGACAAGACCGCCGGTTGCCAATCCGCTTCCGACCAACACCGTTGCGGTCAAGAATCCGGTTGTTGAAGTCCGGCCGGGTGAAGGCGCCGCACCCCATGTTCCGCCGGTCTCGACGTCGACGAAATTCAATCAAACCACCGCAGTTCCGGATTCCACCCGCGCAGAACCACCGGCTCCGGAGATCGTCGAAACCGGGACGAACATCGTTGTGCAAACCCAGTCGCCGCCGCGCGAACCGCCCCCGGTCTTCTCGCTCATCCCGGCGGGCGACGGGTCGCCGCAGGCCGGCAGAAATTGGTGGTGGCTTTTGCTGCTGCTGTTGGCGGCGGTGATCTTCTGGCTTCTCCGAAGTCGCGGACGGCGTGATCCCAGCATCGGGCGGATGACGGAGTTTTACACCGGTGCCGCGATCAACGCCGATGCGATGCTGGCGACGTTGGCAGAAAACCACATCGCGACCCGTTGGGAATATGTGCACGCGAAGCAGCGTGAGCATGAGGACGAAAACACGCGCCCGATGCGGATCTTTGTTAACAAGTCGGAGGTCGAGACCGCGAACCAGTTGTTTTCCGGTGAACAATCGGAATGATGTCCGGCGCGAGAATCAGGTTGCAACCGGCCAGAGGTTTGCGAGCTTTCCCGGATAGCCGGGCCACAACACGTTCAGCAAGATTTCATTTATGACAGCGACCAGATCCATCCCGTCCGCCTCCGTATTCATCGCGTTTCTGAACCGGTTTCCCCGGTTGGTCGCCGCCGGTCTGCTGGTGGTCGGCACCGGAACGGCCCGGGCGCAGGATCAGGCTTCGTATGGGGAACTTGCGGGAGAATTGTTGTGTGGCGGCCTTGAGGAAATCGTGGTCGGCCTGACGAATCTTAATGACGGCACCCTTCCCCACGAGGCGAAGGCCCTGCGCAAAGAGCTGGGCAGATTCCGCAATCGGCTGGACCTGTTCGCGTTTGCGTATCCGACCGGTCCGGGGAAGGACAAGTTTCTCAAACTTCGCGAGGACGTGGACAAGGGCTACGAGCGGATGGGGAATTTCAAGGATTTGTTCGATACGCAACGAATTGACCTGGCTGAGTACGATCCTGGGAAGGACAAGTGGTCAAAAGGGGTTCGGCCGGAAGCGTTGGTTTACCCGGATCCCGCCCGGGTGTCGGATCGTCGGAAGAAGGTC
Organism: Verrucomicrobiota bacterium; assembly: GCA_041689265.1. Classification (GTDB taxonomy): domain Bacteria; phylum Verrucomicrobiota; class Verrucomicrobiia; order Limisphaerales; family RI-55; genus JBDNGP01. Next base: position 12,736 of record JBDNGP010000265.1, read on the forward strand.
CTGAAGTGGCGGGACAAGTTTGTCGAACCGGAGCAGCTCGCGGCGTATCAGGCCTATATTTGCGCGCCGGACCTGAAGCAGTTTCACGAACGGCTCGCCAAGGATCTGTCGCGTTTCTACTGGGGCGGCGACGAGGGGATCATGCCCCGCGGCGATCTGAGTGGGATTGATAATTTTCGCGCACTTGCGGCGGAGCTGCTCGACCGTTCCATCGTGAGTTATCCGGCCGTGCTGGAGCTTCGGCATCTGGAGGGAGAAGTGGCGGTGCAGTTTCACGACTTCCGCAAACGGGCGCGGTCGGTGGTCAAGATAGCCGATGACATCGACATTCTGCCGAAGAAAAGCGCGAAGGCGGACGACCTGCACGAACTGATGGACGACATCGACGACGGCTACGGCGACGTGAACGATATCATCGTGGATCTGGAGCTGGCGGTGGAGTCCGGCAACGAAGCAAAAGCGGCGAAACTCCGCGCGGAAATCGCGACCGAATGGGAGACGCTCCGCGAGTGGCAGACCAAGAACCGCGTGGAGCAGCAGATGACGGAGTACGCGGCGCTGCTTCGTTCGCTGATCCGACCGCGGCCGTGACGCGTTCGAGTGTTTACGACTCGACTTTTGACCCGCGGCTTTCTTAACTCCCGGCACTCATGGCGCAGGTTTCCATCACGAACTGTCTCAAGACCTTCAAGGGATCGAAGAAGCAACTCGTTCACGCGGTGAACAATGTTTCCATCGAAGTCGCCGACCGGGAGCTTCTCGTGCTCGTCGGGCCGTCCGGCTGCGGCAAGACCACGTTGCTGCGCATGATCGCCGGGTTGGAGGAGATCGACGGCGGCACCATTTCCATCGACGGGCGCGTGGTCAACAATGTCGAACCCAAGGACCGCGACATCGCGATGGTGTTTCAGAACTACGCGCTGTATCCGCACATGACCGCGTATGACAACATGGCGTTCGGGTTGAAGCTGCGGAAGGTCGCCAGGCCCGACATCAAGGAACGCGTGGGTGACGCGGCGAAACTTCTGGGGATCGCCGATCTTCTGGAGCGTTACCCCAAGGAGCTTTCCGGCGGACAACGTCAACGCGTTGCCGTCGGTCGCGCCATCGTTCGCGATCCCAAGGTGTTCCTTTTCGATGAACCGCTTTCCAATCTCGATGCCCAGGTGCGACTCCAGGTGCGCGCCGAGATCGCCCGTCTGCATCAGCGCCTGCAGGCCACGATGATTTACGTGACACATGATCAGGCGGAAGCCATGACGCTTGGCGATCGCATTGCCGTGATGAAGGACGGCGTGCTTCAGCAGATCGACAAGCCGATGAATATTTACGACAAACCGGTCAACAAATTTGTCGCCGGATTCATCGGTGAACCGCAGATGAACTTTATTCGCGGAACGATTGTGCGGAAAGAGGAACAGCTGCGATTTCTGGAGAACGACGATCTGGATCAACCGGCGCTCCGCGGGTTGGCGGTATCGTTGGGCGCCGCAAACGCCAGTTCGTTTGGGTCGCGCGTGAACAAATCCGTCTGGCTCGGTTTCCGGCCCGAGCATCTGGAGATCGCGACGAACGGGAAGCCCGAGATCGGGAGGGTGGGCATAGAATTCGTCGAACATCTTGGCGCGGAAAGCTGGGTGCACGTGAAATCGAAGAACCATGATCTGACGCTGCGCTGCGATCCGGGGAAGGTCCCGACTGGAACTGGCGAATTGGATCTTTCGGTCGACGCGGCTCATCTTCGGTTCTTCGATGCGATAACTGAAGAGGCTTTGGGTTGAACCCGGTCGACTTTCGGGATTGAGCCACCTGACAAGTTGACACGCATGCACTGCTTCTCTAGTTTGCATTCATGCCGCAGCAAACCGTTCAACACACGATTCGCGGGATACCCGCCTCCGTGGACAAGGCGTTGCGTTCGCAGTCCAAGCGGGTCGGCAGCAGCTTGAACCAGACGGCTGTCGAGGCGTTGGCGCGCGGGCTGGGGGTGTCGGATCAACCGGTCATTCATCACGATCTGGACAAGCTGGCTGGAACCTGGGAGGAAGATCCGGCGTTTGACGGGGCCGTTGCCGATCAGGACCGGATTGACCCGTCACTTTGGAAATGAGAGTCGCGCTCGACACCAATCGTTACGTGGATTTCTGTCGTGGTGAACCGGTGGCGGTCAGTGTGATTCGACAGGCCCATCATATTTTTGTTCCGTTCGTTGTCCTGAGTGAATTGCGCGCGGGGTTTCTCTGCGGCAACCGAAATCGCCAGAATGAAAGAATACTGACGCGGTTTCTGAGTTCAAGTCGCGTCAGAATCCTGTCCGCCGACGAACAGACCACTCACCACTACGCCCGCGCGTTTCAGGAACTGCGCGAGCAGGGAACACCCATCCCGACCAACGACCTCTGGACCGCCGCATTGGTCATTCAGCACAATCTTAGTTTGTTCGCCAGAGACCGGCATTTTGACCATTTGCCACAGCTGGTCCGAATATAGTCTCCATACCCATTGCTCATGTCGCTCCCGTCACACGAAGAACATCACGACCTCGGCGCAACGTTCATGGAATTGAATGATGCCGAGGCGGTGCGGCACTACGGCGATTTCGCGGCCGAGTACCAAAGTTTGAAAACGGCCGCCGCTGTCCTCGACTTCAGCTTTCGCTCGCGACTTGTTTTGATTGGCGCGGACCGGATTCAATTTCTCCATAGCCAATGCACCAACGATATCAAACGTCTGGGCGCCGGCCAGGGTTGTTACACCGCCATTACCAACAACAAGGGCCGGATGCAGGGCGACGCAAATGTCTTCGTGCTGGCCGATGAGATTCTGCTCGATTCAGAACCTGGCCAGACGGGCGCGATGACCAAACGTTTCGAGCAGTTCATCGTGTCGGACGATGTCGAAATCGTGGACGCGGCGCCGCACTACGGATTGCTCACCGTGCAGGGGCCGAAAAGTGCCGATGTGATTCTGTCGCTCGGACTGGAAACCGAACTGCCAACCGAACAGTTTGGCTCGGTGAAATGTGCTGTTCCCGTGATCGGTGAACTGTACGTGGCGAGCAACCCGCGCTTGAGCTCGGCGGGATTTGATCTGTTCATTCCGGTGGCGTCGATGGGTGTGCTGATCGACAAACTGGTTACCGCGACCCGGCGCGTTGGCGGCGGGCTCGCCGGGTGGGAGGCGTTTGACATCGCCCGGATCGATGCGGGCATTCCACGATTCGGAGAGGACATGACCGAGGCCAATCTCGCTCCCGAAGCGGGGATCGAATCCCGCGCGATCAGTTACAATAAAGGCTGCTACATCGGTCAGGAAGTGCTGAATCGACTCCGCACCTTCGCGGAGGTGAGCAGGAAGCTCTGTCGCCTGAAGGTGTCTGCAGATCCCGCGACTCCGCCCGAGCCGGGCACCAAACTACTAAAGGACGGAAAAGAAGCGGGTACCCTGACGAGCGTGACCGGGATTCCCGGCGGCTCCGTTGTCGCCCTGGGCTATGTGCGGAAGCAGTGGCTTGGCTCACCTCAAGTTTTTCAACTGCCGGACGTCGGTACTGCGGAATCCACGGGCGGGCCGGACTGAATGATCGCGGGCGGCTCATCAGCCGGCCGTCAGTTCGGTGGATCCGAACTGAAATTCGACGCTGCGATCAGCGCGTTCCAGAATCCCGACCACTTCGCCAAGAAACCGGGAGATCGTGTCCGCGTGCGTCCGCGCGTGCAGGCTCGCGCCGACCGCGCGATATTGGCCGCCACCCGCGAGCGCGAACGGAATCATCAGCTGATCAGCCAGGTGTTCGCCGACGGGCGCGGCGCTCGCGAGAAAACCCGCACATCGTCGATGACGCGTTCCACGACTTTGCCGGACGGCACATCGCGTTCCCCGAAGCTGGTGAACACTTCGCACACCGATTCACATTCAATCTCGACCATCACCGCGTTCCCCGGACCCGTGCTGTTCTTGGCGGATACGATCCGGATGGCGTCGTCCGGCCAGTTCAGTTTGTTGCGGAGCATCTGCGCCTGCCGTTCGCCGATATCGGGCGGCAGATGCGCGACCATGACTTTTCCGCGTTTCGTCTTCACTTCACCGCGCGACAGCAACTCGATCGGCCGAAGCTTTTCAACCGGCTGAATGGCCACGCGAAACCGCCCGCCACCCGCCGGATAAAAACCGGGCCGCTCCAGCTCCGCAGTAACGGTCGGTCCCATTCGGTTCAAGATCGGCAGAAACGCCTTTTCCAGAAAATCAAACGTCGGCGTCACCGGCGCGGATCTGATCTTCGCGCGCACCGAGTCGTGCGGTTTCGAGCTCGGCATTGACGCGTGCGATATCGGAACGAAACGCGGCGACCCGGGAACGGCTTTCATCGAGTTCCTGCGCGGGGATCGTGCCCGCATTGGCGGAGTTGGCCTGCTCACGGCGTTTCAGCAACTGCTCTGCGAGCTGCAATTCGGTGGCGGTGCTTTGCCGTCGGGCTTCGAGCGCGTCGATCTCGGAGGGACGTGAACCCTTCCGCAGATCGGCCAGCAGCGATTCGGATTTGCGAAGTTTTTCCTGCGCTTCCTGAAGTGACAGCACCTCGGGTTCGGGATCGAGAGCAAAGAGCGGTTGACCCGGTTTCACTTCGTCACCGCGTGACACCTGCAACTCGCGGAGAGCGCCGCCGTAAGGAGAGGCAACGTAAACATATTCTGCCTCCAGATAACCCTGAAACAGTTCGGGATCTTGCTTCTCGCGACACGCCGTTGGAATCAGCGCAAGACAAAGCGCGGCCAGGCCGGACAGGAAGCGGCGGGCGAGTTGTCGGACGGAACAGAATGGCGGGTTCATGCTAAACGTGTGACGCGTTGGCATGGCTGCCAGTTCAAAGGACCGTGGTTCAACGTTGGCGAACGCGACATCGCCGATGAAACCAGTTGTCGTTTCCGTGTGCAGCACAATCTTTGCGCGATCTGCTGGAATCCGGTCTGACATTTGGGAGGGGGCGCACGCGTGTGCCTCCCTTGGTGCATGAATCCGGCGGCGTTTCTATTTGGAAAGCACGGTCACGAGATGGCTCATTTCCCCGGCTACTTCAGATGCGTCTTCGACGGTGTTCGCAATTTCTGTTTTCACGAGTTCGCGGAAACGTTTGCGCAGCCGATGAATCGCGACTTTCACCGCGCCTTCATTCAGGCCGAGCCGGTGTGCCGCGTCAGCCTGTGAATCGGAGCCACCACCGGTCAACCACGGTTTCAGGATGTTGAAGTGCTCCGCGTTTCCAGCCGAGGTAAAGTCAGCCGACAGTTGCTTCATCGCGCGATCCAGCATCGTCATCGCCCACTGCCGGTCAAACTCCACTTCGGGAGGATATTCCTGCGTGGCGGGCGGGTCGATGCCGGGAGAGGTGTCGGTGCCGACGTCGATGGAAACATGCTCCGCCCAGGCACCGCGTTTGGCGGCCAGCTCGCGGTCGTGACGATCAGCGATGAAATGCTTCACCGCGCCGAGAAGATAGCTTCGAAACCGACCACGCGCCCGGTCCGCGCCCGCCAGGGAATTGCGTTCCAGCAGGTGGGCGAAGAACTCGTGCGCGAACTCCCGTGCACGATCATCGTCATGGAAGCGTGCGCGCAGAAATTTTACAACCGGTTCATAATAGGCCGAACACAAATCACTCAACGCCGCGCGCGCCTCCGACGATTCGCCGCGAGTGGCGAGCACCCGCGTCCATTGCGTGGTGGCGAAAACGGCATGAGCTGGGATCGGGTCCGTCACGGATTCGTTTCCGTCGGGGCGTCGGACGCGATGCCGCGGAGCCAGTAGGTGTTCTGCGGCCGGTTGTAGAGATCCCAGCCCTTGTCGCCCATCGTTTGTTGGATGGAGCGTTCGGTCTCGGCGCGGACCGCCTGGAGCGCGGCCTGGCGTTGGTCGGGTTGCAGGTCCTGGTTGCTCCGGATCTGGTTCGCCTTGTCCTGGGCGATTTTCTGCATGTCGTACACGTTGATCGCGATGGACGTGTCCAGTTCGGCCTGTTTGGTGATCCGCGTGAGCTGCTGGTAGCCGAAGTCCTGTGCACGCTCGTACTCGGCGTAGCGATCGTCGCCGAGCGCATTTTTGATCTGCTCGTTCAACTGGCTCTGCGCCTCCGTGCGCGCTTTTTGTTCGGCGGTGGTGGCGTTGAACACGGCGGCGAGCGAGTGTTCTTCGTCAAAGGCCGTGCGCAGTTTGAATACATCGAGAAACTCCTGCTCGCTCGGTTCGAAATTTGGGAGCTGCATCCGCATCATCATGGCGGTGGTGGAGAACCGGAGCTGGTAATCGAGAAACTCCTCCGGGGTAAGAACTGCCTTGATGGCGTTTTCCATTTCCTTCTGGGCCTTCAGAATGGCCGAAGGATCTGACATCGCGTCTTTCGCACCATCCATGATTTTGGATTGGCGCTCCGTCTGGATTTTCACGACCTGCGATCGCTTCTCCTCGGGCAGGAAGCTGAACATGGTGTCCATCGGATTGCCGCCCGCCGTGGCCATTAATAGTGCGTCCATCGGATTGGGCTCGATGCCGAGCGCGGTCAGCACGCCATTCTTCTCCTGTTCCAGCGCCCGCACTGCCTTTACGGTTTCGGGATCGCCCATGATGGCGGCCATCGGGTTGCCGGTTTTCCAAAACTCGAACTTCTTGGGCTCGCCACGCGCCTGCTTTTTCTTTTCCGCGTACAACTTATTCACATCGGCGATGATGATGTCGCGGATGGTTTCCTCGGGAACGCCGATGGAACGAAGGTTTTTGATATACTCCCGGTAGTCGGGTGATTCCACCGTTTCCCAGTTGAACTGGCGAACCACAGTGTTGGTCACGGTTTCGGCGGAGGGCGATCTGGTGGCTGAATTCGGCCGGGCTCCGGCGATCCCGGAATCCACGGTTTCATCCCGCGTCACGGTCGGTTCCACGGCGGGTTGCGGGCGGAGAAGAAACGCCGCGAGCACGATGTTGAGCGCGATCGACAAGACGAGCGGGATCTTGGTTTTCATGATCGGAGTGTGGGCCGGCGCGTTAACCAAAGCAGTTACAATTTCACCGTTGGAGAATCACGGTTGCTGGGACGGTGCCGTCTTGATGTTGTCAATCACCGCGCTGGGGTTAGTTCGTTCGAGCACGGTCACCAGTTCCGGTATTCCCAGCACCCAGACCCGCAGCCTGTCGGGCCCGTCCCGGGCAATCTCGAGTTGACCTTTCCGTTCGGTCAGATTGACGAGCACGCGGTTGAAGTCCTGCGATTCGATGGATTCAAAGAGCGTCCAGGGATTCCTGTCTCGCTCAAACCGCCAGCCTTCCGGGCTGAGCCAGCTCATCATCTCCCGTGGAGCACTGATATTTTCGAGTTCTTCGTCGGTCAGGGAACGACCGTCGTCAAGCATCTCCACCAGCCGGTAGCTCCCTATCCACCAGTCCTGCGAGTCCACCACCTGCTGCGCAGCGGTGCTGCCTTCCGGAGCTTCCGATTTCTGCCAGGCCAACATCGTGATCATGACACTGATCACCAACAATCCGATCGGCAGAACGATCAGCACGATGATCAGCCAGAACACCCGACGCGGCCAGGGGTTGTCAGTTCTCGGAACGGGGCGTTCACCCCTGGTCATGCTCCAAATCATTAGCAGGAATCCGGCACTAATTGTCAGGATGCCTCCGAAAAGCACAGCCCATCTGAGCGGGAATTCCACTCCGGATGGAGTCCATGTCAGGAGAAACCCCAGCCCGGTCACGACGAAGGCGACCGACATCCTCCACGGCGACACTGCCCTTAAGAATGCCGGTCTTGATGACACGGTCAGCAGTTGGTAGGCGGACGCTGGCAACAACACCGAACCGATCCACGTCAGCGGTACGAACAGCGCCTCCGGAAGATCCGGGTGCCATCCGCCTCGCTCGGACAGCATGGAAACCAGAAAGAACAGTCCGAAGGCAACGGCGGGTATGGAGAGGAGCGCTCCAACCACACCGACCATTTCAAGCCCGACAACGGTGAGTCGCTTGATGTCGTCGCTGTCGGACGTGGTCGCCTTTTTCAGCTTACGGAGTGTGAACCACCAAATGAACGGCACCGTCGCGCAGGAAAATACCAGCATCAGGGGGAGACGGTCTGGAGATGTCAAACTCGGTGTCAGGGCCACGACCAATACGACGCAGAAATAGAAACCGACGCACGAGATCGACGCCGGAACCCGCCATGAACTGATGCGTTCAATGAAGTCGGAAAGGACCGCATAGTCCGATCTCGCCTGACCCTGAGCGTCGGCTTTGAATGCGGACCGTGGCCGGGTTCCGATTGTCTCCACCTGCGTCTTGAGTTCTCCCGCGCTTTGCTGGCGTCGTTCGCGTTGCTTTTCCAACGCGCGTAGAACCACCTGATCGACCTCGGCATTGACCGGCGTCTTGCTCGAAGGCGGCGCGAACTTTCCGACAGGCAGTTCCCCCGTCAGCAATTCGTAAAACACCACACCGAGTGAATAAATGTCAGCGCGATGATCAACGGTGCCAGGCTCATCAATCTGTTCCGGGGCCATGTAGTGCGGCGTGCCGAGCGAGGTGCCGGCAACGGTCAGGTTGGAATCGGATGACTCCTGGAACGGCGACATTCCTGTCGCCGGGTTCTCTTTGGATGGGGCTTCTCCGGGCGACAGGAATGTCGCCGCTCCCTTTTCCATCAGTTTGGCGATTCCGAAGTCGGCGATTTTTACGCGACCTTTCGAATCGAGCAGGATGTTTTCGGGTTTGATGTCACGGTGGAGCACGCCTTCGTTGTGGGCGAACTGAAGTGCCTCACAAATCTTGGGAACAATCGACAACGCCTGTTCTGCGGTGAACCGGCTGGCACGCATGGCCTGGCGCAGGTTCACGCCGTCGACAAATTCCATCAGCAGATAATAAAATCCGCCCGACTCGCCGAAGTCAAAAATGCCGACGATGTTCGGGTGATTCAGCCTGGCGAGGAGTATCCCTTCACGCGCAAACCGCCCGGCAAACTTCGGATCCTCCGCCAGATGTTGCGGCAGGATTTTTATAGCGACATCGCGTTCCAACTTGGGTTGGCGGCCGCGGAAGACGAATCCCATGCCGCCCTGGCCGATCAATTCCAGAATCTCCAGATGTGGAAACGCCGCCGCAACTTCTTCCACGGTCGGTGGAATGCGGTGGGTCTTTGCGGCTGAAACCGTTCCGGTCTCGGTTTGGATGGACGCCCCGGCGAGCAGGCATTTGGGGCACATTCCTTCAGGCGCGCCGGTCGGAATGGCGGCCCCGCACTGCGGACAGGTTTTCAATTCAGCATTCATCCTGTCGTTTCCTGAGGATTTCCAGCGATGAGGTTACACGGATTTTTCATCTCTTACCAAAGCGCGCTGGGATGCGATCCCATTTCTGCCCGGAACCGCACCCAGGGCAAGACTTATGAAGCAGTGGCAGGCAGGAGGTAACGGCTGAAGGTGGCGGCGAAAATCCAGCAGCAAGGAGCATTTGACCCCTTGCCGCCACTTCGCTAGGTTTTTCCGAGTCTCTCTGAATTCAAACGGCACTCCGTCGTCACAATTCTGCTCTGCCAGATTATCATGTTCCGAACCGTTCCATTACTTGGCTGTCTCGTGTTGACTCTGCTCGTGCTGTCCGGCTGCAAACCGTCGGATGCCGGTGCCGGCAAAAGTGACGCCCGTCCGCCCGCACAAGTCGTAGCCGTGCCCGCTGTCCGCGAGACCGTGTCTGAAACGCTTTCTCAAATTGGCACCTTGGCCGCCAACGAACAGATCGAGATCAAGGCCGAGGTGGACGGCACGATTCAAGAAATCAATTTCTTTGAAGGCGAACGCGTCGAGGCCGGACGGCTGCTGGTGAAGCTGGACGAAACCAAATCAGCCGCTTCCCTGCAGGAGGCCGAGGCGAATTTCGCGCTGAGCAAAAGCAATCACGCCCGCGCCCGCGATTTGCTGAACGACCGGCTCATCAGCCAGCAGGAATTTGATCAAACCGCCGCCTCCTTCGCCGCCAACGATGCCGCCGTGCAGCTGCGCCGCCGCAACATGAAGGACGCCGTGATTCGGGCGCCGTTTGAGGGAATTGTCAGCACGCGGATGGTCAGCCCCGGCCAGGTGATTTCCCGCAATACCACGTTGACCTGGCTAGTGGATCTTGATCCGGTGAAGGTGGAGATCAACGTGCCGGAACGTTTCCTGAGCCAGGTGCTTCCGGGGCAGGACATCGCGGTGAAGGTGGCGGCGTGGCCGGGCGAAGTGTTCAACGGCAAGGTGTTTTTTGTCGCACCGTACGTGAATCCGGAAACGCGGACGATGCTCGTCAAGGCGTCGTTGCCCAACCCGGATTTGAAGCTGAAGCCGGGCATGTTCGCGAGCATGGACCTGACGTTGGAAGTGCGCCCCAACGCGATCATCATTCCGGAGACCGCCATCAATCAGGTGCTGGACGGCAACCGTGCCGTGATCATGGTGGTCGATACTGACAACGTGGCGCAGAAACGGCCGATCAAAATCGGTCTGCGCCTGGAAAGCCGTGTCGAAGTCATCGAGGGCGTAGAAGAAGGCGAACTCATCATCGTCGAGGGCCTGCAAAAAATCGGCCCGGGCATGCCGGTCGTGCTGGCGCCGAAGGAGGCCACGCTGCCTTACCTCAGATCCCCGGAAACCGCCCCGAAATCCTAGCCGATCAAACTCATGGACTTGCCACGTCTTTGCATTCAACGCCCGGTGCTCGCCTGCATGATGAACCTGGCGTTGGTTCTCTGTGGCATCATCAGCCTCACCCGTCTGCCGGTGCGCGAACTGCCGGACGTCGATCCACCGATCGTCAGCGTCAGCACGGTGTTTCCCGGTGCGAATCCGCAGGTGGTCGAAACAGAAATCACGGAACGGCTCGAAGAAGCGATCAACAACATCGAGGGCATCAAGACGTTGAGCAGCGAAAGCCGCGAACAGGTTAGCAACATCACCATTGAATTCGATCTCTCCCGCGACATTGACCTTGCTGCGCAGGATGTTCGGGACCGCGTTTCGCGGGTGCGCGGCCGGTTGCCCGAGGACATTCTGGAGCCGGTCGTTTCCAAGCGCGATGCGGACTCGTCACCGATTCTCTGGATCGGTGTGGCCAGCGACCGTTTTACCCCCATCGAGCTCACCGACATTTCCGAGCGCCTGATGAAGCCGCGCTTGCAGACGATTGGAGGAGTCAGCTCCATTTTTATCGGCGGCGAGCAACGCTTTGCCATGCGGCTCTGGCTGGACGCTGAAAAAATGGCCGCTCACAAGGTGACGATCATTGACGTGCAACGGGCGCTTCGTGAACAGAACATTGAACTGCCCAGTGGCCGTGTGGAGAACCGCGAGCGCGAAATGACCATTCAGACGCGCGGTGAACTGGAGACCGCCGAGCAGTTCAATCAAATCGTTCTGCGCACCGATGGCGATCGCATCGTACGGCTGCGGGACGTCGGCGAGGCGAAGGAAGGCGTGGAAAACGAGCGGACCATGGCCCGCAACCGCGGCCAGCCGTGCATCTTTCTTGGCATTGTAAAACAATCCAAGGCCAACACCGTGAAAGTTGCCGACGGGATCAAGGCCGAACTGGCGAAGATCGTTCCGCTGCTGCCGCAGGGGATTTCCGTGGACGTCAACTACGACGAATCCGTTTTTGTGGCGAAGGCCATTGACGAAGTCTGGTACACGCTGGGCCTCGCCTTTGCCCTCGTAGTGCTGGTGATCTACGTTTTTCTGCACAACGTCCGCGCAACCTTGATCCCGGCAATCGCCATCCCGGTCAGCATTGTGTCGACGTTTGCGGTGCTCTATTTCATGGGTTATTCGGTGAACATCCTCACCATGCTGGCGCTCGTGCTGGCCATCGGCATCGTGGTCGATGACACGATTGTCGTGCTGGAAAATATCAGCCGCCATATCGAGGAAGGCATGAAGCCGTTGGACGCCGCCTTCTCCGGTATGAAGGAAATCAAATTCGCGGTCATCGCAACCACGGTGGCACTGGTGGCGGTCTTCATTCCGCTCGCGTTTCAAACGAGCGCGACCGGCCGGATGTTCGTGGAGTTCGCGGTGGCGATCTGCGCGGCGGTCGTCGTCTCGACCTTTGTTGCGCTGTCGCTGTCGCCGATGTTGTCGGGCCGCATCCTCCGACCGGTGGCCAAAAAACCGGGCAGTCTGGTGCGCGTTTTTGAAAAATCATTGCACTGGGTCACTGATCATTATGTGTCGGCGATGACCCGATTGATCAACTTGTCATTGCCGGTGCGAACGCTGGCCATGCTGGTATTCTGGCTGGGCATCGGCTACGGGAGTTTCTGGTTGTGGAATCACCTCGAGGGAGACTTCCTGCCCGAGGAAGACAAGGGCCGGGTGTTCACGTTCCTGATCGCTCCCGAAGGCAGCACGGCGGAATACACCGACCGCATGTTGCGCGAGATGGAGGGCATGTTGGAAAAGGTTCCCGAGATCAAAGTCTACGGAGCCATCGTCGCCCCCGGATTTTCCGGTCCCGGCTCGGCCAACAACGCCATCGTTTTCATTCACTTGAAACCACGGGAAGAACGCGAACGCAGCGTGCAGGAAATCGTGCGCGGACCGGGGGGCCTGTTGCAGCAGTTCATGCAGAACATCGAGGGGGCCATCGCCATCCCCAGCATCCCCAAAGCCATTGAACGTCGCGGCGGTTCCCCTTTTCAACTGGTGATCCAGGGCCCCGACCTGAAGGCGCTTGATGGGTACGCCAATTCCTTGCGCGACCGGCTCCGGGGTGAAGGCTGGCTGGCCAATGTGCAGAGCTCATTTGAAATCAACAAACCGGAGCTGAGTCTTTCGATCGATCGCAATCGCGCCGCCGCGCTGGGCGTTTCCATTGCCGACATTTCGCGCACCATGCAGATCATGTTCGGCGGGCTGGACCTGAGTTCGCTCAAGAAAGACGGCAAGGAATACGAGGTCATTGCGCAGCTTCAACGCAGCTCGCGGTTGACGCCGCAAGATCTTGATCGGCTGTACGTCCGCAACCAGCTCGGCGATCTCGTGCAGCTGAGCAACCTCGTGACGACTGAGGTCGATGTCGCACCGAACAAGATCGAGCACTACGACCGGTTGCGCAGTGCAACCATCAGCGGTTCGCCCATTGATATCACCATCGGCACGGCGTTGGTAAAAGCCGAAGCCATTTTGAAGGAAACCCTGCCGGACGGTTTCACCTATGCCTGGTCGGGCGAAGGACGCGATCTGAAGGACGCTGGTCATGAATTTTGGTGGGTGCTGCTGCTGGCTTTCATCATCACTTACATGGTGCTGGCCGGTCAGTTTGAGAGCCTGGTGCATCCGCTCACCGTCATTCTCAGCGTGCCGTTGGCCGCCGTCGGCGCATTGGGCGCATTGTGGTTGATCAGTTTCTTCGGTGTCATTGGTTGGATGCCCGTGTTGCCCGCCATGAACATCAATCTGTTCAGCCAGGTGGGCCTTGTCCTGTTGGTGGGATTGGTGACCAAGAATGGCATTCTGCTGGTGGAGTTCGCCAATCAACTGACCGGCAAAGGATTGTCGCCGCACGCGGCGATCGTGGAATCGGGCAAGGTTCGTTTGCGTCCGATTTTGATGACCGCCATCTCGACCATCGCCGGCATTCTTCCGCTGGCGGTCGGTTTTGGTGCGGGAGCGGAAAGCCGTCGGCCGATGGGCATCGTGGTGATCGGCGGTATGCTGACGAGCACTTTCCTCACGCTGTTCGTGATTCCGATGGTCTACACCATCTTCGCGGACATCGCCGCGCGACTGCGACGGAAACCCGCCATCGAATCGACGGATCTTGAAGCGTTGCCCGTGAAGTGACGCCGCGGTGTTCTGCGGGCGCAGTCCGAAACGGGCTTCGCCAGCCCGGGGTGTTAATTGTCTGACGGGGCGGTCTGCTCGCGCCCAATTTCAGCCAGGGAAGAGGTGATCATGGTTCCGACCGCGCTTGAGATCCGCTTCACCACCAAGTCGGTCAGTTCGGCCGAAGTCACGCCATCGGGGCCGGTGCCCAAGTCGTGCAGTTCGATGTCCGGTGCCGCGAGCGTGATGATGCGGTTCCCGAAAATTGAAAGCTTGAGATGCACCTTGGCACCGGACAATCGGAAATGGTTCACCTGCAGTTTACGGTTTGAACGGTCCCGGTCCTTCTCGCCGGTGTAGGCCTTGATGTTCTGGAGGATGGTGCCCAGGTTGTTCGCGCTGGTCCCTCCTTCGAACGCGATCTCGGGGGCGGCCACCAGAATGGAGTCGATGATCAATTTCTCGGACCACATCGACGAGGGCCGGATCTGGATCAAGGCGCGATCCATCTTGACGGCAAAATCGCTGGTGTACCCGTCGGGATTGCCAATCAACAACCCTGTGATGCTGCCGGTTCCGTCGAACGGGCTGATTTCCACGTCCTCCAGAGTGAACGTCGTCCGGGTCATTTGCGGTCCAACGGTCTCGACGCCGGACTTCACGATCAGGTCCAGCGACATCGCGACGACGGCGAACGCGATCACCAGCAGACCGGTGATCCCCGCCAGCACACCGAGGATGAGTTTCTTTTTCTTCATTGCAGACAAGACGGCGACGCGTTCAGATGACGGCGCGCCGCTGCACCGAACGTTTGGCAGCGTGCCGTGATCTGACTGAATTGCAAACCGGATCGACTTCATCTGAGTTTCCGGTAGTATTCGGGTTGCCTGTTGAATACCGACGCACTGCCATGAATGTTTCAAAAAATGATTTGAACCGCCGCCAGGCCCTGCAAAGGGTCGCCCTGGCCGGAGCGGCGCTGCCTCTCCTGCGGCTGTCCGGAACGGCGGCGGAACCGTTGTTCAACCAGACGGCTCCGCCCTACCCGGCGAAGCGCGAGTTCGCCTTGGAACAGCGGGACCGGCTGTTGCTGGAGGAGATTCAGAAGGCCTCGTTCAAGTTCTTTTGGGAGAACGCGCATCCGAAGACCGGCCTGATCAAGGACCGCAGTTCTGCCAACGGCCCGGACGAACGCACCGTGGCCAGCATCGCGGCGACGGGTTTCGGGCTGACCAGTTATTGCATCGCCTCCAGACGCGGCTGGGAGTCCGGCTCTGAGCTCCGGGACCGCGCCCGGCGGACGCTGAGGTTTCTCGTGGAGTGGATGCCGCAGGAACACGGCTTCAACTACCATTTTGTCGACTGGTCGAACGGCCGCCGCGTTTGGAACAGCGAGCTGTCGTCCATCGACACCGCGATTCTGCTCAGCGGAGTGATCATGTGCGGTGAGTTCTTCGCGGACGCCGAGATCCGCGATCTCGCGATCATTCTCTTCGACCGGGTGGACTGGGAATGGATGCTCAACGGCGGCGACACGTTGTGCCACGGCTGGAAGCCGGAGACCGGATTTCTTCCGAACCGGTGGGATCACTATTCCGAGCTGATGCTCCTATATCTGCTGGCGATCGGAGCGGATTCCCATCGCATCTCGGTGAAGACCTGGGACACGTGGCGCCGGCCGATATACAATGAGGAGGGGCTGCGTTACATCGGCGTGAAGGCGCCGTTGTTCGTGCACCAGTACGCGCATGCCTGGTTTGATTTCCACGGTGTTCATGATCGTTACACCAACTATTTCGACAACTCGATTCTCGCCACGGAGGCGCATCGGAGATTCTGCCTGAAGCTCAGCTCGGAATTTCCGCACTACAGCGAGGGATTGTGGGGCATCACTGCCTCCGATTCGATCAACGGCTACACGATCTGGGGCGGACCGCCGAGGATCGGGCCGATCGACGGCACCGTCGTTCCGTGTGCGGCCG
Source organism: Verrucomicrobiota bacterium (assembly GCA_041689265.1). Lineage (GTDB taxonomy): Bacteria > Verrucomicrobiota > Verrucomicrobiia > Limisphaerales > RI-55 > JBDNGP01. The sequence continues at coordinate 28,562 of JBDNGP010000265.1, forward strand.
GGGGCTCGCTTCCGTTCCTGACCAAGGACTGCATGCGCGTGCTTCACTATGTGAAGAACACCTACAGCGATCTCATCTGGAAAAAGTACGGGCTGGTCGACGCGTTCAATCCCCAGACTGGCTGGGCCGCGCGGGATGTCATCGGCATCAATCTCGGCATCACGATGTTGATGGCAGAAAACACCCGCACGGGATTTGTCTGGGATATCTTCAAGCAGAACAAACATGTTCGGCAGGGAATGGAGCGCGCCAAATTCAAGCCTGCGCAGCACGTGCGGACGAATCAGTACCGGGCGCAGTGAATACCGGCGGCCGTCGACTTATCATGCCGCCGTGCGTGCGTTTGAACGCGAGGGGCAGGTAGGGACCGACGCTCCGCGCGGTCCGTCGATGGACTTGGAGATGCGCAGACGGATTTGCGCCTGATATATTTTCATACCCGTCCGGCTTCCGGCGTCCCGGACCCTCCCACCGAACGTGGCCTCTTGTCTTGCCCCTCGTTTTCAATCACACCACGCCGCCGTGCGTGAATTGACTTGATCCAGCGCTCTGCTAGCCTGCGATCCGAAATGGCGCCGGACGATCCCGATAAACCCAAGTTCCTCGCGAGCTACCGCAAGCTGGCGCGGGAACGAATCCACCATTCGCTCGGAGACGTCTGGGCCGGACGGGTCGTGGCGTTCGTTCAATTTTGGGAGCTGGTCATCACGGGGTTTGTCGTGAACCGCTGCCCGGTGCGGGCGACCGCGCTGGCGTACACCACGTTGCTGGCGCTCATCCCCATGTTGGCGGTCGTGGCCAGCGTGTCCACCGCCGTTCTGAAATCCCAGGGCCGCGAACCCATCGACAAGGCGGTCAACATGCTGGTGGCGCAGATCCTTCCGAATCTCGGCGTGTCGCCGACCAACGCGACGGAGCAGGCAGCCACGAAGAGCACGGTACCAGCTTCGACCGGAACGGCGGCGTCCACCAACCGGTTTGAGATTTCCGCAGATGCCAAACTGGTCGCCGCCGACACACTGGAAAAGAACAAGGCGCAGATCGTGAACAGCATCAACGAATCGCTCCAAAAAATTCAAAGCGGCTCGCTGGGAGTGACCGGAATGATCGGCCTGATCGTCGTCGCCATCATGTTGTTCAGCACCATTGAAACGACGTTCAACGACATATGGGGCGTGCGACACGGGCGCTCTTGGGTCTCAAGAATCGTTCAATACTGGGCGACCGTCACGCTCGGCCCCCTGATTCCGTTCGCGGTGCTTTCGCTGGGAATCGGGGCGCGGCTGAAAGTGGATGATCTCGTGGAAGGCCTCTGGTTCCACAAATTCCTGACCGAAGATTTCCTGCCTGTGTTGATCCTGAGCCTGGGGTTCTCGTTCTTTTATCAGCTGATGCCGAACACGCGGGTTCGTTGGATGGCCGCATTCGTCGGTGGCGTCACCGCCGGGGGTCTCTGGCACCTGAACAGTTATCTGAACGTCATCTTCGTCTCCAAGGCCGCGAACTTCGCCAACATCTACGGCGGCCTCGCGATGATTCCCATCTTTCTCGCCGGACTTTATGTCTCCTGGCTGATTCTTTTGTTCGGCGCACAGGTCGCGTACGCGTTCCAAAACCGGGTGGCGTACCTCCAGGAGAAGGAGGCGCAACAGATCAACTTCCTCGGGCGGCAGTACATGGCGCTTCGCATCATGACGTTGCTGGGGCAGCGCTTCAATGACGGGACCGGCAAGGCTCCCGGCAGCATCGAGATTTCCCAGCTGCTCCGCGTTTCGACCCGGCTCGTCGACCAGGTCCTGAAGGCGGTCCGGACGGGCGGGCTCGTGATGGAAACGACCGGCGACGAGATCGGGTACACGCTGGCCCGGCCGCTGGACAGGATCAGCTGCCACGACATTCTGATGGCGATGCGGACGGCCAACGGAAACATGGCTACGTCGTCCAGCGACTACGCGAAACAGGTGGTTGACGACCTGTTTGCGCGGGTGTTGAAGGCCGAAAAAACCGTGTCCCAGGCCACCTCGTTGAATTCGCTCGTTGAGCAACTTGGCCCGTATCCGACCGGTGAGGATCCGGAGAAGCAACCGGCAACCACGGTCGCGCAACCTGCCTGACGGGCGTTCCCCAATTCTTAAAATGATCATAGGACTTCCACGCGAAATCAAAGCCGACGAACACCGCGTCGCGCTGCTCCCTGCCGGGGCGTATCAACTCACGCAACGCGGGCATCAGGTGCTCGTCGAGCGCGCCGCCGGTGTCGGCAGCGGTTATCCTGACACCGAATACACGGACGCCGGAGCCAAGGTCGTCGACGCTCATGAGGCCGTGTTCGAGGAAGCCGATCTTGTGGTAAAGGTGAAAGAACCGCAACCAAGTGAAGTCCCGCTCCTGCGCAAAAACCAGATCCTCTTCACCTACCTGCACCTCGCCGCGAGTAAATCGCTCACCGAGGGGTTGATGAAATCGGGGGTTACCGCGCTCGCCTACGAAACCGTGGAAGTCAATCGCCGCCGTCCGTTGCTCGAACCGATGAGCGAGATCGCCGGTCGCATGAGCGTGCTCGTCGGCGGCTATTTTCTGGCGAAACACAATGGTGGAAAAGGCGTTCTGCTGGGCGGCGTCCCGGGGGTGTTACCGGGCAAAGTCGTTGTGCTCGGTGGCGGCACGTCGGGCATCAACGCCGCGCGGATGGCGCAGGGTCTCGGCGCGGACGTGACCATTCTCGACGTCGATGTCGAGCGCATGCGGTTCCTCGACATTTCGCTGCACACCGCCCACACGCTTTACTCAAACGAAGCGCACATTCTCGAATTGCTGCCGTCGGTTGACCTGTTGATCGGCGCGGTGCTCGTGCCCGGAGCGAAGGCCCCGAAGCTGATCAGCCGCAAGATGCTGGAAGTCATGAAGCCCGGCAGCGTGCTGGTGGACATCGCGATTGATCAGGGCGGTTGCGCGCAAACGTCGCGACCGACCACGCATCATGATCCGACCTACGTTGAGGAGGACGTGATTCATTATTGCGTCGCCAACATGCCCGGCGCCTACGCCCGCACCGCGACGCAGGCGCTGACCAACGTCACCTATCAATACATTGAGATGATCGCCGATCTCGGTCTGGCCGATGCGTGCAAAAAACAGCCCGCTCTGCTCGGTGGAATCAACATCATGAACGGCGGCATCACGTGTGAAGCGGTGGCGAACGCCCACGAACTTCCCGCGATCAAACCGTTCGCAGAATGATTCGTTGCATGCCCGTCCGGTTGTTTACCAACGCCGGTGTGGAGCGCGACTGTGTCGAAGACCAGCCGCAGAAACTTGCAAACCTGCTGCGGCTGGCGCTTCGCACACAGCCGCGCTCCGTCAAAGTGGCAACAAAACGGAAAGGCACGATCCGTTGATCTACGACGCACACAACCATTTGCAGGACCCGCGGTTGTCCGACTGTCTCGACGATATTTTGTCTGTGTGTGAACGCGAAGGCATCTCGCGAATGGTGGTGAACGGAACGCGGGAAACGGACTGGCCACGCGTGCTGGAACTCGCGCGACAGCATCCGATCGTGCTTCCGAGCTTCGGTTTTCATCCGTGGTATTTGGGCGAACGCACCGCCGGCTGGCAGGACAATTTGTTGCGCCATCTCGACGCGATCCCGTCGGTGATCGGAGAGATCGGACTCGACCGGTGGATGGAGAATCCCGACGTCGAAGTGCAGGAGGAAATGTTTCGTTGGCAATTGCGACTCGCCGTCGAAAGAAATCTGCCGGTGACCATCCATTGTCTGAAGGCATGGGGTCGGCTTGATCAAATCCTGCGGGAAGAACCGCTGCCGAAAAAGGGCTTCCTGCTCCATTCGTACGGCGGCCCTGCGGAGATGGTCGAAGGGTTCGTGAAGCTCGGCGGCTACTTCAGCATTTCCGGATACTTCGCCCACGAACGGAAGACGAAGCAGCGGGAGGCGTTCAAACGCGGGCCACCGGATCGGCTTCTCATCGAAACCGATGCGCCGGACATGTTGCCCCCTGAATCATTGGTGCAGCATCGGATGATCGATCCGGCGACCGGGGGCCCCGTGAACCACCCGGCAAATCTCAAAGCCATCCACGAGTTTGCAGGCGAATTGTTTGAGGTCCCGGTCGATTCGCTCGCGTTGCAGGTGGGGAAAAACTTTCACCGGCTCTTCGGGTTTTCCTGATCACGCGCTGGCCAAAGCAGGGAACGACGCGGATTGAATCGGGGCGGCGCACAAACGCAAACAAGCTGAGCGGGAACTGTTTAATTGAACCACGAAGGGACACGAATAAACACCAATGGGGACGGGATCATTGGTTGCTGGTGGGAAACACCATCCTGTTCACCAGATGGGGCCTTTCGCCGATTGTCCAAAAGAATGCCGGGGCTTCCTGGATTCGTGTCCATTGGTGTCCATTCGTGGTTTTCTAATGCATTGTTGGCTGAGACGCAGCGACTGTCGAGAGAGGTGGCTGCTGACTTCGAGACGTGGGGACGGTGGAAATGAAAGAGGCGCAAAACCAGTTCCTACGGTTGCTTGGACAAGTGCCTGCGCGTCTGACGGCTGAACAAACGCACCCTGTGCTGAACTGTCAGTCGCACAATGTGCCCGTTCTTCGGGCGGCCCATCTGCTCAAACCACCGGGCAGCCCGGAACCGAACAGTGTGAAGTTCTTTGCTACGTCGGACGCAGTAAGAAAAGTCGAAGGA
>JBDNGP010000266.1:0-11750 GCA_041689265.1 Verrucomicrobiota bacterium
AAACACGTTCATCAGCGCTGGATGTCACGGCATTCCCACCGGCGATTTCAGGGCTGCTGCGTGACTCACGCCAGTGCAGGAACAGCAGGGATACGCTGCCAACGAACATGAACGCGAGCAGCCCTTTCATCACGTTGTCCGGCGTGACCATGAAGTTTTCAAACCCCTCGGGCTCCGTCTGCTTGACGATGGTCCCGACGACGTCATCAGCCTCGTAACCCGGCATCTCGAGCACCGGGATGTTCATGGCCCGACAAAGTCGTTTCACATCCGGAATGGCGGCGGCAAGGTCTTCGGGCATTTCCTCGCGCTGAGCCTTGTACGCGGGAAACTCCACGTGGCGTTCAGTGGGTTCCGGCGTGTCGAATGCGACCGCAAGATGGGTGGGTTTCTGGTTTTTGAGTATATCCAGCAACGTGTTGGCAAATCCCAGCATGGCGGAGGCGTTGACCCCTTTGGACGTAATGATCGGCCGACTGATAAAAGCAAAATGCGCGCGATAGATCAGCGCCATGCCGTCGAGTAGAAAAAGCCGTTTGGACATGCGCACGACGTTAACATCGGAAGACGAGCGGGCTCAATCATTTCCAATCTACTTCCCACGCAAGGCTGCGTGCCCGAAACATCACTTGAGCCACAACACCAAGTAGTTGAATATGGGCCGACGGACGCTTGTCGGTTGGACGGCGTTCGAACCTAACAACCGACGTGCCGACATTGTCGGCCCCAGGGCACGCATGAAAAACAGCGAACAGAGAGGAACACCGACGGGTGCCATGAAGTTTGTGACCACCCGCTGGAGCGTGGTGGTGGATGCCGGCGAGAGCGGATCCCAGGCCTCGCGCGACGCCCTGGCGCTTCTATGTGACTCGTATTGGTCGCCGCTCTACGCCTATACGCGTCGACAGGGAAATTCGCCGGCAGAATCCCAGGACCTGACGCAGGAATTTTTCGCCTACTTGATCCGGACGAATTTTATCGCGTCGGCCTCTCGCGAGAGGGGCCGTTTCCGCTCCTTTCTGCTCGTCGCGTTCAAACGTTTTTTGATCAACGAATGGAAAAAAAGCCGGGCGCAAAAACGCGGTGGTGGCGCGTCCATGATCTCACTGGACGCCGATGAGGCCGAGACCCGCTACCTGGCCGACACGTCCAACGCGTGTCCCGCCGACCAGCTCTACGACCAACGTTGGGCACTGGCGCTGCTGGATAAGGTGCTGGAATCACTGCGGGCGGAATTCGTCGCGGAGGGGCGTGAAGACTTTTTCGAATCATTGAAGACGTTTCTCTACGGCGAACAAGGAGCGCAGACGCAGGCCGAATTGGGGGCCCGGTTTGGCCTTTCCGTCAGCGCGGTGAAGGCCGCTGTGCATCGGTTGCGGGAGCGTTACCGCCGACGCCTGCGCGAGGAGGTCGCCGATACCGTCGCCTCGCCGGCCGAGGTCGATGACGAACTGCGCCACTTGCTGGCGGTGTTGAGCCGCTGATCAATCGCCGAGCAGAATCTTCACGTGGTCGCCATTGGGCGTCCCGCCGACGACTTCCGACACGGCCAGATCCGGCGCTCCGTTGCCGTCGAAATCACCGGTTGTGACCGCCAGGGGCGCGTCGAGCTGGAGGGGGCTCTGGCGGGCGGTGGTGAATCCGTTTCCATCGTCGTTCAGCCACAAATGAATCCGGTTCTCCACGACGGAGAGGACAACGATGTCGGGAAAATTGTTGCGATCAAGACTAACCACGGTGTAGTCGGATATTCCCCCGAACCCGTTGTTCGCCGAAGTCGCGAAACGATGAATCGCACCGGCCGAGTAAGTCCCGGCACCGTTTCCCTGGTAGGTGATCAACGAGTTGCCGAACGAGGAAACCACCAGATCCACGTTGCCATCATCATTCATGTCGGCCAGATCAAGCCGTCCCGAGCGGGTTGTGAACGGAAGTGCTCCCGGCGTGAACCCGCCCGCGCCGTCGTTCAATCCGGTATGCTGGTCCAGAAAGGCCGCGAAGACGAAGTCGTCGAGACCGTCATTGTTCAGGTCGGCGATGCGCACATCGTTCGCTTCGTCGTTGGAAACAAGGTTGGCAACCGCCCCGACACTCGTGAAAGTGCCGTCGCCGTTGCCGCTGTAGAGCTGGATGCTTCCACGGATTCCCACCAGCAGATCCGGGTACGCCGGATTGCCCGTAAGTTCGCCGACGTCAAACGCCGTAGGCTCGCTTGAGATCACCACCGTGGTGATGGCGGGAAAACTGCCGGTGCCGTCGTTCATGGCGACCACGATGCCCGGCGGGTTGGCAAACAGCTTTTTGACGAGCAGATCGGGCCAGGTGTCATTGTTTAAATCTGCCACTTCAATCTGGAGAGCGTCGTCGAACAAACTGCCGCCCGTGATGTGATTGGTCAGCAATTGAAATCCGCCGAGACCGTCGCTCCGCATCAGCACCAGGGTGGCGGCGGAACCGTTGGCGATGGCCGCCCCGATCATGGCAAGGTCATCGTATCCGTCCTTGTCCAGATCGACGGCCTTGAGATGCCGGACGTTCGGCCACTGCGCCGTGACCAATCCGGGGCCGAAACAGGGCGCGGGACAGGGCGCAAATGTGATCCCAAAGATCTCCTTCGGAAAAGTGGCGACCACCGTCGGCGCCGCGTTCGCCGGATTCACCAACACGATGTTGGCGGACTTGTTGAATCCGATCGAAGTATTGGCGCTGGCATAGAGTTGTCCGTTGGGATGTTGCGCCAACCCCCAGACGTGGTCGTAGCCCAGCGGACCGATGACACGGGTGACGTTCGGTCCGCCATTGAGAGAAAGCTCCACCAGTTCGTCTTCCGGCGTTCCCTCGGCGACGCCGTAAATGCGTTCAACCCCCGCCGCATCCACAAAACGTGCCACCGCCTTGAGGTTCCGGTCGTAGGGATTGCCCGCAAAACTCGTCGGTCCCGCCGGCAGGTAATGCACGAGCAACTGACCGGTTATCCCGCCGGCGCTCAGGGCCGTGCCGACGAGGAACGGGACGGGACGCCCGGGCCAGTACGAGATCGATCCCACCCCGACCGGGTTGCCGTTGACCGTGAAGGTCGCGACCGGCTCCGTGGGAATGTCTCCGGCGGCATCGGTTGCCAGCGGATCAATCCGCCGCGAGTTCGCCCCCACCTGCGGGCCGAAGCTGACGCCCCCGACAAAGTTGGTGCCAGGCAGCGTGACCACGCTTACGGACGTTCCGGTGGCCGTCCGGGCGGATCGATTCATCGCGTAACTGCTCGGGAGGTTGGGAAAAGGAACAAAACAATACGCCTCCGAAGCCTCGACCAACCGGTCGCCCAGCGCGAACAACAGATCACCGTCCGGCTTGAAAGCCAGGCCGAATCCGAGCGGTCGGTCGGGGAATCCCACCGTGCCCATCCGGCCGCTGGTCAGGTCAAGCAAAGCCAGCCGCGCGCCCACCGTCTTGCCACGAACCTGCGCCAGCAACGCGCCGGACGGCGGACCGTTCGTGATCGGGCAGGTGCGGGATGCGCCGGGCGGCAACGACAACGGATCGAACCCCAAGATCCACTCGATGCCGTCCGCCACTTGGTCGGTGTCGGAATCGGCCAGCCGCGGACTGGTTCCCAGCATTCGCTCGACGGGATCTGGCACGCCGTCTTCATCGGAGTCCGCGTTGGTCGGGTCATCGCCCGCGAGCAGTTCTTCGCCATCCGGCGATCCGTCGAGATCGGTGTCCGCCGCGTTCGGATCGGTGCCGAGCGCCACTTCATCTTCGTCAGAAATGCCATCGCCGTCGGTATCAACTCCTGGCAGGGAAAGGATGCGTTTGAACACAAGCTCGTAAAGGGGGTTCGCGATGGAACCGTGGTTGCCGCCGCGCGGATCTGGACGCATGGCGATGGTGTTGAAGCCGGGAAAGAGCAGCAGGTTCAACTTGTACGGCGGGGCCGCGCCGGGCTGGATGGTCGTGGCACCGAACAGGTAGAGATCGAACTCGGGATTGTTGGACGGCACGACGCGGGCGACCCGCACCTGGCCGGGTTGTTCGCCGTGGATTTCAATTTCCAACGGCGCCAGCCCGAGCGGCTGCGCCTCGCTCAATTGCAGCAACGATTTCGCCGTCACGGCGTCGCGCAGAACAACCGGCGTGAACGGCGGGCCGGCGGTGTATTGCTCACCAGCGCCACCGCGCGGAGGCGGGCCGAGACCGCGAAACACGGTCGGATATCCGCGCGCTTCCGAAGCGTCGTAAATAACAACTCCGCCGTCGCCGGGTTCCCCGCCGCGACTCGACAGTGCGCCGCCGATGGTCCGGTGGAACACGCCGCCGCCGCTGATCGCAATCAGTTCTCCCGCACTGCCGCCGCCGCCGCCGCCTGCGCTCAAAACCAGCACGTCCGGTCGCGATTCGCCGATCGCCTGCGGCAGTCCGTCCGTGGCGCGCACGCCCTGGCCGCCACGTCCGCCGTCGGTGGTGATCAGACCGCGAACGTAAATTTCACCCGCGCTCACGAGCCGCACTCCGAGCCCGCCGTCACCGCCAGCACCTCCACCGCCGCCGGTGTTAAAGCCAGCTCTCACCTCGCCGCTGCCACCACCACCGCCGCCGCCGTGTCCGCTGGCCGGCCGGACCAGCGCGAGTGAGTGACGCGGCGCGCTGAAGCCCGCCCACCCCGAGGGCAGCGAACCGGTGTCAAAGCCGTAATCCGCAAAATGATGGCGAGTGGAATCGGTGATGGAGCCGTAATCAAACAGATCGCTGATACCTTCGCCACAGCCCCGGCTCGCGGGATTGTTGCGACAATCGGACAACCAGTCTTCGATCGTGATCCGGTAGCTCCCGCTGATGTTGTTGCCGCGCCTGCCGCCCTGACCCTGCGGATACTTGGTGCGACCGCCGGGCACCACGATGTCACCGTCCCCTCGCGGCTGTTCCGGATCGAAGGCCACCAGAAATCCGCTGTCCGTTCCCCGCGTGCCGGGACCGCCATTGCGACCCGCCGCGCCGCCGGTGATGCCGTTGCCATTTGCGCCGTCGGCACCGCTCGCGTCCAGAGTGCCGTTGATCACGGTGGTGTCGGTCACCTGCCAGTCCACCACCCCGGCGGTGATGCGCACGGTGCCGCCCTGTTCCACGTAAACCTCAGACCACCGCTTCATCGTAGAATTCGTGTGGGTGACGGTGACGCCGTTGGGCACGACCAGTTCATCCAGTCCGATGACCGTGAAAGGAATTGTTTCCACCGGCTGGGAAGGGTTGCTGAAACGAAATTCAAAGTCCCGTGTCGCGCCTTCGCCCAGATCGCGAATCACCGGAACGTTGACCACGAAACCGCCGTTGGTCTGTTTGCCCAGCCACGAGTCCACGTGAAATCCCGGCGCGAGCGATCCGCCGCCGACCGCCTGAACCGTCACCAACGTCAACGGATCAAGGCCGCTGCCCACCACCCGCACGGGCACGGTGCGTCCTTCCTCCAGCGGCACCGCCGACTGCCAGGACGCCACACTGGCGCCGAAGTTGACCGCCGGGGCCGTCGTTGAAATCACCCAGATGCTGAAGTGCGGAATCTGCGCGACGGCTTCAAATCCGCTGGGTTCGACCGTCACGAGAATCCCTTCGTCAACGTACTGCCCGGTCGCAGGATCGTAGCGGCGCAACGGCAGCGTCGAACCGGGCGGACAATGACAGTTCAACGGCAGGCGCAAGGTGGCCGTCTCGCCGAAGACCAATCCGTCCGGTCCGAGATCGACGGCGGAAACAAGCTGCTGGCCAACGGGCGGTGCGGGGTATTCGGCCTGCGTCAAACGCCGGATGCTGATTGGTGTGTTGCTGGTCAACGCGCCGGCGGGAATTGACAGGCTCGCGCCGCCACGCAAACTTCGCACTCGGCCGCCATTGGCCGCGAACACGAGGTTGGTGCCAGGCGTCGCCGGCGTCTGATTCAACCGCACCTGCGCGATGCCGAAGATGTTGGTGTCTGAATTCAAGGTCGCGGTTATGCTGACGAAACGGTTGCTCACGATGTTGACCGGAGCCGTGTATTCACCAAGTGACGTGATGGTGCCGTTTGACGCGCTCCCGCCAAAAACGCCGCCGACGCGCCACGTCACGGCGGGGGGCGGATTGGTGTGGCTGGTCAGCATGAACGACGTCGCGTCGCCGGGAAGCAGGTCGGCGTATTCCGGCGCGAGCGTGAGGTTGGTCATCACCTGAAACGCGAAGGGACTGGCCGCCACCAGATTGGTCGTCTCCAACACGAACCGGCCCGACGTCGCGCCCGCCGGAATCTCCGTGAACACCTGGCCGGCTTCGTTGGTGAGAACGGTCAGTTCCAGATCATCAAGCCGGATGCTGAACGCGTTGGTGTCGCTCACATCCAGACCGGTGACCGGCAGTGAAATGATTGTGCCGGGGCGACCCGACGAGGGCGTGGGACCTTGAAGTTGTACCGGATGCCGGGGCGAAAAGGCGACCGTGAACGGAACGTTGGTAGTCAAAGTAAAATTGTTCGCGCGATCGTAGAGCTGGCAGGAAAGGGTGTAGTTGCCGGGTGTGGTCGCCGACGTGATGTCGATGGGGAAAACATTCGTCGCGCCGCCACTTCCGCTCAAGCCCAGCTCTTTAGGTGAAAAATCGCGCCCGTAGATCAGCTGGTTCTGGGGCGGCCCAAACAGACGAAAGCGCGCCACCAGCAGGTTGTCGTCGGGGTCGTCCACCGAAAGCTGGAAACCCGCGCGCAACCGGCTGATGCCATCGCTGACCGCGCCCGGCCGGAGCAGCGGCGTCTCAAGCGGAAGAAAGCTGTTGATCACCGGGGGCGACCCGCCGGATTGATCACCGAGGAGCGTCAGATTGAAAAAGCCAGAAGTGCTGAGCCGTCCTTGATTGTCAATCAGCTGCAACCGAACAGAGTTGAATCCGTAAACCATATCAACGGGAAGAAGCTCGAGATCGACGGAACCGCTGGTCTGGTCGAGCCCCAGATGCGGGGCCGAGAAAAACTGGGTGCTCATGCCGAGCTGCGAGGACACGACCAGCTGCAAACCCGCGATGTCGCCGTCGGGATCGTAATAGGAAAACTGCAGGCTCGCGGCGTTCGTGACGGTGATCCGGTTGGTCGAAACCGTGATCGCCGAAAGCACCGGCCAGTCGCCCTGCGCCTTGAACAGGCGGAAGTATTTCGTGAACGCACCCGAACCATCGACGGCGGTGAAGTCGTCGCCGAGCGTGTCCACCGTGCCGCCGAAGTTCTGCCAGCCGTTGGTCGGCGGAAGCTGGTTGGCGATCTGCAATGTGAAGCCTGTCGCGTTGGTGGGCCAATACACGACGATGCTCTCCCCGTTTGGCTCGACCCGGAGTTCAACCGCCCGGGCCAGCAGCACCATGCCCAAGACCGACGCCGCCAGCACGATCCCGGAAACAGGCTTTCTTCTGATTTTGTCTATTTTCATGGCAAATCACGAAATTGGCGGATCCCGAGCGGAGTGCCCGGCTCCCACTCCTTACTTCAAGAAATTGACGTGGGGGTTGCGCGAATATTTTTTGCGGAACTTTCAGCAAATTTTTCTGAAGTAATTTTAACAAACCTCCGCTTTAATTGACTTCCTTGTAATGAATGAGCTTCCGCTATGTGCCCGATGCGGGGCGCGGCTCTCGGCCGGGTCAGACCTGTCGCAGTGCCCGCGCTGCCTGCTGGCGTTCGGCATCGACGGATTTCCCGGTGACGATTCAACATCCGGCGTCAGCGATTCCCACGACCGCGACGCAAATGTGAACATGGGGGACTATGTCCTGCTGGAGGAAATCGGACGCGGCGGAATGGGAATCGTTTATCAAGCGAGGCAAAAAAGCCTGGATCGGCTCGTCGCAATCAAGCTGATCCTGTTCGGGCGGTGGGCTTCGCCGCAACAACGCCGTCGTTTCCACTCCGAATCCGTCGCCGCAGCCGCACTTGACCATCCGAACATTGTGCCGATCTATGAGGTGGGAGAACACGATGGCCAGCCATTCTATGCGATGAAGTTGGTTTCCGGCGAATCGCTGGCGGCAACTCCTTTTAAGCTTAATACCAAATCCATTGTTCGACAGGTGGAGTTGCTCGAGAAGATCGCGCGCGCGGTTCACTTCGCGCACCAACACCGAGTACTGCACCGCGACATCAAGCCGACCAACATTCTAGTCGAGCCCAACGGGGTGCCGTACCTGACCGACTTCGGCCTGGCCACAATGCTCGAAGAAGAATCCAGCATTACCCAGAGTGGGGCGATCCTCGGCACACCACATTACATGGCGCCGGAGCAGTTGGTCCGACGTACGCGAGACCTTACTACAGCGGTCGATGTTTACGGCCTGGGCGCAGTAATATACGAGCGCATCACCGGCTGCCCGCCGTTCACCGGGAGCACGCCGGTCACCGTGCTTGTTCAAGTGCGTGATCGCGAACCTGAACGACCCGGCCGGCTGAATCCGGTTGTTGACCGAAACCTCGAATCCATCTGCCTGAAGTGTCTGAACAAGGAACCGGAGCGTCGGTACAGTTCGGCGTTGGAACTCGCGGATGATCTGGGGTGCTGGTTGGCCGGTCTCCCGACACTGGCGCGACCGGTCGGTCCGCTTGAACGTGCCAAACTATGGGCACGACGACGTCCGTTGACCGCGACGCTCTCGGGACTGATCGCGATGCTCGTCCTCGGCACGGCCATGATTTCGACGATCATGACGATCAACCTCTCCCACGCCCGCAACGAGGCCCGGCGGCTGGGAGACGAGAATCAGCGGCGCGTCGTGGAACTGAGTTTATCCACCGCAATTGATCTGGTCGACGAGAGTGAGCATATTCTGGCACTGCCCTGGTTTGCCGAGGCGCTCAGCCGTTCTGGAGACGCGGCATTGAATCAAAATATCCGGATGCTACGCGACGCCGCACTCCTGCGATCTCCGCGGCTGGAAAAGATGTGGTTCCACGACGCGCCGGCGTCACAAGTAAGATTCAGCCCGGACGGTCGTTTCATCGCGATTGGCTTTGGGAACCGCGTGCGCGTGATGGACGCCAACACTGGTCAGGTTGCCGGTCCGGAAATCATTCATGCTTCAAGTCAACCAGGCCAATCCGTTCCGACCCACCATCCGGCAGTACGCACGCTGGATTTCAGTCCCGATTCCCGGCTCCTTGCGAGCGCCGCCGGGTCCCAGGTGACGGTTTGTCGGGTGCCCGACGGGCAGCCGGTCTTTCCATCGCTCAAAGTCCCGGACGTTGTCCTGGATGTCGCGTTCAATCCGGTCGGCGATGTTCTGGCCGTTGCGAGCACTGACAACGCCGCGCGCTTCTATCGCGTCGCTTCGGGCGAACAAATCGGCGGCCCCTTGCGCCATGCCTGGGGGTCGATTTACCAGGTCGCATTCCATCCGCACAACGGACGGGCCGCCACATTTGGCGAAGACGGCCAGGTACGGATATGGAGATGGCGCGACAGGAATCCGATTGGTGCATACTATGTTCATCAACGGGCGATTACCGGCGGTTTTCTGGAGGAGGGACGAACTCTGCTCGGGGTCGGCGACAGCACCAGTTTCTGGTTGCGGGACATTGATAACGCGGATCCAAACACTGTCGTCCGTAACCACTCGGATGCGCTCACGTTTGCGGTAATTCATCCCGATGGACATTCCTTTGCCATCGGCTGTCGCGATGGGACTCTCGCCACCTGGCCGGTGCCTCCGGTCGAACCCATCAACAAACAACGGGCGCATCGCGATGAAATCACCCAACTGGCCTACCACCCGGACGGCAACTGGCTGGCCAGCGCCTCCTTGGACGGGCGCGCGCGGGTGTGGCAGGGAAACAGCGGTCGTGCCGCTTCGCCCTCGTTACCGCACGGCAGCCCGGTGAATTCTCTGGCGTTCGATCCACTTGGACACCGGCTCGCATCTGCCACCCGCGATGGTGTTGTCCGGCTCTGGCGCTTTCCCGCCGGCCGGGACGAACCGCAAGCGTCCGCAAATCTGTTCTACGAACGGATGCTGACGGTTGATTCCCCAAGTGGGCGGGCACTTCACATTTCCGGAAGTGTTTGGGACGTGAACACCCGCGCTGCTCTCGGCAACATTGGCGAACACGAGAAAACATTCACTGCCGATTTCATTCCCGGGCAGCCCGAAGTGATGGTGCTCAACCCCGGTGGCCGGTTGCTAATTCACGACTACACAAATGGCAAGAGTCGTCCACCTCCGTGGTCGGTCGCCAGCGTGGCGTTCCTGCCCGTATTCAGCGGGGACGGACAGCGCGTCGCCGTCGTCACCTGGGAACCACGCGTTCGGGTGTTTGACGCCAGCAACGCGGGCCTGATCTGGGAATCGGCGGAGCTGGAATTTCTGCCCACCTGTTCCGCGATGAACGATGAAGGAACAAAGTTGATTCTGGGCGACGATTCAGGCGGACTGGCACTCTGGGACGTGCCCACCGGGAACTGGCGTCGCCTGTCGGCTACCTTGCCCGAGGCGGTCGACCGCGTGACCCTGCTCTCCGCGAAGGGAGACTGGGTGTTCGCTTCGGGCGGAGAAGGACACTGTCTGCTGTTGAGGCTGGAGGATCCAACCGCGCACCCGATCAACCTGGTTCACGCCCGGGCAGTCCTCCGGGCGGCGATCAATTCCAATGAGACGCATCTGGCCACACTCTCCGCAGACGGCTCGGCACACCTGTGGAGGGTGCATGGGGGCGAACACGTCAGCACACCATTGACCCACGGACGCTCTTCCGCTGACGCGGCGGGGCGACGGATCATCGGGATTGAATTTGACGTCGTGGATGACAACCTGGTGACCATCGACCGATATTTTCGTAAGCGACGATGGGACGTTTTTACCGCGCAGCCATTGAGCCCCCCGCCGGATTACGCGGACTGGCAGACGAATCGTACGGACAAATTTCAATCAGCAAACCAGAAGGAACAATTGATTCGCGCGACCGCCGGTTTTCTCATCAACACCAACGGCGCGTTGGAAAATTATTCCACGGCTGAACTCCAAAACTTCTGGCGGGCTATAACGATTGAATAACTGCGCTCGCCGGATACCGTTTCGTGTTGATCAGAGTTGTCGGATCAAACGAGCGCCGGTCGGAACAGGGTCGCAGCATTCAATCCGCTTGGATTTCCACGCAGGGAGGAAAGCGTTCCGGCAATTCGCGCACCAAAACACATCATTCCGACGCTTCCCACGGGCGGTTGAGAGCAGAACCCTTTTAACATCATTGGTGCCCGCGTATTCCGATTTGGTGTTTTTGGACATGAGTAAATCGTTCATTCAGATCATGCACGAAAATCTGGAGTCTGCGCAAAAAGAACCAACATTACACCAGCTCTTCATTCATGAATTTCATGAATCGTTTTCATCCCTGCCCCGAACTCTCCTGAACGCAACATACTATGTCCTGCTGACGATCCCGTGGCATTGCCGGTGCTAAATGTGCCACATCCTGTCAGGCGTCCGGCCGGCAAGATCCTGATTGAGTCGTGCAGCGATGCGGCCAGCGAACCAACCCCGGTTCCATCAGCACGCGTTCAAAAATGGTCGGTTACGCCACTGTGGCACGCCATCAAACCAAACAAACTAGAAAAGATCAATCTTGGTATGCACTTTACGCCCCTAGCTACCAGATGTTGTGGTTTCTCTGTTTTTCATGGAGCGGCCTCCGACCAGTTCCTTGCCTCGCACAGGATTCAAGGCGACCGCTTGCTCTAACAAGCGGTAGAAGAGAAGCC
>JBDNGP010000267.1:0-2842 GCA_041689265.1 Verrucomicrobiota bacterium
AAACACGTTCATCAGCGCTGGATGTCACGGCATTCCCACCGGCGATTTCAGGGCTGCTGCGTGACTCACGCCAGTGCAGGAACAGCAGGGATACGCTGCCAACGAACATGAACGCGAGCAGCCCTTTCATCACGTTGTCCGCCAGTTCCGGGGAGATGTTCAACGCATCCGTCAGGTTGCCCAAGCAACTGCACGGCTTCTCCCAGCCGATCCACCAGAGACCGATGCGATAGGCGATGAGAAACAATGATAACCACGCTACCGCCCCGAGGCTGTGCTCCGTGGGTTTTAGAATACACATGGCCCCCACGCACGACTCCACGAGACCAGCCAGGAGAAAAAGTACGCCGAACGAAATGCCAAACAATGGATCGGTAATGTTCGCTGCGGTAGCACTTCCGTTAGTAGCCGACCAAAACTTGGCCACAGCCGTAACAATCAGCAACGAACCGGTGACTCTCAAAAAAAACTTATTCATCGAAAACTTGGGCCAAGGTAATTTTGCAAGCCTACGTTGATGGCTGATTGTGTTGCGGCTCGACGGAATCCCACGGGTAAGTTGTCATTGGCAGCCAGCAGAGTATCCGCTGCCTGTGCAGGAACCATACTGCCATGGTCCAGAAGGTGCGCACTCCACAGCGGAACATGATCCACTTACATTGAAGCAGAATGTTCCACTCCCGGTCTTGTATTGGCAAGTGCCAGTCCAGTCGCCATTACTGTCTTTCGTACACGGCAAGATGAGGTTGGTCTGACAAGTCAGAGGGTAGCTTGGTCCCTTTGCTGCAAAAGCACTGACGAGACTAGCCGTCAACGCTGCGCCGATAAAAATTTTTCCAATTATGTTCATTTTGTTTAATATTTAATACTGTGGTTTATGATGTTTTGACTAGTACCTGCTGACAGTAGGCACAAAAAAGGAAATCATTGCTTAAAGTTTCGAACCAAAAAATAGCCAATTGGAATCGCGAGACAAAACAACACACCTACGAGCAATCCAGATCGAGGTGCATGGTAAGCTTTTGGAGTCGCCGCCGCTGAAACCACCGCAGTTGGAACCTTGTTGGTTCCCATTTGCTGTCGAAATTTGTCGAAATTCTCCTTGATCAATTGTGTTTTGTCGGCCCATGTGCCGTCTTCAATCAAATACACCAAAGGGGAATCTACGCGACCTTCGGAATACTCCATAAAATCAAATCTGCCAGTGTAGTCCCTGACCGGCAACGCCGATTCAACGATCTCCGGAACCCACGCTTTATCCGCCAACGCAAGGTCAGAAGTATCCGAAAACGTCAAAACGGACTCAACATCGCGATACAAAAACAAACCACTTTCCGCAGGATAAAAGCGCTGATACCGGATTTTACGTCTGAACTCTCGAGCTCCAAGCGATTCGTTCGTCACCGAGATCGTCCAACGCTTAAACCCTTTGCGCCAGCCAAGTATGTGATCCTCTATCGCACCACGCACCACAATTCCCGGGGAATGTGCCACCAATTGATACCCGCCTGCCCCGACATGGTCCAAACGATAGGTATTGTTTTCTTCAGGATAATTTCTGAGTCCACCTAGGATCGTAAACCGCCCATCACCTGACAAAAATGGCTGAATAACCGATGTATCAACTAAACCAAAAACCGCAGATGCGGAAGCATGGGACATGTACCAGGAGAACGGCGTAGGCTCAACAACGCCAACGAATTGATCTCGTGGCTGGCCCATTCCTGGCCATTTTGGATAACGCTGAATCAGCCTAAACAGGCTACCGTCCCAGCCGACGCTCTCCGCAATCTCGTCTTCGGTTTTCACAGGAACGACATCCAAAGTAAAATGCCCACCATCTGTGATTCCGGAAACAGATAATTGGTTTGTCGATCCATCCCCTCGCTCCGTTTTCCTGATGTCCACTATGGTTCCCTGAACGGAATACGTCGTCTGGCCAACCACCGTATGTGCCACACACAAGACCAAAACGACAGCGAACCCAAAAAACCGATGTTCCGTGGTCAAGGCCCTCGCCCGGCTCCCGTTTGTGTTCCTGTTGTCAGTTGCCTTCATGGATGTGTGTAGTTTGTATCAAGTGGGGTCGGATCTGCATAGGTGTCATTTTAGGAACCACCGTGAGACTCAACCCACAAGCAGATGAGGTGCGCGAGGGACTGCGCGCCCATCCTGATTTTTGCGCGGGTTAGATGTTTCCGGACGTTGCGAACGCTGCATCCCAGCTCCGAAGCAACCTCCTTTTGAATCAGGCCGCTGCTGACCAGTTTCACAACCCTCTCCTCGCACGGAGTCAGCAGGCCAAGCGGGTGCGGAGGCGTGATCAATTCATGCAATCGTGGCTGCGCCACACACTGACACTCACCGTCACGGTGTCGGAGCTGAAACAACACGTGGAACAGTTGGTCAGTAGCGGTGCCTTTCACAATAAAAGCATCGGCCCCGGCCAACCGGGCCGGTTCAAAGCAATCCGACACCGACCGTCCAGTAAACATCGCGATCACCAGTTCGGGAAAACGCGCGCGCAGTTCGCAACAGCACTCAATTCCGTCCATGCCCGGCATGGCGATGTCCAGCAGCACGAGATGGGGTTGTTGGTCGGTCGGCATGTCGGTCAGTTTATGAATCGCGTCTTTCGCCCGCGCATGTTCCGACACCACCGCGAAGCATTCGTTACGCGCGAATATTTGCCGCAAGGACTGCCGCACCGCGCAATCGTCATCCACAGTCATCACCCGCCGGGCTCCGTGTCTCTCTCCGTGATGCGAATTCATGATATTCCCTTGATATTCGCTTCGATTGATGGAATCACTTTTATCACGCTTCTCCGGTTTGTCCCTCC
>JBDNGP010000268.1:0-12354 GCA_041689265.1 Verrucomicrobiota bacterium
GGCGGAGTTAAAAGCGAACATCGCCTCCTTCATGCACAGCATCCAGAAGCAGCCCGGGAGAGTGATGCGCTATTTTTTTGGCCGACACATCTCCTACGCCACCGGTTAACTTTCGAATGTATTTAAGGGCCGCATTAATATGTGCGTCAAGTTTTGGTGTTTGATTTGCCGGGCCGATCAAGGCAATCTTCATCCGCTCCTTATGAATTATTCGACCCAGCTTCCTTTGTTTCGTGCGATCAGGTTCACCGCACTGGTCCTTTTGGTTTCGCTTTTGCCTGCTGCGTTGCGCGCGGCGGATGAGCCCGCACCGCGTTGGTGGAAAGGGAACCTTCATACGCATTCATTGTGGAGCGATGGAAACGACTATCCGGAGCAGATCATTCGATGGTACGAGGAAAGCGGATACCAGTTCCTCGCGCTGTCCGATCACAACGTCTTTCAGGAGGGGCAGCGCTGGATTGATGCCACGAACAACGCCGGAGGCGCGCTAGCAGTGGAAAAATATGTCGAAGAGTTCGGAACCAACTGGGTTGAATTTCGGACGACGAACGGAAAACGCGAAGTTCGATTGAAACCTCTCAGTGAGTTCCGATCGTTGTTTGAGCGCCCCGGAGAGTTTTTGTTGATCCCGGGATTGGAGGTCACGGATCAATATCTATCCTTTCCAGTTCACATGAACCTTACCAACGGTCGAGATATCATTGAACCGCAGGGCGGCGACAGTGTTTTTCATGTCATGCAGAACAACATGGATGCGGCGATTGCCCAGCGGGAACGGACCGGCCAGGCGATGCTGCTGCATTTGAATCATCCAAATTTCGGCTGGGGCATTACCACCGAGGAGTTGATGCGAGTTTCTGGTGAACGTTTCTTTGAAGTCTATAACGGTCATCCGGCGGTGAGAAACGAGGGCGACCCATTTCATCCCGGCACCGAGCGGATGTGGGATATTATTTTGACGTGGCGCCTGGCCATTCTGGGAATGGAGCCGATGTTTGGCCTCGCAGTGGATGACTCGCACGAATACCACACGTTTGCGGAGGGTAAAAGCAATTCGGGTCGTGGATGGATCATGGTCAGGTCACGGTTTCTTACTCCGGAATATCTGATTAGTGCGATGGAGGCTGGCGATTTTTACGCCTCGAGCGGCGTCATACTTGAGGATATTGGCGCTGCCCAAGACTCGCTTTCCGTGACTGTTCGCGCCGAACCGGGAGTCACCTACACGATACAATTCATCGGGACTCGCAAGGGTTTTGATCGAGTAAGCACGCCGCTGACTACATCCGACGGGGTGGAGTTGAGACTGAGCCACCGTTATAGCAGTGATGTTGGCGAAATATTAAAAGAGGTCAGTGGCCCGCAGGCGAATTACAGTTTCAAAGGAAACGAAATATACGTGAGAGCGAAGGTCACGTCGTCGAAATTGAAATTCAATCCGTACGTGACCGACGAAGTGGAGAGCGCGTGGACGCAGCCGGTGATCCCTTGATCAGAGGTTGGTCTCGTCAAGAAACTTGACCGTTTGTGACTCACTCCAATACAGCCGTTTTCCTGTCGGCGGAAAAAATCCTGCATGCCCACCGTTCTGCGGCGATTCGAGGTGGAAGAGGTTGCTCTCCCTCGCCTCTTTTTCGGGAAAACATTCCGGAGTCAGAAACGGATCGTTGCGGGCGGCGAGCATCAGCGTCGGGATGGTGATCTTCGGGATGAACGGGCGTGAACTGCTTTTGGTCCAGTAGTCCTCAGCACTATCGAAACCGTGTAGTGGCGCGGTGATCTGTTCGTCGAATTCCGCGAAAGACGTCATGGATTCCAGTCTGTCCGTTTCGAACAGGCCGGGAAACCGTTCGGCTTTCGCGCGCGCCTTTTTTGTCAACGTGGAGAGGAAATACTTCATGTAAACGCGGTTCGAAACGGCGGCCAGTTTCCTCGAACTGGACGCCAAATCGCACGGAATCGAAATGGCCACTGCTTTGCGCACGCGCAGGTTAAGATGGGATCCCTGTTCGCCCAGATATTTCATCGCTGCATTTCCACCGAGACTGATGCCGACGAGCGCGATTTCGTCCACGCCAAATTGCTTGGCGGCGTGCTCAACGACGGTGTGAATGTCGGTGGTTTCACCGCTGTGATAGAACCGCGCCTGCCGGTTCATCTCGCCACCGCAGCCGCGAAAGTTTAGAGAGAGTGTGTCCCAGCCCGTATTGGTGAGCGCGTGAACGAGGCCCAAGATATAATGACTGCGTGAGCAGCCTTCGAGACCGTGCAGTAGGATCGCGAGACGGTTGCCGCCGATTCGTGACCAGTCTAAGTCGAGGAAATCGTCGTCGGGGGTGGTGATGCGTTCACGTTGATACGACACTGACGGAACCCTGCGAAACAAACGCGGGAACAGCGTTTGGGCGTGGCCGCCGGGCAGCCACCACGGCGACTTGTATTGCGACTCGATTAGTGGCACGGGCGGCGCACAGAGAAACGCAACGGGTCACGCTTCACAATCCATTTCAGCGACGACCGGGCGCGAAGCGGGTTCACGGCTTTCAACTGACAAGGTTTACGCCTCCATCCTATTCCGTCCCGCTGAACGTCAGCAGGTCGACCTCGAAGGAACCGGAAACCGGCTCACCTTTTTCTGTCGATGCTTCGTCCAGATTGATGGTGCCTTGTAAAAGACCGAGAAACTTGAAGCCGCCGTTGGTCGGGTCGATCTCCATGGCCATGCCGAAGACCTGCGTCATGTCGATGTCAATTTCCCCGGTTTTGAACGCTTGCGGCTGGATTCCAAAATTGATCATCGTCATCTTCCGGCCGCCTTCCGAGCGTCCCGCGATTCTGATGGAGGGGTCCCCCTTGTTTTCCGCCTGCTGGCTTTTTCCGGCCGATGCTCCGATCAACTTAAATTCGAGCGTCTTGCCGCCGACGTTCATATCAACGACAACGTTTGTTACGGCGAAGGGGCTGCCCAAGAGTGTTCCCCATTTCGTGCTGAAATTTCCCGAAATCGTGCCGGTCGTTTTTATATAGGCTGGGGCGCCCAACGGCCATTTCCAGTCCGGTGCCTCAGCATTCAGTTCGGCCATGATCGCCTCGTGACGCCCTGCGACAAACTCCTTCAACCGGCCCACGGCGGACTCGAATCCCCGTTTCCCGGCCATATGTTCGCCGATCAATTTTTCGATGCGATCAATTTCACCGAGCTTTTCCTTGGTGTTCCAGACCGTCTCCAGAATTTCCCGCAGGGTTTGCCGGTATTGCTTGCGGCTTTCCGGGTGGTCGTAAAGCCGACGGGACAGCACGGACGCCGCATAGACGGACTTTGGCGGAGTGAACTGCCAGAACGGATGCTTGGCGCCGATGGAGTCCGCCCCCCATGGGATGAAAGTGAACTGCGCGGAGTTCTTGGGGCGATGGACAAAATAGTTGTTCCGGTCACCCGTGTAACCGTCCCAATGCTGAACCAAAACCTCGACCGCCCAGAACCGGTAAAATTGCTCCAGATCAATGACCTTCCCGAGTTCCGCGATCAGGTTTTCGTCATCCGCCGCCGCCGCTTTTATCACCGCCTCGATATCCGAGTAGTCACCTTTCTTCCCGAGTTTGGTTTCGAACTTGTCCTGCCAGCCTTCGACGAAGTCCGTGACCGTCCCTTCGTAAAGCGTGCCCGGCTTGCCCTTGAAATGCCGTTTCACAAACTCGTCATCCACGGATTCCACGTTTGAATAAATGTCGAGATCTTTCCCGTTGACGGTGACGTGTGCGTGGTTCGCCCGGGGCGCGACCAGACCCGCGTCGCGAAACGTTTTGTAGGCGAGCACCTGGTTCATCGCGGACGGGTCCTGCTTGTTGTTGTTCAACGTGAGCTTCTCCAGCCCGGCGACCTCCCGGCCTTTTTCAAACTTGCCGAAATGGACCTTCAGCGACGGACGCTCCCGATCAAGGGAACCGATGAACCCTTTCTTTCGCAAACCGACATTTTTGATTTCAACTCCGTCGATCACGACGTCCGCCTTGTAATAATCGTAAGGGCTTTCCGCCGAATCCGGGTGCCGGTCCTTCGCCATGGCGTCGGCCATCGAGCGGGTCTCGGCGCGCAACGCATCCCAGTCCTTCCCGTCGATGGTGATGCTCACCTCGACCAGTTTGTCCGGCGCAAAAATGGTTTCGTAAGTGAGCGGGTCGGCGGCGTTCGCAGCGGAGGGCATCTGGCTGACGCCCGCGGTGAGCGCCAGTCCCAGCGCGAGGAATCGGGTAGAGCGTTTCATGGTTGTAAGCACGGGTATTGATACACGAAATGTGACGGTTTGGTTACAGGGTTTTTCGTGAATAACATCAAACCTGTTCGGCCGCAACGTTCTCAGGCGTTCTCAGGCGGAGCCCGCGCCGGAGCAAACCGCTGATTCACGCTGATCGCCGTTCATGTTGGGGGTCGTTCCAAAAAGGGAACAGCGAGATTCCGGACCACGCCACCTCCGGGGGCGCAGAAAGCCGCGACACGCTTTCGTGTTCGTCGACGCACATGAGTCAATAGTTTCCCTACGAACCACCCGGGGCCTGCTGCGGGCCGGGACGTCCCGCGCTCCGATCGTAGGACAGGATTCCAGCCTGTCTCGGCGCGAATCCAATCGCGCGACACCGGCTCTGGCCACGTGTCCTTCGCTTGCGCCTGATTGTTCACGTCAGCTTCATTCGGCGACACTGTGCTGGCGGTTCCGCAACGTGACAGGCTGGAAGCCTGGCCTACCTTGCCGCGGCAAATGTCCGGCAAACCTGAACGTGAAGTTCCCCTGAGAAGGCGGACAAGGGGGGCTTCACAAGGAGGACGGCGTTCTTCATTTGATTCAGCCTTCCATCGCAGGCAACGCTATTTGGCGCGACCTGATCGGGTGCCCTCTCAACCGCCCCATTGGTCCGCCACAAGAACATAGATCAGAATCAAGACAGCCAATCCCCATCCCGTAAGCGCGATGCCAGGGAAATACCGCATGAAGAATGGGCTGATCAACAGCAGGAAGAACAATGAAGCAATCCATACCATCCCCAACCAACCAGGCGGCTCAGCTGTTCTCGTGAGCAGCATCCAAAGCGACGAGGCAGCAAGACAGAGCTGGGCCACTACGAACAACAGCTTCCAGCCAGGGACAGCGCCTGGGCCAATGTTAGGGATGGTTGCTTTCATGATCTACTCTCGAAATTTTAGCGATGTGAGTGGAGGGACGGTGAGGGGCGGGATTTGAATGTGAGTTACTTTGCATCTCCGTCGTCCGCCACTGGTTTCCATGAGGAAAGTATCCGCATCATCGACTCTGTGAGCAACGTTTTTTAGCCCGGCGCGGTGAGGCTTTCCCGCAGGTGGGGCGAACTCTCCGAGCCAGCCTTCGGCGCATCCAGGAACGCTCCGATGTCTCACGGACCTCGCACTCAACGACACGCGCAAAAGTTCGCCCGGAGGGCTCACTCCACCTTGGTGGTTTTCAACGACGGGAAATCCAGACCAGCGTGTCGACGGGCAGAATGTCGAAGAGCGGAATCAAGTCCGTGGCCGCCAGATGGGTGCAACCACACGTATCCGGTTGGCCGAGCGTTGATTCATCGCCGGTCCCGTGGATGTAAATGTAGCGGCGATACGAATCGACATTGCCGCCCCGGTTCCTGCCGGGTTCAAGCCCGTCGAGCCAGAGAATCCGATCGGTGATCCGGGCATTGGGCTGACCGTCGCGGGTGTTGCCGACCGGGCGGCGTCCTTTGAAGATCGTTCCAGGTTCGGCCTCGGCACCGATCTTCTCGGCGATGCGATGCAGTCCGAGCGGTGTCTTGTTGGAATTCTCCTGCTGACCAATTCCGTAGCGAGAAGTGGAAGCAATGTACGGCGCGCGAACAGGAGCATAAACTGGATTGCGACGCGTGCGGGCTTCGCTGGTCGAGGTGGCCAATCTCCGACAATGAATCACCCGTTGCTCTCCAACGCGGATCCACAGAACGTGCGGTTGAAACGTGGAGTTTGTGCGGTGGACGGCGTCGAAAAAACTTCGCGGCAACGTGTCTCGGCTTGCCGATGTCTTCGGCGTGCGGGCGGTGGAATTCAAACCGCGGCTCATTGCAGTTTCTTGATCAGTACCTTGGATTTGCGTTTGCTTTGGTCGTACTTTTCGCGTCGTTGCGGCGGCAGATCGTTGGGAGTGCCTTCGCTGAATCCGGCCTTCGTCTGAAAATAGGAGAACGCCTGGGTGCTGAGCGCGAGCAGTTCGGTCAGCCCCGAAGCTTTGGCCTTGGCTTCGACGAACTCGATCATCTTCCGGCCGAGCCCCTGATCCTCGTGCGACGGACTCACGAAGAGAAACGCCAGTTCGCCCTTTCCGCTGTCAGGGTATTGATGCAGCGCCACGCAGCCGACCACGTTCCGGTCGATCTCGTAAATGTAGTAGTCATTGAGACCGCTTTCGACCTCGGTGCGGGTTCGTTTCATAAGCTCGCTGCTGCGCACGGAATTCCGCGTGAGCTTCATGATGTTGCGGACGTCCTTCTTTTTTGCCTGCCGGATCTGGGCGTATTCGTTCGCATGAATCAACGTGCCGATGCCTTCGTTGGAAAACACTTCGTTCAGCAGCCCTTCATCCACCATGCCGTTGATCAGATGCACGCGGGAAACGCCGGACTGGCAGGCTTGAACGGCGTGGACAGCCTTGGATCGCTGAGTGTTCGGCAGACTGCTCTTGCTCTTCTTTAAAACCGCCTCCAACTCGGCCGCGAGGATCTGCCTCACGATGGTTCCGTTGATCACGATGCCGTCGTAAGTGGTGACAAAAATAATCTTCGCGGTATCCAGCGCAGTCGCCAGCGCCACGGCGATTCCGTCCGAATTGACCCGGTAAGTCTGTCCGTTACGATCAAATCCCAGCGGCGGCACGACCGGAATGATTCCTTGTTTGAGCAGACCTTCAAAGAGGCGGATGTCGACTTTTTCGACCTTGCCCGTGAACTGCTGGTCGCTGCCCTGGATGATGCCCATCGGGTAGGCGATGATCCCGTTCGTCGCCACCGCCCGCAGATCACCGGAGGCCAGCCCTTCGAGCAGCCGGTGCGTCAGCTGGTTGGAAACGTTGATCGCCAGCTTCAACGTGGCTGAGTCGGTGATCCCGGCTCCGTCCAGATTGCTGGGGGTCACGTTCTCCTGACGGGCGAGTTCCTCGATCTGGGCGGAGGCGCCGTGAACGATCACTACGTTGATGTTCAGCGAACGCAGCACCGCAACGTCCAGCAGGATGTTGGCGAAGTTGTCGTCGGCGACGATGGCTCCATCAATGGCGATGACAAACGTGCGATCCCGAAAACGCGGGATGTAGTGCAGGATGCCTCGGAGGTCGGTAGGTTTCACTATTTAGTCTTCGATCAAATGATCCGGCCATCGCACAAGCGTCAACCGGTCGGAAATTAACTAGAGGCTTCGCCCGAGCATGCAATCACAAACTTGTTTTGTGTGTCGTGCCGTGCGCGTCGTGGCACTGCCCCCGATCAGGCGGGCGAATTCTGGAGACAGTGTGTTTCGGGTCCGTTCGGAACCGAGGAGCAGGAAGGCAGCGGACCGACCGACGGAAACGCCGATGCGCGACAGTAACATGGAGTGCGGTGGCAGAGCGCAGCGGCGACACCGCTTTCGTCCGCCCGAAGCGCACTGAAACAACCGGGGCCTCCCGTCCGCGCGCAAGCTCCGTCGCCGTTGCACTCTGCCGGAGGGGCGCATCCCGGCACTTTGGCCGGGCCAACAGCCACCGGGCCTTCACCGTTTATTCTTGTGAAAAGGAGTCATGTAACTTCTTTTCCAGATCCGCGTCTCCTCCAACATCGGCGCTTGTCAGCAAAGCGACAAGCCGACCTAAAACTGAATCTGACATGCGCAATACATCTGGGTTTTCCATGGTTAAGTGGCTCGTTATCGTCGCCGTTCTCGGGGTCGGCGGATATTACGGCTATCGTTATTTCCGACATCCGGAAACTGCGGCGGTGCATTACCGTACAGCAACGATTGCCAGTGGCGACGTTATGCAGACGGTGATCGCCAACGGCTCCCTGACGCCGGTGCGGATGGTCGAGGTCGGCAGCCAGATCTCCGGAACGATCACGGATATCAAGGCGGATTTCAATTCGACGGTGAAATCGGGAGATATCCTGGCCCAGATCGATCCGGCCACCTACGAACGTGCGCTTGGCCAAACCGAGGCGGAACTGGCCAACGCCGAGGCGGCCCGCGAACTGGCTAAACTCAACGCCGACCGTGCCCAGGAACTTTTTGCCAACAGCCTGATTTCAAAGTCCGAATATGACTCGGCACGCATCGGACTCCTGCAGGCCGATGCCAACGTGAAGACGCGCGTTTCAAACGTTGAGCGGGCCCGGGTCGACCTGAGCCGCACAACCATTTACGCGACCATGGACGGCGTCATCATTTCACGGAAAGTGGAGGCCGGACAGACGGTGGCGGCCAGCATGAACGCGCCGACTTTGTTCATCATGGCGAACGATCTCGCCCACATGCAGATCGAGGCCGCCGTTTCGGAAGCGGATGTCGGCGGAGTGAAAGAGGGGCAGAAAGTGACGTTTCTGGTGGACGCATTTCCCGAGCGCCCGTTTGCCGGCGTCGTTCAGCAGGTGCGTTTCGAGCCGACCACCAACCAGAACGTCATCAGCTATACAACGATCGTGGCGGTGGACAACAAGGACTTGAAACTGCGTCCCGGCATGACGGCGAACGCCAAATTCATCACGGCGGAACGACGCGGCGTTGTGTTGGTACCCAACGGTGCCTTGCGCTTTAAACTACCCGAAGGCGCGAACATCAAAGCCGATCCCTCCGCGTCCACCGGAGCCGCCACCGGGAAACCTGCGGTGGAACTCGCCACCAGCGGACCGTTCGCCGGACTGCCGGTTCAACCATGGTTGAAGGGTGGCCAGATGCGGCGGCCGACCGATGAGGAACGCACCGCGTATGAAGCCTCGCTGACAACTGAGCAGAAGGAGAAATATCAAAAGCTGATGGCCGAATTCCGCGCCCGCATGGCACAGGGTAGTGGTCAGGGCGGTGGCGGTGGCGGTGGCGGGAGTCGTCGCCAGGCACAGCCCGAGGCTCCAAAGTCGGGCACCGTCTATGTGATCGAAGACGCGACCTCAGGTCTGAAGGATGGAAGCGTGGTTCTGACGCCGGTCACCCTTAAACTTGGGATTACCGACGGCTCCATCACCGAGGTTCTTGAGGGTTTGAAGCCCGGCGATGTTCTCGCGATCGGCACCTCCACAGCTCCGGTTGCCCAAACCAGCAATCCATTGAACCCGTTCAGCAACCGTTCGCGCCGGTAAGCCGCGCATTCCTAGCAACACATCATGGAACCGGTCATCAAACTGGAAGACTTCCGCAAGACCTACCGCAATGGGGCGATGGAAGTTCACGCGGTCCGAGGTGTCACCGTCGATATTCTACCGGGTGAATTTGTCGCGATCATGGGTTCGAGCGGTTCAGGGAAATCGACAATGATGAATACCATCGGCTGCCTCGACCGGCCAACTGGCGGACGCTACCTGCTCGACGGTGTGGACATCAGCAAGCTCAACCGCGATCAACTCGCCGACCTGCGGAATCAAAAGCTCGGGTTCGTTTTCCAGGGGTTCAATCTGCTTTCCCGCACCACGGCGGTGGAGAATGTCGAGCTGCCGATGCTCTACGCCCGTCCCTCAATTCCTGCGCGCGTTCAATACAAGCGTGCCATGGAAGCGTTGGAACTGGTCGGCCTCGGTGAGCGCCATGACCATCATCCCAACCAGCTTTCCGGCGGTCAGCAACAGCGCGTCGCGATTGCCCGCGCACTGGTCAACCAGCCCAAGGTCCTCCTCGCCGATGAACCCACTGGCAACCTGGATTCCCGGACCAGCATCGAGGTGATGGGTGTGTTTCAGTCGCTCAACGAGAAGGGGATTACCATCGTAATGGTGACCCACGAACTGGATATTGCCAGTTATGCCAAGCGAACCATCGTCATGCGTGACGGGCTCATCCGCAGCGATGATCTGGTGAAGCGACGCCTGAGCGCCCCCGAAGAAATTTTGAAACTTGAGGCCGAGCAGAAAGCTGTACAACTGGACTGATCCACACTATGTTTTCCGTATTAAAAATAGCGCTTCGGGCCATGCGCCGAAATGTCATGCGCTCATTGCTGACCATGCTTGGCATCATCGTCGGCATCTCCGCCGTGATTGTGGGCGACAGCATGGGCACCGGTGCCCGGGCTGCGGTGGAAAAGCAGATTGCGAGCATGGGCCAGAATCTGATCATTCTTTTTTCTGGCGGCGGCAGCCGTGGCGGGACGCGTAGTGGATTTGGTTCCTCCCCCAACCTGACAATGGGGGATTATCTGGCCCTTCGCCAGGAGGTGGAAGGCGTGGAGGCGGTCAGTCCCGAGGTGCGTGGCAACGCGCGGCTGGTGGCCGGAAATCAGAACACGAGCGTCGGCTATTACGGCGTCAGCGCGGAGTACGCCGGCATACGCTCCTGGAATTTTCAAACCGGGGACAACTTCACAGAAGCGGATGTGCGCAACGCCGCCAAGGTTTGCGTCATCGGCAAGACCACTTCAGATCTGCTGTTTGGTGAGGGCACCGATCCCGTGGGGCAGGTTATTCGCGTCAACAATGCGCCGTTCTCGATCGTTGGCCTGCTTTCCCCCAAGGGCGCCAATTCGTTTGGACAGGATCAGGACGACGTGATTCTGGTGCCCTACACCAGCGCCATGAAGCGGCTTTCCGGCGATACGATGTTCCGGTCATTCAACATTCAGGCGCAAAGCGCGGACGTCATGGCGGATGTGCAGACGAACATCACGCAGCTGCTCATGCAGCGGCATCGGATCGCCGAGGGGGCCGACCCTGACTTTGCCATGCGCACGCAACAGGAGTTTGGCGATTTTGCCAATCGAACCAACGAGATCATGACCGTCATCATCAATGCGTTCGCGGGCATCTCACTGGTGGTGGGCGGAATCGGAATCATGAACATCATGCTCGTCAGCGTGACCGAACGCACCCGGGAGATCGGCATCCGGCTGGCCGTTGGTGCTCGCGGCCGCGATGTGTTGCGGCAGTTTCTGACCGAAGCCGTCCTGCTCAGCGCGTTTGGCGGTGCGCTCGGGATAGCAACCGGTTACTGGCTCGCTCCGTTGCTGACGAAAGTCGCTGGGTTCCCGACGCTCATTTCAGAATCATCGGTGATCATGGCATTCAGTGTCAGCGCCCTGATTGGTGTGGTGTTCGGTTTCTTCCCGGCGTTGAAGGCTGCGAACCTCGATCCCATCGACGCCCTGCGCTACGAGTAATTCGTAGGACAGGCTTCCAGCCTGTCTCGTTGCGGCCCCGCCAGCTACCAGCCAGCCCAACGTCGGGGCAACCTCCAGTAATCGTCCTTCCTCCGGACCGCGCCACCTCCGGGGGCGCAGAAAGCCCCGAGTTGCTTGCGCGCAATACGAAGCGTCCGGACGAACTTAACCCACTTGGATTGTGCGTAGCGTGCTGCGGGCCGGGACGTCCCGCGCTCCGATTGTAGGACAGGCTTCCAGCCTGTCTCTGCCGATTCCCATGGGCTTACCACTTACTTGTGACGCGTCGTTCGCTTGCGCCTGATTCCTGACGTCAGTTTTATTCGGCGACACTGCGGAGACGGTCCCGACACTGGGAACGCGTTGTGAAGCGTCTCTGCCCGCAAGACCTCGAGTCTCGCTCGGAGAGCTCGCCCCACCATTTGTGGTGACGTAAGCGGGTGGGGTGAGTTCTCCGAACAAACCTGCGTGCGCGTCGACAGTCTCAAACGGGTCAGTGCCCCCGAGCGTGAAAAGAGTTCAGGACATCGCGATCGGAGTGTTCGGCATTCTTTTTTTGAGAACTGTTCTAAACACCTCTTTTGCTCCGGACAGTCCATTGGCCCGGTCCTTCTCAACCGCAGTTGGTGCCCTCAAACCTCTCTCCGAAAATCGAAAACGGATCATAGAAAAGCCCGTCCTTCTTCGGCTTGGATAGTTTTGTTCCGCAGATCCCGCCGAATGGCTTCGCAATGTGTGAACGGGTCGCGAAGGCGATCTTGCGGTGTTCAACCAGGAGGTGTGTTTGCTGGCTCCGCACAGCACTTCGACCTCCCGGGCCATCATCTCCCAGAAGGCCTCCCGCACCGCGCTGCGGATCAGATCGTTGAACAATTCGGTGGCTTCCCGTTCTCCGCCTTGCAAAAAGGCGGCTTTGAGTATTTCGTGGTTGCTGGTGTTGGTTGGTTTTTTTGGTTTTGTCACCACCACGCTCTCGCGTGGTTGAACCAACCAC
>JBDNGP010000269.1:0-14278 GCA_041689265.1 Verrucomicrobiota bacterium
ACTCTCGGGATGTATTCGTCCAGGGTTTCTTTGCTCATCGTGGCGGGCATTCGCCACGGTGTCCGCTATTATGAGGCAATGGAACCCATCCGCTCTTTCCCGAGATCCCGCTTCGGTGTCCTCTTCAATGAGGCAACACGAAGATGATTTCCGCCGCTTTATCTGAGTTGATCACGCGCGGTTCCATCTTTAGTCTCCCCGTCCCATGCCAACGGAAGACCATATCGGCGATGTTATCGCCAAAGAATGTTTCCATCAGGACATCGCGCAGGAATCTGTCGCGAAGGCCGCCGGGCTGTCGTTGGACGAACTGGATGCGTTTCAGGAAACCGGCGAATCATCGAAGCCGGTCAACTATGACGCGCTGGCCGAATTGCTCTCCATGGACGCGGCCAAGCTCAGGGGCATTGCGAACAAATGGGAGCCGATCCCTCCGAATCTGTCGCGCTGGCCCGGTCTTCGGCAGGTCGTTTCCGAGGAAGGATTCGCTGTGAATGCCTATCTGGTCTGGGACACAAAAACAAAGGAAGCGGCGATCTTCGACACCGGTTGGAAAGCCGACGGCCTGTTCAAGATCATCGACGAGGAACAGCTCAATCCTACCCATTTTTTTGTCACGCATTCGCACATCGATCACGTGGCGGACATGAACCGGGTGCGCGAACGGTTTCCGAATTTGGTCATGCGATCCGACATGAAGGGAACTCCTGAGGGATCGAGGAACAAGCGCGGTGAAGTGATTTCCATCGGCAGCCTGCGGGTTACCAATTTCCAAACAACGGGCCACGCTGCGGACGGCGTCACCTATGTCATCGACGGCTGGCCTGGTGGCGCGCCGAAAGTTGCCATCGTCGGCGACGCGATTTTTGCCGGTTCGATGGGCAAAGGAAAACTGTCCCCGGAAGAAGCCAAACGCACGGCCAAGGAAGCGATCCTGACGCTGCCGGACGACACGTTGATCTGCGCGGGCCACGGCCCGTTCACCACCGTCGGCCAGGAGAAACAGCACAATCCATTTTTCTAAGACCAAAGAAACCACAGCTGGACACCGATGAACACGGATCGTTGTTTACTCGAATTCTCGCGAATCCTCATTTCATGGCAGGACGAGTCGCTCTCTGCCTTATTTGTGGCAGTTGGAGCAAATTCGCGTAGAAACCCTCTCCGAATCTGTGTTCATCCGAGTCCATCTGTGGTTAAATATTTATGAATCGAATTGTTGAACGCTTCGCGAAGTTGAAGCAGGAAAATCAAAAAGGGTTTGTCGCCTACATCGGTGCCGGTGATCCCGACCTCGAAGCCACCCGCCAGCTCGCGCTCGCGTTTGATCGCGCCAACGTCGACGTGCTTGAGCTAGGCATCCCGTTCAGTGATCCGCTCGCGGACGGCGTGGTGAATCAGCTCGCCGCCCAGCGCGGGCTCGAAGCAGGCACGACGCCCGGCGGGGTGCTCGACACTGTGAAGGCCATTCGCAAGGATTCGCAGATTCCAGTCGTTCTGTTCGTCTACTTCAACCTGATTCACAGACGCGGCCTTGCCCGGTTCATCGCCGATGCGAAGGAAGCCGGGATCGACGGATTGCTCGTGCTCGACCTGCCACCCGAGGAATCGGAGAACTACGAACAACTCATGGCCGACGCCGGGCTGTGCAACATCTACCTGATTGCTCCGACGACACCGGAGGAAAGGATCGAGACGATTGCGAAACGCGCCCGCGGGTTCATATACTATGTTTCCCGCGAAGGCGTGACGGGTATGCAGACCAAGGTGTCGGACACCATCGCAGACATGACCGGAAAAATTCACGCGCACACCGATCTGCCAATCGCCGTCGGGTTTGGGATCTCAAATCCGGAACAGGCGCGGGCCGTTGCGAAGACCGCCGAAGCCGTTGTCGTCGGCAGCGCGATCGTCAATCAAATCGCCGAGCATGGCAAAAGCGATGACCTGGTTTCGCACGTGGAGAAGTTTATCGGCGATTTGGTGAAAGCCGTGAAATCGTAGCGCAGTCCGGTTGATCCGCAGTTGTTGTGTGCTGCTTTGAAACCTGCCGGACTTGTCAGGACTTGGTCCCTCGGCACACTCGAGGCACTGCCACGGAGCGCCGCAAGATATTAAATTTGTGCGAGCGTCAGGCCTTCTTCACGAAGCACGCCTTGAGGCCGATGGCGCTTCCATTAATCTTGCAGGAGATTTCGTGATCGCCATGGACGAGACGGATTCCCTTGGCCTTGGTGCCGCCTTTGAGAACCTGGGAGGATCCCTTCAACGGCAGATCCTTGATCAGAGTGATCGAATCCCCGTCGGCGAGTACGTTGCCATGGGCGTCCTTCACGATGCGAGCCTGCTCGGATTCGGGCTCCCATTCGTGGCCGCAAGTGACGCATTCCCGGCGGTCCGGGTGGTTCAGAATTTCGATCATCGTACACTTGGACACGCGGGGTTGCTCATGGTAGCTAATCATGGACCGAGGCGCTGCCGACTCTCAAGCGCGCATTCGATCAAGGCTCTTTCGCCGACGCCGGGTGCGAACGACTGGACGGTGTGCCAGAGTTTTTCAGACCAAGGGAGAAGGTTGATTCGCGCGGATGTGTTGGCAGATAGTTTCCGATTCTGTTTGCTATCCAGCCAAAAACAGGCCAAAAGAAGATGTCTGCTAGATCGCTGTCTCCTTCAAGGCATGTTGGACTGGATACGAACATGCCTTGCTTGCTCAACACCCCTGCAAGATTATCGAGCGGTGCATTCATTTCCCGGGTTGGGAGAATGTGGATAGGGCCCGCTGGCCGGACAAGTCGGCGAAGTGCCTTGGCGGGCGTGTCGCGGAGACGTTCCCGGGCCATGGTGAAGACCAACTACAATAGTTTTAATTATGACAAAAATTCTCAAAACAAGTCCACGGATCGAGTATTTGAAGCAGGAGAGTTTGCGGGTGGAGTCGTCCCCCATGCTGGTGAAAAAATATCCGGCGGTGAAGTCGATGACGGTCGACCTCGGTTACCACGATCTGGAACGGCCGGCCCGAAACGGTCAGATCAAATATACGGTGAACCTCGACAATGCTCGCGCGGTGTTCCGCATTGGTTGCCAGAATCCCGAATGTGTCCGGGGCGACTTCGATCTGAGCGACGTGGTGGCGACCGCTGTGCGCGGGCGCAAAACCACTGTTTCCAACGAACTCAGCTGCCAGGGCTGGCGCAATGAAGCAATGATCGACTCGGTGCCGTGCGGCAGAATTCTTCGTTTCAAGTTGACGCTTGGGTATTGAGTGGAACCGTTCCTTTGGACAGGAGCGCGCAGAGATAACTGAATATAGAGAAGTGATTCTTCACCAGACTTTGCATAATTAACTGGCATTCGCTGATCAATGATTCCAGTTCAGGCGGCACAATTACAAATCACCCCCCGCAGCTCTCCCGGTTGCCTCGGTGCGGATGAGGGACTTTCTCCGGGATGGGCCGCCCGCCATCCGGTCGGCTCTCCCGTCCGGGTTTTTTGAAGCCTTTCCCGATTCCTGGATTGTGCGGCAGGCCGTGTCGTTGCTACCGTCCGGTCATGAACTGTCCGAAGTGCGACGACCAAAGGCTGACCACAAACCGGGTCGGTGAAATCGAAGTGGATCACTGCCATGAATGCGGTGGGTTGTGGCTGGACCGGAGCGAACTTCCGAAATTGCTCGAGGCAAATCCGGCGGATGTGAAAACACTGCGACGGGGCAGTGATCGTCAGAACGCTAATTCCCGTCGGGGGAAATGCCCGCGCTGTTCCAAGGATCTGCTGCGGATCAGCAGCGCGCTGAAGAAGCAGGTTACGGTCGATAGCTGCCCCGACTGCGAAGGCGTCTGGTTGGACGGCGGGGAGTTTAATGAATTGTTCGAGGAGAAAAACAGAGAGACACTCCGGTCAGACAAACCATCTGGAACTCACACATGATTGCGATTATCTCTGGAACGAACCGGCCCGGCAGCAACACGCGAAAAGTCGTCGCGCAGGTTGAAGCTCTCTACAAAAAACAGAACACCGTCACATCGTTGATTGATCTGGCGAATCTGCCGCCGGGTATTTTTGATCCCGGTTCGTACGGTGAAAAACCGGCGGCGTTCAAACCGTTTTCCGACGGCGTGTTGCAGGCTGATGGGCTGGTGATCGTCACGCCCGAATACAACGGCGGCATGCCCGGTATACTGAAATACTTCATCGATATGTTGAAGTTTCCGGAAAGCTTCGAAACCAAGCCCGTGTGCTTCATAGGGCTCGCGGCGGGGAGTTGGGGCGCGCTTCGTCCGGTCGAGCAGCTGCAGCAGATCTTCAGCTATCGCAACGCGCATATCTATCCGAAGCGCGTGTTTCTCCCCGGCATCAACGGTCTGCTCGATGACGACGGCGGATTCACGGATGAAGAACTCGTGGGTCGTCTGGAAGGTCAGGCGAAGGGGTTCATTGATTTTGTGAATCGTTTGAAATGATCCGAGAATCGTTTGTTCAATTCGAACTTCATCCAAAACAGACTAATGATCAACGTCGGCATTATCGGTCTCGGCTTCATGGCCGCGACGCATCTGAAGGCATACGAGAAAGTGGCTGGCGTGCGCGTCGCGGCGATCTGCAATCCCAGCGGACGGCATCTCGACGGGAATTTTGATTCGGTGCTCCGCAGCACGGGAAGCGACGAGAAACTTCAGCTCGATATGTCGAGGGTGAAGGATTATCGCGACTTTGAAGACATGCTCGCTGATCCAGGGCTGCAGATCATCGATGTCTGTTCACCAACGATGGTGCATGCCGATCACGCGATTGCCGCGCTGCAGGCCGGGAAGCACGTGCTG
Organism: Verrucomicrobiota bacterium; assembly: GCA_041689265.1. GTDB lineage: Bacteria > Verrucomicrobiota > Verrucomicrobiia > Limisphaerales > RI-55 > JBDNGP01. Next base: position 4,827 of record JBDNGP010000269.1, read on the forward strand.
CTGGAGAAACCTGTCGCACGCACCGGTGAGGAGGCGCAACGAATCGTGGACGCCGCCGAAAAATCGAAGACGTTTCTGATGCCGGCGATGTGCCTGCGCTTCTGGCCCGAATGGCAGTTGCTGAAGGAATCCATCGCTGACGAACGATACGGAAAAGCGTTAGCCGTCCGGTTCCGCCGCGTGGCCCAACCTCCGGCATGGGGCCGTAGTCATTTTCATGACGGATCGAAATCGGGCGGGGCGCTGCTGGACCTTCACGTTCATGATGTCGATTTTGTGAACCATTGCTTCGGAAAACCAAAGTCGGTTTTTGCGACCGGTTACCAGAAGTTCAGCGGGGCGATCGATCATGTCGTCGCGCAGTATGAGGTCGACTGCGGTGCGATTGTGCACGCCGAGGGAAGCTGGGCGATGACGCCCGGATTCGGATTCAACATGAGCTACACGGCGAATTTTGAACGCGCGACCATCGATTATGACGTTGCGCGTGATGCCGGCGAGATTGTGAAAATCTTCGAGGAGGGCAGAGAGTCGCGCATGATCGCGGCGGCGTCCCATGACGGTTACGTGGGGGAGATTCAATACCTGGTCGACGCCATCAATTCCGGCGTTGCCCCCACGCGGGTCACGGCCCGGGACGGACTTGTTTCCATTCAACTGTGCGAGGCGGAAGAACAATCCATTCTTGAAAGCGCGATCATTCGTCTTTGACGTTTCGCCAGTACCCAAAAAACTCGACCTTCGCTCAGCCCCTCATTACTTTCCATCGCTAATGCCCGTTGATACTGCGGTAGCCCGACCGGCGCCCACCAGACTTCAGACTTTTGGTAAACGCCTGTTCAGCACAGTGCTGCTGTGGACCGTGGTGCTGGGAGCGCTGTTTTCCGGCAACCAGATCATCGCGGATCTCGCGGTGCTCATCGTTCTCAACGTCATCAGCGTGTTCGGTTTGATGGAGTTTTGCGACATGTTGGAGAAACGCGGGCAACCGTGTTTTCGAGCTTATGCGATCATTACCGGCTCCGTGTTCATCACGGCCTCATGGCTGGCTGAGACTGGTTTCTTTTTCACCGGCGCCTCGCCTCTTGTCGTCAGCCTCGCGTTTTCCGGCCCCATCGTCGTCGGGCTCTTTGTTCGCCGACTTTTTTGGGCGGACATGCAGAACGGCCTGGCGGCGGTCGGCGGGACCCTGCTCGGGCTCGTTTACGTTCCCTGGCTGCTGGTGTTCCTGATGGGGGTATATTTTCACAGCGCGACTCAAGGTGCGTGGTGGCTGCTCTATTTCATACTGGTGACGAAATCCAGTGACATGGGGGCGTACGCGATTGGATCACTCATCGGCCGGCACAAGATGATCCCGAGGATCAGCCCGGGAAAGACCTGGGAAGGCTTCTGCGGTGCCATTGTGGTGTCGACCGGCATCAGTCTGGTCTTCGCTCATTTCGCGCAGGACAAGTTGGCCGGCATCACGGTTGTTCATGCGATCGTGCTCGGTTTTGTTCTAAGCGTCGGCGCCGTCGTCGGCGATCTGATTGAAAGCCTGTTTAAACGCGAGTCCGGCATGAAGGACAGCGGCGCGTATTTTCCCGGAATCGGTGGCATACTCGATCTGGTGGACAGTCTTCTGTTCAACGCCCCGATTATGTTCGTTTTCCTCGTGTGGCTGAATGCCACCCGTTAAACTAGAAAACACGAACGAACGATCACAGTAGAAACTGTCTGCGCGCACCCTTCGGATTTGCGCGTGTTGGCAGGAATTGTGTCAGTCCAGTTTCGGATGGGTATCCGAGTCCAACTGCATTCATCTGCGGTTACAAAAATTGAAATGAAGAAAGTCGTCTTACTTGGTAGCACCGGATCGATCGGCACCAGCACGTGCAAGGTCGCCGACGACCTGCCGCAACATGTCCAGCTCATCGGCCTGGCCGCCGGTAACAATGTTGAACTGCTCGCCGAGCAGGCCGCGCGCTACCAACCGACCGCGATCAGCATCACCGACGCGACGAAAGTCGATACTCTTGCGGCCAAGGTCGGCAAGGGTGTCGAAGTGCTTTCGGGCGACGCGGGATTGCTCCAGCTCGCGACGATGCCGGAAGCGGACATCGTGTTGATCGCAATCGTCGGCACCGCCGGGTTGCAACCCGCGCTGGCCGCCATTCGTGCGGGCAAGGACATCGCGGTCGCCTCCAAGGAGATTCTTGTGATGGCTGGTGAAACGGTCATGAACGAGGCGCGCAAACATGGCGTAAAAGTCCTCGCCGTCGACAGTGAGCACTCGGCTATTTTTCAATGTCTTGACGGCAAGCCTCCGGAGTCCGTGCGCCGGATGATTCTCACGGCATCGGGTGGGCCGTTTCGTCAGACACCAAAGTCGGAATTCGCCAGCATTACAGTCGAGCAGGCGTTGAAACATCCTTCGTGGAAGATGGGCCGGAAGATCACCTGCGACTCAGCGACACTCTTCAACAAGGGGTTGGAAATGATCGAGGCCCGTTGGTTGTTCGACATTGAAATGGATCGCGTGGATATCGTTGTGCATCCGCAGAGCGTGGTGCATTCGATGGTCGAATTTGTCGATGGTTCCATCATCGCGCAGTTGTCCACGCCGGACATGTGCCTGCCGATTCAATACGCGCTCACCTATCCCGACCGCATCGGCAGCGACCGCGTGCAAACCAGTCTGCCGAAGTATGGCAGCCTCTCTTTTGAAGAACCCGACGCCGACAAGTTTCCCGCACTGAGACTCGCACGCTGGGCCGGCACCGACGGAGGCTTGTTGCCGGCCGTGTTGAACGCTGCGAATGAAGTCGCCGTGGAAGCCTTCTTCAACCGGCAGATCGGCTTTACGCAGATCACCGAGACCGTTGAGAAAACGATGCAGGCCCTCGATAACGTCGCGCACCCGACGTTCGAGCAGATCCTTGAGTCAGATCAATGGGCGAGAAAGACGGCTGGTGCACTCGTTTCAAAGCGAGGGTAGGGTGGCAGCCGGTGTCAGGAGGCTCTGACCATCGGCGACAAGGAGCCAGTTCCGGATGATCTGGAGAAGCCCGGCGCGCCGTTGGTGACCGTGATCGTGACAGTTACTTCACCGTGATCGTGATCTTCTTCGAAACGACCGCGGGATTGTGGGGCAGATGTAGGTAGTCACCGAGCACGAGTTGGAGCGTGTGTTTGCCGGCCGGCAGGGTGAGTTCGGTTTCGGTCTGGCCTTTCCCAAAGTGCAAGATCGTGTCGGTGGCGGGAAGCGGAGCGCTGAAATCAGGTTTGTCAGCGTCGCTGACGTCTACCATCAGATGATGATGTCCGGTGTCCCGCAGGTTCACTCCGGCCGGAGCGATCCCCATTCCTTTCAACCCAAAAAGGACCGTGAAGGTTTGGTCCACGGTGGTGCCGTCCTTGGGGGAAATGATGTAGACAGTCGCTCCCTCCGGTGATTTTTGTTTCGGGAGAGTGACGGCGGCGAACAGCATTCCGGAGAGGACGAGGGTGGCGGCGGCAACGGTGAGGATCTTGGTTTTCATAATGCGGTGAGCTTGAACGAGGAACAAATGTTCGCAAGACGAAAAGGCCCGAATTTCATCCGCTGAGATTCATTCAAATTTCACTTGCCAGTGATGCGTCCAAGCCCTAAAAAGTGCGTCCCTTGATCGCGGGGTGGAGCAGCCTGGTAGCTCGTCAGGCTCATAACCTGAAGGTCATCGGTTCAAATCCGGTCCCCGCAACCATTAATCGGCCATGAGAGTTCGCTCTCATGGCCTTTTTTATTGGTGTTTTTCGAGTTTTTGAATCCTTCGTTCACTTTATCTCGCTTCGATGCAACACCCCGAACATCTGGAAATGTGACGAACAAAAACCAACAAAGGGACCAACGGATCTCGATCTCGATCCGTCTCACCCGCACTAATGCGTGTAATGGAGGATTTTGGGGTCACAGATTTTCCCCGCATCGTTTTCATGGAGAGTGCAGAAAGCCCGGCCGCTTTCACGACCGGGCTCTCGCGTTTCCCAACTTAACTATACGAAGTCTTTGAAGCGTACCCGTGCGTCTTCTGAATGCGCTCGAGGATCTCCTGAGCAGTCATCTTCGCGGCGGGGTTGTCGCTGTGTTGATCGACGAGATCGGACACCACGGTGAAGACACCGGCGGCCTTCTGATTCTCCACGAGCCACTTGAGTAACTGCGCGTCGGCCTGCTGACCTTGCGGAGTCGTTTCGAGAATCGCACGCGCCGTTTCCACGCCTTGCACGAGTGCCTCGTTCACCTTCTTGTTCCGGACCTGACGATACCCGTGATAGAGACCGCCGAGAGCCAGCGCGAACAAGCTACCGAGACCCGGCGCAAACGTGTTCACGATTGTTGCCGTTCCCTGGATGATCGATTCCGCGCCCGGCTTGGCCACCAGATTCGTGACCGGCACATCCACGTAGTTCGTTTCCACGACGCTCAGCAATCCCGTTTCCACGGGAACGATTGCCTTGTGACTCACGACCTCGCCGGAGAGCGCGTTCGTCTCGCGGACGACAATCGTTTCCTCGGCATACTGCGGGATCATGTTCGTCACCACCACCGGTTGCGACTCCCATGTCACCTCCTGGTCGTAGGCCCGGTCCAGGGTCGAGCAACCCGCCACCACCATCACTGCAGCCGCCAGGGCCGCCGTCCATTTGATCTTTGATTTCATTGTTTCCCTTTCTCCGTCCGGCAGAGCCGCAGTTCATCGCGGCACTGCTCGAGCACTTGTGTGTTGTTATCCAGACAGATGATGAGCTTGGCGTTGCCGGCCGACTGCTCGGCGACGATCCCGCGGAGGCTGCTCTGATAATCGGTGCGCGCCTCCTTGTTCTCCTCGATCAACCGCTCGTGTTGACGCACGAAATAACGCATCGTCGCCACGGCGAAACAACCGAGCACAACCAGGCTTGCGATGAACAACCAGCGATCATCCTGCCGCGCGGCCTCATTGGTAAGCTCCATCATCGGTCCCATCACCGACGAGGTATACACCATGGTTTGGGGAAGGAGTGGTGAAGGGAAGTGAACGCGACTTCCAATCGCGCACAGGGGTACAGATGAAGACCCTCTTCACGCACCACCGCGAAAAAGAATTTCAGTCAATCGGCTTGACGGGGTCTTGGCTTGAGGTCTTTATGAATTCAAGAAAAGGGACATGGCATCAGAGGAGTACAAGCCCGGTCAAGAGAACTAAGAACCAATGAACAATCCATATCACCATGAACATGATTCGATCATCGGCTGCGGGGCGGGGACCCAATATGGTGAAAGCAACCGCGCTTTCAGTCATCCTGTTGCTCAACATCAATCTCCATGCCCAGGACGGGCCGCCCATCCCTGACCTGCCGCCGTATCAACCGCCCCGGGAATTGACACCCGAGGAGATTGAGGAGCAGCGTCTGGCCCGGGAGGAAGTCTGGCGTCAAAACCGCGAAGTTTTTGCTCCATTTCTACTGAGCGCACCCGCACCGGAGCCGGAAGATTGAGGAAAACGCCCTCCGCGATGAAAAAGTGAAAGCATGGGCGGCGGAAACACGGAAGAAAAACGCCGAGGAAGCCGAAGTCGTTCAACGGATGGTTTCCAAGGAAATGCTGGATTTCTATTCCAGTGCGGGACTACGCGTCGTCTATCGTGATGGTCAATTCGGTGTAGAGGGTCCGCTGAATAACAACGCGGCAAGATCCATCGGCACCTGGAAGGCCAAGACGAACGCACCCGTCGATTATCCTCTGAATGTGAACCCTCAGCTGGTTGGCCTGTGGGAGAGAAGTGTGCCTGGAACCAATCACGCCGAGTTCAACAACGGCGGAGTCGCCCGGCTGATTTTCAGCGACACAGGAACCAACACGGTCTTCCGGGCTCATGCCACAGAGATGGCCGGAACGATCGCGGCTGCCGGAATTGTTGCCACCGCGGAGGGTATGAGCAGTGCATCCACAATTCTGGCGAAAGACAACGTCAACGACACAGCGGAGATGGCCGATGCCAGTGTTGACTTCGGCCTGCGTCTCTCCAACCATTCATATGGAGTCGAAAGAGGATGGGGTGTCATCAACGGGACCACCAAGGTTTGGAATGGCGAGCCCAACGACTTCTATGACACGCTTTTCGGAGCGTACAAGTCCAAGGCGCTGGCGATCGACGCCCTAGCCTATCTCAACAAGGAGTATCTCTCGGTCTGGGCCGCTGGCAACGACCGTGACGATAGCGACTTTTCATTGTACAGCCATTTGCATTATGACGGCACTCTCAATTACCATACGGACTCCCACGCCGCCGACACGGAATACTATGGGGGATACCGGACCATTACCTCGGAAGCCTCGGCCAAGAACATCATCACCGTCGGGTCCATCCTTGATCTTACGAACGGGTGGCAGAGTGCGTCGACCGTCACCAATTCGCCCTTTAGCAACTGGGGGCCGACCCGGGACGGCCGCCTGAAACCCGAGATCGTGGCCAACGGCCAGGACGTTTACTCGTCCAGCACGGACATAAGCGGAAACGGCACCTACACCACGGCGAGCGGCACCAGTTCCGCCACAGCCAGCGTGACCGGCTCCATCGCCCTTCTGCGCGAGCGTCTGGCCCAGGTCGGCATCCACAATCCCTCGGCGGCCCTGATCAAGGCTTTGATTTTCGCAACCGCCGATGATGCCGGAAATCCGGGGCCGGATTATCAGTTCGGGTTTGGGGTAATGAACACGGACAAGGCCGCTGATCTGATCTTGAAGAACAAGTATTTTTTCAATCCCGCCGGTGGACCGTTGAAGAGTCATTTCATCGAAGGTGTCCTGACCAACGGCACTTCCTGGACCATCCACCTCTATACTGGATCCGGTCCGGATCTGGTGCGGGCGACCCTTGTCTGGGCGGATTCGGAAAGCTATCTCGCAAACGGGCCAACCAACGCGATGCTGGTAAACGATCTGGACGTGAAGATTATCCAGTCCGGCACGACCAACGGTGCGTATTACCTCAATCCGTTTAGTCCCCCAGCAGCGGCCGTGCAGGGCGACAACGTCCTGGACAACGCCGAACAGGCGGCATGGACCTCCACCAACCTCACCGGATCCATCACCATTCAGATCAGCCACAAGGGTACGCTCAAGGACGCGTGGTACAACGGCAACACGACCAACCAGCCGTTTGCCCTCGTGGTCACGGGCCACACCATCGAGCCGGTGCCGGAGATCATCAGCATCGCTCAAACCTCCAGCAACCAGGTGACCCTCGCCTGGAACGGCTGGCCTTACAAATACTACAAGGTCCAGTACATTGATGAAGTCGACGCCCTGGCCTCCGCTTGGAGCGATGCCACCGGGTCGATCCAGCTGACGACCAACCCCGCCGCAGTGGCGCTGACCATGCCGACCAACGTGCCCACCCGGTTCTACCGGGTCATACGACTGCCGTGAGAGAATTCATATTGTCCCGCGCCCGCACGCAAGAAGAACCCTGTGCCCCCTGTGCGTTTGGTGGCACAGGGTTGTGCGGGGAGGCTGAATGGTTCATTGTGGTGTTATGAACAAGAACAGTATCCGGTGCCAATTCGCATCCGTGGCCGGAGGATTGATTCTCACTGTAATTCCGAGCTTCGGCCAGGGAACCGTGGTCTATCACAACGCCGGGGACGCGCTCATAATCTCGAACGGAGGAGATCCAAAATTCCTTAACGTTGATATGGACGGCAACGGGACCGAGGACTTCGTGTTCGAGGCTTACACCAGCTTTCAGATATACAGCGCGACCGGAGGAAAGAGCGCAAGTGTTCCTACGTCGCCCGGCGATCTGGGGAGCTGGTCAGTCCCACTTCCTGCCGGGCTCTCAATTGATTCCGGTTTGTCCGGTTCGCTAGAATGGATTGGAAGTTTCCAACCAAATTTTCCACCGAACACGTGGATAGGACAAACACTGCACAGTCGCGACAGCACTGGAAGTTCCGGCTACTGGGATCCCGTTGCTGGGACATTAATGACGGCGTATGTCGGTGTTGAGTTCAGCATCGAAGAGGCTGTCCATTACGGCTGGATCCAGGTCACAGTCGGCGGTATCGGCAACGGTGGGGTCATCCACGACTGGGCCTACAACACGGTCCCCGGCGAAATGATCCTCGCGGGCCAGGTTCCAGAGCCGTCGACGTGGGCACTGCTGATTGGCGGTGGAACGTTTCTGTTCTGGCGTTGTCGACGGAGAACTAGGATTTCCCGGGTTACCACACCGCCGCATCCACCTCAAACCGGCTGCCACCGGTGACAAACGTCACATCCGCGTGCTTCGGCTTGTTGGCCATGTTTGATCCGTACAACCGCACGTCCGTGGGCGCGTTCGCATAGATCGATTCCGCCGCCGCCAGACTCGACACCAGCACGCAATCCTTCAGCGTCAAATTCTCCACGCCCTCGATCTGGATCGCACGTACTCCAGCCGCGAACACCGTCGTCACGATCCGCGCGCCGTTGATCCGCAACTCAACCGGATCCGCCACAAAGAAATGTTTCACGCCATGCGATCCGTTCGACTCGATCAATCGCGCAGTCACTTCACTGGTGCCGCCGTAAGCAAGGATGCCCGACAACGTGTCGCTGTGAATCGTGTTCGCCTCGATCGCGTTCGTCCCACCACCCAATACGATGCCCGCACCAGTCGATCCCTTGATGCTATCCACGCGGATCTCGTTCGTGCCGCCGACCAGTTCGACACCCGCAGACCACTGATCAATCGTATTCGTTGATCATCGACGGTCAGGATATTTATCCCCGCTCACTGTTGCAGGACATCGCACAGATCAGCGCGACTCACATGGGAGTCACCTGGTCGGCTGAAATTGGCAAGAGTTATAAACTTCAATATTCAACCAACATGCCTCCCTCTCTTTGGACGGATGCGATTAGTTCAGTAACGGCCACGAGCAGCACGGTTTCCGTGACGAACGTGCCGTACAGCAGCGGAGAGAACCGTTTTTACCGGGTGGTGCTCGATTGATACCCCCCCCGGCCGCACCCCACGATATGGCAATCTGTGCCCTGTGCGTTTCGGGGCACAGATTGCCATTAAAAAACAATGGAGTAGGCTGTCTTTTATGAAGTTACGTCGTGCAACGATGGCGGTGGCTGTTTTCCTGTTTCTGTCTTTGTCAGAAGGGTATTCCCAGGGGACGGTTGTTTACCGAGATCTCGGATCGTTCTGGCTCCAAGGCACGGTCGATTTTGTGAATCAATTTCGCTTGGACTTCCGGCGCGTTTTTGAATCAATGACCTCAGGAGGCGAATAATTACGCTACGGAGGAGGCGGTACTAAGGTGGCAGAGGAGGCGGAGCCAAAGTTGGAGGCTTTTAAGTGGGATGTCAGCGGGTGTTTGGGGACTTTAGTCGGGTGGTTGTGTTTGTCAAAGGGTGTTCAGGCTGCGGCTGACGAAAGTTCCAGACTTGAGGC
>JBDNGP010000270.1:0-14576 GCA_041689265.1 Verrucomicrobiota bacterium
CATGTTGTCCGTTTCATTTTGCGAACGCCAGGGGGAGGGACTGGTTCCGGTCGCCCTTCGGGCTCCCTCTACCAGTCCCTCCCCCTCATGCCTTGTAGTGTATTGATCTTCCCTTTGAGGTCACGGACTCAGAAACGGCGGCCCCCCTTCCGAATGGCGCTCCGTGGGAGCTTTGATCAGGGCTCCGTTACTCCGCCCGCCCGACAAACGTGACTTTCAATCGCTAGCCATTCAGAGCGGGCGGTCATTGAATCAAATTGACCAGCGCACTCGGCGAAGTAGCTTGTGCTCATGAAACCAGATCAACCGTTCGCCGCCGTAATCCTTGTGTCGGCGCTGCCTGTCCTGATTCTCGTTGCGCTATTGATTCGCGCCACCTCACCCGGACCTGTTCTTGTGACGGAGGAACTGCACTTTGACAACGCCAAGACGGTCCGAGTCTTTCGCTTTCGAACTTCGGGAAACGGAAACCAGATTTACGCCGTTGTCTCCGAGTTTCTTGAACGGTGGGCAATCGACCGGTTGCCCGCACTTTGGAATGTCGTTCGCGGAGATTTCGGGTTGCGGCGCGTTCACTGCCGCTTTTCCGGCGGTTAAATCCCGCGTTAGTTTTGCGGTTTGAGGCGTGCCGACAAACCGGTGTAGCCGACGCGTTCGTAGATTTCCGTCAACGGAACATCGGCCCCGCCGCGGCGCTGGCTCTCGTCCGCCGCTTCCATAAACGCAAAGATTTCTATCGTTTCCTCGGCGGGCACGGGGGCCACGCCGGTGTGGAAGAACTTGACGGCTTCCTCGACCATCGGCGCGTAGCCGTCGTAGGTGCCCACTTCCATTTCACCCTTCTCGCCGACGGCCTTGCCGCCGTAGCCTTTGGATTCCCGGAACGTTCCCGTTCTGCCCCCGGACCAGGTGCCGGTCACGACCAGTTCTCCCACAGAGTTGGTGCTGCGCTGAACGCTTTCGCAGCCCGTGCCCATAACGGTGAAGAGCGATTCCACGCCGTGGACCGCATACCAAAACATGTCCGGGTGGCTGGGCTCAACATGGTATGGACTGGACGTCTCGGCGCTCAGGACTTTGCCGATGACACCGTTACGAACGGCCTGGGTGTTTTTGCCGTAACGAAGGGAAGACGAACTGAAAACGGGGACGTTGTGCTTTTTTGCGAGTTCAAAGATCGCGATGACATCGCCGAGCGAACCGGCCATGGGCTTGTCGATGTAAAGTGGTTTTCCGGCCTCAATGACCGGGATGGCTTGCCGGAGATGCGGTCGGCCATCGACGCTTTCGAGCATGACGGCGTCGACGTTTTCACAGAGTTCCGCGATGGTGGGATAGAGCGCTACGCCGAACTTTTCCGTGAGTTCGACGGTGTAGCCTTCGACGCGGTCACGGCTGGATGCAATGTCAGGGCTGCCACCACGAAAGGCACCAACGACGCGGGCGCCGGCGATGTGGTCTTTCTGCGACGGATCGTTAAGAATCTTCGTGAAAGCGGTGACGTGGGACGTGTCGAGGCCGATCAATCCAATCCTGACATCCGCTGCGGACGAAGTGAGGCAGGCCAGTGTGAGCGCCAGGGAAACGACAGTTGGAGTGGACATCCCCTATTGATACCCGGCGGCCTGAAATTGGCAAGCCAATGGGAGGCCGGCCCTTCCGCGCTGGCAATGGGCCGAGGTCGATCGTAAGGCTACTAATACAAGCCCGACAGGCTGCTAGTTCTTTTTCTTGAAGATTCCGTCCAGCAGCTTCTTGCCTTGCTCGCCGACATCGCCGCCGAGCTGCTTGCTGATCTCCTCCTTGGCCCTGTTGCCGAGTTCGTCCTTCAATTTCGACAGGCCGGCCTGCACGAGCGCGGCCTGCAGTTGCTTGTCGTCGACCTGCACGCGGGGGTTATCCAACGGACCGCGGAGACTGACCGGGAATGTGAATTCCTTGATCGGCTCGGGCTTCAATCCCGCGATCGCGATGGTCGTGTCGTGGAGTGCAATCTGCACGGGGAAATCAATCATCACGTTCGCGCCGAACTCGATACTTCCTCCGAGCCGCAGATCGATCGTACCGCCGGAAATCGGCTGAGCTCCGTTGACCACGAGATCACCCGCGACGTCGTCCACCGGCAGACCGAGGTAATGGCAGGCGAAACTATTTGTGCCGCTGGCGAATTTGCCGAGCTCCGCGTTGACCCCCATTTTCCCGGACTTGGACTGGATGGAAACTCCCGGTGCCTTTTTGAGAAGCGACGGGTGCGTGGAAAGATTGTTCGCGACCATGTCGAACTGTTCGTCGGGCATCTTGGTGACCGTCATTTCGTTTGCCTGAAGTTCCAAAATCGAGAACGTCGGGCTGCCTTCAATCAGGTGACCGGCCTTGACGTGTGCGTAACCGAGTTCACGGATCTCGCGCTCAAGCTGTTCCTGCCAGGATTCCTTGTTTTCCTTCGGCCCCTCGCTGCCGGAGCCTTCCAGTTTTCGCAACCACTCGCGCACCTGCGAAAGCCGTTCCTTCCATTCCTTGGCGTTTTTGAAATAGCTTTCGAGCGTCTTCGCGTCGGGGATTTCCACGGGCTTTTTTTCCACTTCCGGCTCGGGCGGCTTACCGATCAACGAGCCCGGCGACTTGCGTTTTTCCCCGGACGAGCCGCCGGTGATGGTCACCTTGTCGAGCTGCATTCGTTTCCTCATCAACTGCATGCCGCTGATGTCGGCGACCAGTTCCTTCGCGCGAAACAGATCCGTGTCCAGGGCGTTCGGATCGGCGACCGCGAGGTTCCGGACGATCAGCCGGTTTTCCTTCAAATCCAGTTCGGCGCTCTCCAGATCCACGGTCGCACCGTTGGCGGACTCAAGGCCGCTCTGCAATCCGTAGGTGACGAGCGGTGCGGCTGCAAAGTTGACCACGACGTAGAGCAGCAACAGGGTCAGCGCCGCGAACACCACGCCCAAGATGCGAATGGGGTTTCCGATCTTCTTCGCGAGCAACGCTTCGTAGTCCACTTTCTTGGGCGCGCCTCCGACGAGCAGCCAGGTGAGCAATTTGACGGAACCTTTCTGCGAGTATTTCTTGTACTTATCCGAATTTTCCTCCAGATCCTTCATCTTCTGGCGGTACCCCGTCACTGCCTTGTTGACCATGAATCCACAAATCAATCCGAAGATCAAACCGGTCACCAGGCCGCCGCTCGTGGCGTAATATTCAAAACCAAACCACGCAGATACCGGCGCATTGACCAGCCCGGCGAATAGACCCTCGGTCGGACCGGTCAGCAGGAATTTCCCGACCGCGAACGTCACCGGCATGATCAGGAGGGACCCCAGCTTGGCGAGCAAGCCGACCAGCGCGGCGAGCGGCAGGTTAGCATTCAGCACGATAAGCAGCATCAGCAACGAAAGGATCAACCCACCGGCCGTCGTGAATCCGGTGGTGAACCCGATCAATGCGCCGAGAAGACACGCGGCCCACAATTGAAACGGCGTGGCTTTGCCGCGGATGATTTTGGCAAGTTTTCGGAAAAGCATGGGTGGACCCTAAATCAACCCCGCAATCATTCAATCTTTACCGATGGCAAAATTGGTCGGTTTCGCGCGCGTTCACGATCTTTGACAATGCGGTGGAGCACAACAACCGGTGCGGCTTCGAGTCGTTTCCGCAATCAACCCGCCCAGATCGGTGTCAGTCCTTTTCGAAGTCTGAGATATCCAGCGGTTTCACCGAACCGCTTTGCGCCAGAAACTGTTTGGTGTGAAACGCGTTCGCCGCTTTCATATCTCCCTTGATCACCGAACGAATGCAGTCGGCGTGCTCGTTCATCAACCGGATCGCCGTGGAAACGCTTTCCTCGATGATCGCTTCGTTGCACTCGTGACCCGGCAGCAGGCATTGCGTGACTTTTGCGATCAGTTCGTCGCCGCTGTGCGTGAACTCCAGCTGGCCGAGATCCAGGGTGGGATTGATCAGAAAACAGAGCAGCATCAATTCGGGGCGTATCCCGTCGTCGATCGACTCCGGAAATTTGATAATACAACTGATCCGGCGCGAGTCCTCGGACCCGATGAACAGCCCGGCGTAACTCCCTTGCGTCTCCGCAAGTGTAAACTCGATCACGCCCGTCAACGCGCTCCGGCGCGCGATCTCGGGGGCACCGGCCACGCGGTTCAACGCGGCGATGGCATGTTCAACAAACTGGCTCATAGTGAGGTTTCTGGTGCGCGCCCAACCTGCCGGTTCGCCACGGGGAAAACAACGTTGTTTTGGCAGTCACGTCCACGTCAATTCTGTCTCGCCGGTTGTGTTTTCCCATTCGCAGGCGGGGAGACCCGTCGCTGAATCAGTGCCGACCGCCACCCGTTTTCCGTTCAGCTTGAAGCGCGGGTTTGCGGTGAGCCCGTGAAGGACAGTCCGCCAACGCGTGATCGTGGTTCGATGATTGCCGCGTTCGTCCGATATGACCAGCTTCCCTCCGTTATCCGAACTGGCGGACAGGATGGATCGTTCAATGAAATCACCGTTCTCAAAGTCCATCGACGCTCCGTCGTCGTCATAGAATTTCAACGAGCCAGCGCCGCCGGTCCAATGGTGAAGCGTAATCGTTTTGACCGGCTTTTCACCAACGAACTGTTGAATGTCGCCGAACGGAATCACCGCGCCGGCCCGGACAAACATCGGCAGAAACTGCAACGGCGCCGGCGCGACAACGTGCTGCCTTCCCACGATCTTTTCGCCGCTCCAAAATTCATACCAATCACCCGCCGGAAGATAGACGCAACGCGCGACACTGCCTTGCTTGAGAATTGGCACGATCATCAAGTCGCGTCCAAGCAGAAACTGGTCGGGCGTATCCACCGCGGTCAAATCATCCGCGTGATGCCAGAACAATGGGCGGATGATCGGAGCACTGCTCCGCGCCGCCTCCGCGAAGAGCGAGTAGAGGTAGGGCATCAGCTGATAACGGAGTTCGATGTAGTGCCTGACAATCGCTTCGGCTTCGGCACCAAACGACCACGGCTCCTGATCGATGGTGCCGATGTTGGTGTGGCTCCGGAAGAATGGCATGAACGCCGCGCATTGCATCCAGCGGACGAACAGCTCCGGCGTGCAATTGTCGAGAAACCCGCCTGCGTCACACCCGCAAAACGGCACGCCGCTCACGCTCAAATTGAGCAGCGACTGGATCGAGTCTTCGAAGTGCTGCCAGGTGGAACTGTTGTCACCCGTCCAGACCATCGCGTGGCGTTGCACTCCGGTGTAACCGGCGCGCGTGATGATGAACGGACGCTTGTCCGGCTCAGCTTTCAACGCCCCCTCGCGCGAGGCCTGCGCCATGAGTGAGCCGTAAACATTATGAACATCTTCGTGCCGGGCGATCCCGTGATCGGGGCGGTGTTGCGCTCGCGGATGAAGCGTTTTGTCCGACCGCGCGAAGTTCGCGGGTTCGTTCATGTCGTTCCAAAAACCGGCGACGCCTTGTCGTGAAAGTGCGCCCTGTTCGCGCGCCCACCAGTTCCGCGCGGTTTCGTTCAAGAAATCCGGAAAGCGCGATTTGCCGGGCCACACCGCGCCGATGAAATCCTTTTTACCAGCAGGTTCCTTCACGAACGCACCGGCTTTGATACCGCGCTTGAGCACGCCAAACTTCGGATCATTTTTCACGCCCGGATCGACGATGGTCACAACCTTGAACCCGTCGCGGGCGAGGTTTGTGATCAACTCCTTCGGCTTCGGAAACGTCTTTCCAAACGTGAAGACCCGGCAGCCGTCCATGTGATGAATATCAAAATAGATCGCGTCGCAGGGGATCTTCTTTCGTCGCATTGTCGCAGCCACCTGCTCGACCTGTGCACGGGTTTCGTAGCTGTACTTGCATTGATGAAACCCCAGCGCCCACTTCGGCGGCATCGGCATGCGACCGGTCAACCGCCCGAAACTGTTCACGACGTTTTCAACCGTTGGACCGAGGAACAGATATAAATCAATTTCGCCCGAATCCGCCGACAATTTCCACTCGTTGAAATTCGTCGATCCCATGTCCCAACGTTGGCGGGCGGGATTGTCCCAGAACAGCCCGGCGGCAACGCCGTCACGCATCGTGATCGCGAACGGAATCGAAACATACAGGCGGCGCATCCCCGGATGAATCGCGGGAGCGTGGCCGAGCACGTCGGTGTTCCAAAACTCACGAATCAGGCCGCGCTTGTTGAACGTGCCGGTTGTTTCACCGAGACCGAACAGGTGTTCGTCCTCGTCAAGCTGTAGCCGGATTTGCGGAGACTTGCCGAGGAAACCAATCGATGCGCTGGCGAACGCTTCGCCGCAGTCGTGGGTCAGTCGAAATTGGGAATCCTCAAAATTCAAAACCAGCCGGGACAGATCCGAGATCAGCTTGGCGGACTTCTTCAGCACGACCGGCTTCACGTCGCCACCGGTCCAGCCCGAGTCAACGACGGCGTAGGAAGGTGCCTTTGAGAACCGGTTCTTCTGCGTGATCCGAAGACGGTACACGTCGCGATCCAACGCGGAGATCTCAACCATCCCGTATTCGGATTTGAGCAAGATCGAGTTCGCGGAAGCGCCTGTCGGGTTCAGGGAACCGATCGGCTGAAAGTCGTTCTTTTTGCGGGCTGCCACGGCGGGATTAAACAGG
This sequence comes from Verrucomicrobiota bacterium, assembly GCA_041689265.1. Taxonomy (GTDB): domain Bacteria; phylum Verrucomicrobiota; class Verrucomicrobiia; order Limisphaerales; family RI-55; genus JBDNGP01. The sequence goes on from JBDNGP010000270.1 coordinate 6,644, forward strand.
CCGTCCGCAGCGGCGGCGAGCACAGGATTTCAGTTTTCCCCCGCGACGTCGTGATGAAACCCGGCTTATCCCCGCTTCTCGATAAGTTCACGGAATTCCTGGAAGAGCGGCGTGGAATCGTGCGGACCGGGCGAGGCTTCCGGATGGTATTGCACGCTGAACACGGGCTTCGTCTTGTGTCGCATACCTTCCACTGTCTGGTCGTTCAAATTGATGCGATTGACCGCGATTTCGCCGGGGAGCGATTCGGCATCCACGGCAAACCCGTGGTTCTGCGAGGTGATTTCAACCCGGCCGGATTCGAGATCCTTGACCGGTTGATTGGCACCGCGATGGCCGAACTTCAGTTTGAACGTTTTACCGCCGAACGTCTGGCCGAGAATCTGGTTCCCGAGACAGATGCCGAACATCGGGATGCCGGAGTCGAGCAACGTTTTCACGTTCTCGACGATGTAACCGAGCGCCGCCGGATCACCGGGGCCGTTGCTGAGAAAAACACCGGCCGGCTTGTGGCTCATCGCTTCCTCGGCGGACGCGGTCGCCGGCAGGACGGTGATTTTGAAACCGTGCTGACGCAGCCGACGCAGGATGTTGTATTTCATCCCGAAGTCGAACGCGACGATCGGGATGTCCGCAGGCGGAAGCGGGTGGCGAAAATTGCGTGGCTCGTCGGTTTCAAGACCGCGAAGAATCCGGAAGTCGGCGCTCTGTTCATCCTTCGGATCCCACACGAACGATTCCTTGTGCGTCACTTCCTTCACGTAATCCTGGCCCAGCATGCCGTGCCAGCCCTTGGCCCGGGCAATGGCTTCTTCGTCCGAACAACTCCGGGTAGAAATATAACCGTTCAACGCGCCGCGAACGCGGAGTTTCTTGGTGAGCGCCCGCGTATCGATTCCTTGAATGCCGGGAATGCCGTTCGTCTCCAGATATTCGTGAAGCGACCAGTCCGCCCGCCAATTGCTAACAACGGGCGAAAGTTCGCGCACGACGAACCCGGCGACGTGCGGTTGGTAGCTCTCGATGTCCTGCTTGTTGACGCCGTAGTTCCCGATGTGCGGATAGGTCATCGTCACGATCTGCCCCTTGTAGGACGGGTCGGTGATGATCTCCTGATAACCGGTCATCGACGTGTTGAAGCAGACTTCGCCGCAGAAATCGGCTTCAGCACCGAAACCGGTACCGTGAAAAACTGTTCCGTCTTCAAGAGCAAGTATGGCTTTCATCGGGGCGCGCACAAATTGGTCGCGATGCTAGGGGGCGAAAGAAAGGGGTCAAGGAGTAAACCGGAAAAGCGGCAAAGAAAACCTGCCACTGTCGTGCGATAAGGTGGGGCCGGCTCTCTGAGCCGTTCTTTGAGCGCGATCGAGGATAAAGGGTCTTGGCGTGATCGGGTGTATAGGGTTTCGCCGAAGGCTCGTTCGGAGAACTCGCCCCACCTCTCAGTGCATGTTCACAATCTTTCTCTTTTCTGTTTGTTCGGTTTTGGCTTCTTGCGGCAACTTGTGGGTGTAAATGGAATCCACCGATCTGGAATTACTGACCCGTTTCGCCACCAAGCAGTGCGAATCGTCCTTTCACCAACTGGTGAACCGCCACCTCGGGATGGTGTTTTCCGTGGCGATGCGGGTGACCGGTGAGAGCGGTCTGGCCGAGGAGATTGCCCAATCCACGTTCATCAAACTCTCGGAGAAAAACACCGCCGACGTCCGGGAAATGGTTGTCGCCGGCTGGCTTTACCACACCTCTCGAAACCTTGCGCTGGCAGCCGTTCGATCCGAACACCGACGACGTCAACGCGAACACATTGCCGTCACGATGAACACCGACGAACCCAACCCAAGCGTCGTCGCCGAACATTTGGAATCGGCAATGGACCAGCTCAAACCCGAAGACCGGGACGCGCTCGTGCTGCGTTTCTTCGAAGACCGCAATCTGCGCGATGTCGGCCGGGAACTCGGTCTGAGCGAGGATGCCGCCCGCATGCGCGTCAACCGGTCGCTGGAAAAACTGCGAAACATTTTTGGCAAACTCGGAATCACGGGCACGACGGCGTGGCTGACCGCGACTTTACCCGCGAGTGCGACCGCGTCAGTGATTCCCGCCGGACTCGGCGCTTCCATTACCGCGACCGTTCTGGGCGGCACGGCCATTGCCACCACCGCCGCCATCGTCACCCAAACCACCTCAGGCACCATGAATATTCTCAACCTCAAAACTGCTGCAGCCATGATTGCTGCGGCAGCCCTGACCGGCACTTCCACGTATTTGGTCAAGGAAAGACAGGTCGGGCAATTGCGCGCCGAGCAAGCCGCGATGATCACCGACTCCACGCAACTTGCCGCCGAACATGGGCAGGTGATGGCGTTGGTTCAATCACGTGACGACCAGATTCAGCGTCTGAAGAAGGACGTTTCGGATATCCCGCGCTTGCGTGGCGAGGTGGACAGATTAAATCGGGATCTTGTCGCAATGGCATCGATCAAAGATGAAAATCAACGGCTCAAGGATCAGTTGCAGAAGGGGATGCAAGCAACGGCGGTCGCTTCTCGTGATACTTCCGTTGCGCCTGGAGAGCTTGTTACGAAAGATAACCTGGCATTTGCGGGATATGCGACTCCGGAGGCGGCACTCCAAAGCGTGACGTGGGCCTTGATGCACGGGACGTATGACCAGGCCAACTACGGATTGAGCCCGGAACTGCTGGCGCAAGAACTCAAGGATCCGGCAGAAAGAGAACATTTTCCCTCAAAGCAGTCACAGATGGCCCAGCTGTGGGAAAGCATGCGAATCGCGGCGAGGAAAACGCTCGATCCGGCCCGCGTCGAATTGAAAGTAAAGCTGAAGTATTCGCTGCCGATTGCAGACCAAAACGCGGGGGTAACACCTCCCGATTTCTTCGTTCAACCGATGGTCCGGGTGAACGGCGAATGGAAATTTGGAGGTTCAACGAGGGAGCACCGTCCGGAGTGGGATGACAGCGGGCAGATCAAAAAATTCAGTTCTGAATACTGAACCGCCGGTGCGGGCTGCCGACGGCACGTTGCACAAGGTGGTTCCGATAAAGCCAAGCGCTCTGATTGGTCTTTGAACACAACGCTTCGGTCGCAAGCGGTAGGGACGGATCCTCCGGGCCGTCCGCCGACGAATCCTACGACGCCCCACACAACTCAACGCTCGACGGCCGGCTCGGAGAGCCAGCCCTACCGATCTGGATGCCAGCAGGAAGCGGGCGACACTCTGTAGCGTTCAATTCACCTGACGTCTCGTTCATAAAGAACGCATATGCGGTCTGAGCGTGAATTCACCACGGCAGTAAACCGGACGCCGCCATCCGGAAAGGTCGCCTGATAGAACTTGGCCTGATCCAGTCGAATCTGCCCGAGCCGTTCCTCTATCTCGGGAGTGATCTTGTCGGGGGAAACCATTTCGTATTCTTGGGTTGCGAGCACTTCGGGGACGGTTTTCGGATCAAGGTCGAACGTGACGGAAATCCAGGTGAGCGAATCGGCATGCTGCTTTTTCTCGATGTTGGTCACGCCGTCGGGAACCGGGTTCAGCACAAGCTGCTTGAACGTGGCCGTTGGAGTGGTCGCCATCTGATAAATGATCCGGCCCGGCAACAAGAACAGGAGCGCGATCACGAAAGCGGTCACCGGCCAGATGCGCAGGAAAATTGGGCGCCACGGTTGGATCCTTGAGATCAGGCCGACGGCCACCATGTGAGCGGGCATGAGAATAATTCCTAACGCGATCGCCGCCCGTGTGGAAAGCGTCGACAACCCGACCGCGATCAACAATGCCGACAAAAAATAGACGCGCAAATACGTCGGGCCGGTCCGTTCTTCGGAAACGTCGTTTGTTGTCTCGTTCATTGTTCGTCGTAAAAACTGCGGCTGGACATTGATCCAATTTGGATCGCGAGTCCATCACGGGAAGAAATGAGGGTGCGTTTGAAACTGAGGGTCAAGGTGGAGTGAGTTCTCCGAACGAACTTTGAGCGCAAGGGGGCGTGCTCACTTCTCCGGCGTTCTCTCGCCCGTGCCCCAAGCCCTCCGGCGGTTCGCCGCCTTTCTCCATGCGCAACGGAACAGGATTCCGTGGTTCCACCAAGACTTCGCAGGCTCGTTCGGAGGCCGAAGGTCGGCTTCCCGTCGCCCCACCTTCAGGGCATCCCGTTGACCCTCACTTTCAAACACAACCAAGAATTGAACAGTTTTGGTTGACCACGAAGGCACGGAGGACGCAGAGAAGAACCCGTTGCAGCCGACCGCCTGTCTTTCTCCGTGCCCTCCGTGTCTCCGCGGTGTAATCCCGTCGCCCTCAGCGGGCCACACCGCCGATTTCCTTTCCAATGCGACCGGCACTGCCTAAGTTCGCCCCGCACGCATGGCCACCCGCACCCAACACATTCTCGATCAACTCGCGGAATACGAGTCGCGCAACGTCACGTACCTCGATCCGGACGGTTCATGGCCGATTGTGTGGGATCGCGCAAAAGGTGTAAACGTTTGGGACGCCGAAGGTCGCAAGTATCTCGACCTGACGGCGGCGTTCGGGGTCGCCGCAGCGGGACACGCGAATCCAGCGGTGGTTCGCGCGGGCCAGAAACAAATGGCGAAATTGCTCCATGCGATGGGCGATGTGCATCCGCACGCGTTGAAGGCCGAACTCGCGCGTGAACTCAGCCGGCTGACGTTTGAGCGCTGGTCCCGAATTTCCCCCGGTGTTTTCGATAGCAACCACCCTCTCCCTGAGGGAGAGGGTCGGGGTGAGGGGGAACGCTACGGAACGGCAAAGCGCCCCCTCACCCCAGCCCTCTCCCCCGCAAACAGCGCGGGGGAGACGAAGAACAGAATCGGATCCAAGCGTCAGGCCCTCCGATTCACAGGCAAAACCATCTTCGGTAATTCCGGGTTCGAAGCCGTTGAAGCATCGTTGAAAACCGCGCGGCTGGCGACCGGTCGCAAGCACCTCATCGCGTTTCGCGGAGGTTACCACGGCCTGGGTTACGGCGCGTTAAACGCCACGCATCGCCAACATTTTTCTGAACCGTTCCGCAATCAGCTCGGTGGATTCGGGCTGTTCGCCGGTTTCCCAACCGAGGCGGGGTCGCTGAAAAAAACCGAACGCGAACTGGGGGGATTGTTCCGCCAGCAAAAGATCGGCGCGGTGCTTTTGGAACCGGTCCAGGCACGCGGTGGAATCAACATTCCGCCGACGGGGTTTCTGGCGTTGCTGAGAAAACTCTGCGACCAACACGGTGCGCTGCTGGTGTTCGATGAGATTTACACGGGGTTCGGTCGCACGGGCAAATGGTTCGCGTGCGAACATGAAAATGTGATGCCGGATCTCGTCTGCGTCGGCAAGGCCTTGGCCGGCGGATTCCCGCTTTCGGCGTGCGTTGGCCGGGCCGATGTGATGGACGCCGCGTGGCCGAAATCGGATGGGGAAGCCATTCACACCAGCACGTTCCTCGGGCACCCCGTCGGGTGCGCGATGGCGCTGGCCCAGTTGGCGGAGATCAAAAAACGAAAGCTGCCGACGGCGAGTTCCAGGACCGGAAAAATACTGCTCCGCCAATTGAATCAACTGTCCACGCCACGTGGTTTCAGACTGGCGGCACGCGGAGCCGGGTTGATGGTCGGGCTGGAGATTTGCAAATCCGACGGTTCACCGGCGCCCCGTGAGTCGCTGGAAATTGTGAAACGGTTATTGCATCGCGGATTCATCGTGCTGCCCGAAGGCGAAAACGCCAACGTGATCGGGTTCACTCCATCGCTGACAATTTCTGAAACTCAACTCGCGCGGTCAGTGAAAACACTGGAACGCGTGATGAAGGAGGTTTGTTCATCATGACGTTGACCGAGATGCGACAATTGCTGAAGTCCCGCGACATTCTGCTGACCAAGTCGCTGGGACAGAATTTTTTGCACGATGGCAACCAGCTTCAGCGGATCGTTCGGGCGGCTGGGTTGAAACCCACCGACAACGTTCTCGAAATCGGGCCGGGGCTCGGGCCGTTGACGGAATTGTTGATCAAGAATTCGGGCAACGTGCTCGCGATCGAACTGGATTTGCGTTTGGTCGAAGTCTTGAAGGAACGGTTTTCCAGCGCCGAGAATTTAGAACTTCTTCACTTGGATGCGCTGAAGTATCTGCAAACGACTCCGCGTGATTGGAGCGATTGGAAACTGGTCGCGAACCTTCCCTACTCGGTCGCGTCACCGATTCTTGTGGAGCTTGCGGAAGCGGACGGTTGTCCCGAACGGATTGTCACTACGCTTCAGCTCGAAGTCGCGCGACGTTTGATGGCCGCACCGGGCACGAAGGATTACGGCGTGCTCACGCTGCTCATCCAGTTGCGCTATCAACCGGGTGAACTGCTTCGCATCCCGAGCGGTTGTTTTCATCCGGAACCGGACGTGGATTCCGGATGCGTCACCTTGATCCGACGGGAAAAGCCGCTGCTGAACATCGACCAGGCGAAGCTGTTCAAGAAGATCGTCAAACTGGCGCTCTCGCAACGTCGCAAGATGCTGTTGAAATTGCTGAAGCAAAACTGGCCGTCGGAGATGCTGTTGGAAGTTTTTGAAGAACTCGGACTCGACGAAAAGATCCGCGGCGAAAAAGTCAGCGTGGACCAGTTCGTTGAAATGACGAAGTTGCTCGGGTAGGGTTTAATCCGTGACAAAACGTTTTCCGCATCTGTGGTTGAATCACGCACTGGCTTTCAACCGAGCCGCCAACTGCGGATCAGCCTTCGCCAGCTTCATCTGCTCGGTGAGATTCCAAGACTCCCGCTTGAACGGATTCTTACCGCCGATACCGCGACCGGCACCGCCGGAGCCGTTGGCGTTCGTGTTGCCACCAGCACCACCGCCACTGTTTGCCTCAAACAAGTGCGGCGCATCAGACACCAGGGAATCCACCCACTCCTCCAGCGACATCGGGCTGATCCCGTCCTTGCCTGGGCGCACCGTGCTGCCGTCCGCCTCAAAGGCAGTGGGCAGACCACTGGACAGCTTGAACAAGCCACGGGCACGGGAAGTCAGATCGGAAATGGCCGTGGACCGCAGCCCACGCTTCGTCGCAGCCGCCACCGCCGCCTGATCAATCTGCACCGCAGACAACCGGGCATTTAGATCATCGCGCTCGGAAGAAATGGAAGTCAGTTGCTTGTCGAAATCACCCTTGATCGTTTTGAGCCGCGCCTCGATCACCTTTTCGATTTGTTCGCGACCCGCGTTCAGATTCTTCTCCCTCTCCGCACTGGGGAGAGGGCCGGGGTGAGGTGTCCCGTTTGGATTGAGCAACCGTTCCTCCTCAGCCTTCTGTTGGGCCTCCATCAGCTCGCGAACTTGATCCGGATCAATGCCGTCAAACCGTTGCTTCAGTTCATCGCGTTCCTTGAGCAGGGAAACGTTGGTCGTGCGAAACTCATCCAGCTTCGACTTGTCCACCGCCCCCTCGACATCGAGCATCCACACACCATCACGCTCCGCGTAAAGCGGCAGATGATCAGCAGGGATCTCGTCCTTCGTTTTGAATTTGAACTTGAGTGACATGATAGGTCGTTCTTTCGACCCCATGTCATACCACGCCTTTATGAAGAACCGCCTCCTCGGGAACGGACGTACCAAGCTGATCACGCACCACCGCGCATCTCGCATACCCCATCACGCACCACCGCGAAGAAATATTTTCAACGAATCGCTTGACGGTGTTTTAAGGAAGGAGCGCCCTCTCTATGAAATCAAACAAGTTGTCAATATCAAGAACCGACCCTTTTACTGCACAAAAATCGCCGCCGCACCCGAGACGTGCGGTCCCGCCTGACTTGTTCCGCCTTGATACTGGTACAACGGTGAGATCTCCGCCCAGGCGTTCTCGGACGTCGCCGAGAACGACTGGGCCGACGAAATCCAGGTGC
>JBDNGP010000271.1:0-9404 GCA_041689265.1 Verrucomicrobiota bacterium
CAAAGTTGTTCTCATTGCCACCAAGAGGATGCCAAGAGAGTCGCGGTTCGCCAGTGATGATTTCCAGGCATTGTCCGATCTCATTCTCGCTATTCTTAGCGAGCATTTCCTCAATCAGCTTGCGCGATTCCAGTGTCATTGCGACTAGGGGGCGCTATCGCACGAGGGCGAGAATAATGCCAGCTTTCCCCATGAAACTTCCGTTGAGTGGCTCTTCCAACCAATCGCCTGCATTGCGCAACAAGGCCACTGTCCGCGATACCGTTGTACCGGGCTTCACAGCGGTAATTTCCTTGAATTTGGTCTCAGATATTTCTGCGAAATCGACCCCGCGTTCAAACAACAGGAACTCGTGGTTTTGTCGGACTTCGGTAATGATCCCGTGCGCTGCCGTGTAGACTGTGGTCAAGTCCAGTTCTTGCAGCGCACGACAAAGCCCTTCGCAGGCATCTTCGCAAAGGACGAGCCGTGAGGATGCAGACATGTCAGCCTTCCGACCGGCGCAGACCACAGCGGGGTTGTCGGACAAGGCAGGAATCGACACCTTAAATGGCATACGGTCCAATCCTGGCAGATACGCCTCAACTTTGATTGGGAAAGTCGCGGGCATGGGTGCCAACAAGCCCACCCTGCCCAAGCTGGACAATAGTTTCTGTTGCAGTTCGAGAGCATGGGCCTCGCGCAGCCGCGCCACCACTTCTAACCCCGTCGGCGCCGCTAACTGCATACGGAGTTCCTCCTGGGAGAGCGATTCCACGTGCTTGAGGTCCCATCTGATGGAATACCGCTCGTCTGGTGTCACCTCATACACCACAGTTCGTATCGGTAGATCTTTATAAGACCAGTCGCGTTCCGCCTTCAAAGGAACGAGCGTTCCTTTCATCAGTAGACAACGTTTGGCCAAAAGGTGCTGGAGATCACAAGCCGGTGTGACAACCAAAAGCACGTCTTTCGTCTTGATGTCGTCCAGAGGCAAAATTGGTTGAGCAGCTTGGATGCTGGCCGAATCATTGGCAGCTGACGCAATCCTAATTGGCGCGGTAGGTATTGCGGGAGCAGCTTCGTTGGCTGCAGCTGATGGAGCCTTTCGCTGTAAGACATCCCCAAACGCAACAACGCTGCCCCCCGGTTTGCCCAGCCGTAGCCGTTCATTATTTTGAAAAAGTGACCGGTAGACGAGTGCTTGCAGATCGCGAGACCCTGCGACATAGGGCGGTGGATAAGCGTCGCTCGTTACCGTGTTGAGCGCGAGTGCGGCGTCGATGATCTCATCCTCCCGTTCAATCTCGTGCTGCAACACACGGTCAAAAACGTCAACGAGATAGCTTCCCGTGGGTTCTTCTTCTTGCGTCAGTAGTAATTGATGGATCTGCACATGGTCTGCAAGGTCGAGAGTTCGTATCAGACCGGCTGTCCGTTGGCACGCTCGTGCAAGACCTTTTTCCCAGGCATCCAGGAAGGTAGCGAGTCGCAACGAATCTGCATAATGTGTTGCCAGACGTGTCAGAAGGCGCGGTAGCTTTCCCTCTTCAATCAATTCAGTTTTTTGGATAATTCGGAAGGCCGATTTAAAAATGCCAACAATATCACGAAACTCTTTGCGCTTGAACTTTAACCTCGAACTGCGCGACATCAAAACTACTAAAGGAGGCGAGGCGCGCCTGCGGTCGATTACTCGCTTAAGCCCTGCGACAGACATGTTAAAGGCCTCAGGGTCTTGTGCCGAATCCAAGTATAAATCGATGATCACCAGGTCTGCATCAATCGCCTTGTCCTCGAAGGCCTTTCCGGCGGTTACATAGGGCAGATTGCAGCCGTCGAGACAGTCCGTGATAGTTTTAAGATACCGAAGATCGTCCTCCTTGTCGGTGGAGTAGCGTTCAAAGAGAGGTCCGATCACTTCCTGCCTAAGTTCGGTGCGGTGGTTCCAGAGCAAGGCAATGAACTCATCATCGCTCTGGAGCTCGTCCGCGCGCAGGTCGTCGTAACGAGGGAAAAATGAATTGATCTGGATCTCGTCGGTAGGAATCAGGTCCTCAAAGAATTGCCTCCACCGGGCGGCGTCGCCAGCGAGGTCTTTCGCTACTGGCACTTCGTCGTAGCCGTCGTCAACAACCACCGCGCGGCGCACGTTCGCGCCCTGCAAGACTGTTTCAAGATCATTCATGATACCGATGCGCTCGGGGGGAATTCGAGAGTGAACCGATGCAAGCGGCCAGTCTCACTGTTGCGCTTCTCCTCCAAAACAAGGGTTCCGCCGTTGTAATGAGCGCATTCGCGCGCGATAAATAGTCCGATTCCACGACGCTTGCGCTTTTCCTTTAGAGAGAAGAAGGGTTTGAAGACCTTCTCACGGTTTTCCGGGTTTATCCCGCGTCCATTGTCTTCGAAAATAATCGACGGTGGCCCATCGTGGAGGGCAATGGAAATCGTCGGGCTGAACCGAGGTTCACGCTCCTTCCGGATCTGCAACCAATATTTGGAATTTGAGATCAGGTTCTCCAGTATCTGCACCACCATCCCTTTGACGGCCTTCACCTTCACGGGTCGCTTCGGAACGTCGAGATTCACTTGAATATTGTGCCGAGCAAACTGTGCCTCGTGCGCCTCCAGCGTTTCGCGGATGAGGTCGTCGAGGGCAAAGATTTCGGTGCGTTGCCGCCCTGCGATGCTCAGAGGATCGAGAATGCGCACTCGCTTGGAAAGGCTCTTCATCTGCGCCCGCAGAGATTCCAGTGCGGCCTTTACTTCGTCAGGAACGCCCCGCTTCCGCAAAATCTCCAAGTTTTCAAGTGCATTCTCGGAAACGCGGGCAAGTTCATGAGCGACCACTTCAACCATCAGACCTACGCCAGCCATCTCCACCATTTGGCGCGTTTCCTGTTCGACTTCAGAAATCCGTTGGCGTGCTCGCTCGGCAAATTCGGTAAATTCGAAAATCGTCTGTCGCAAGTCTTCGACTACCTCTTGGCTCTCTTTCGGTGCCACCTTCTTGATATGGCGTAGCGCGGTCTTTGCTCTATCTTCAAGATCGGAAATTTCCGACTTGGCCTCCGATAGATCGATTTTCTGGCTCTTGTTCTCTTTTTCGACGCGCTTAAGAAAGTCCGCCAGTTGGTCGTTAATCACGAGGTCCATTATCTTGAGCAGCACTTGCTGCTCCGGCGTCTCCCGTAAGCCCTCTCGATTTGTTTGGTCCACAAGCTCGGGATTTACGGTACGAGAGATGGTCACCCGGCCGATGAACTGTGCCTTGTTTAAGGCATAGCCTTTCCGACCTAGTGCCTTGCGATCGAGACCGAGCCAGTCGTCATCATCGTCCCCGTATGGAAATACCCGGAAGGCATCGCGAAAGAGGAGAATGCCGGACCATTTCCTCTGCAATTCGCGTACAACTTTCATTTCTCCGATTCCATCAATGCCGCTCAACAGGCGCCTATTGAACCAATGCGCCTCGAACTTAAATGGTCCGATTGTGTGCAAAGCTGAATCATGAATCTTTTGATCGGTTCCTAGAACGGCTCCTTCAAGGTCGGGTAGCTCCAATGTCGCATTATCCACTTCCTTCGGGTGAGTGAATCCAAGATTTAGCGCTTCGAGTTTGAGGCAAAGCTGCGGGACACCTTCGACAATATCGTACGAGCCACTGACCCGCGCGTGGGCATGAGCCAAGAGTCGTTGCTCCATCCACGGGATTGTTACACGCTCTCCATTCCAATAAAGCACCACTCGCGGCCTCCTCTTCTGGTCCAAAAACGGATCGGTGAGTCGAGAAAAGTCGTCATGGATCATCTCGGTCAACCGGGACTCGGTCCAGTCCTCGGTCAAATCCCCGATGATGATATTGGTTCCCGACCATTCGGGCTGTGGTTTCGAGCCGTTCTTGACGGGCTCGACCTCGATCTCATCGAGCATGACGTCGAGGTCCGCAAACGCTGCCCAGTCGATTTCAAGCAGATTAAGCTTACGGTCGGACGCTCTGGCGGTTTCTACCCGCAGCCGATTTCCCAAGCGCATAGCAGAAAGTCGGCCGATGCCTTTTTCACCGAGATAGGGCGGTTTTTGCGCTCCCTTGCGCAAGGCGTCTTCGACCAACCGCTTACGGGACGCCGTGCCCAGTACCAGGAAGTTCTTGTTGAGATCGTCGAGCGACATGCCCGTTCCAACGTCCGACACTGTGATGGTATTTAGCAGGTACACCTCGCGAAGGGCCTCCAAGAGCGATTCGGACGTCTTGACGTTGGCGAGCATTTCCAGCGCTTGGTCCAATAACTCTTTCTCCGCGTCGAGCGTGAGTGCTCTTGACGCGGCTGCACGCAAATCAACGAAGTCTTCTCCTCCTTTCCCAATACGGTGACGTAACGTAAGGTATGCGTTTCGACGCAGGACGACACTGAAACGAATCTCCACGCCTGTGGCGCTACCGGCGTCAAAGCCGTTTTTGATCAACTCGTAAAAAGCGATAATGTCAGAGCTAATCAACTCCGATCCAAGTTCGAGAATTGTGCGGGCGGAGACTTTAAACATGGAACTCGATCAGGATTTATTTCTGGCACATCAGACAAGCTTCCGATTTGCCTCGCGGTTGCGACCCAAAAACTGAAACCAATTTGCCGTCAGACTTCGCGGGCTGTTGTCGGATTCCCGCCGCGAGAATACGTTCTCGCTCAGTTGCATCAAGGAGCGATGTGAGTGGCGCATTCTCCATCCACGTAAACTGTTTGTTTGGATCATCGGGATCAACCGTTTCGTAACGCATTGCTTCCTCGAAGTAATCGGGGTAGGTTTCCAGCAGTTTAACCCATTCGTAGGGGGTCTGAAAAAAGCAGAATGTACAACCCGAGTTAGTGCGGCCCCATTTCATAAAAGTGGGAAGTCCAAGTCCGCTGTCTTCAAGGATCTGCACAACCCCGTTATAGTCAATTCCAGCTTCTTTGAGGGGGTAGCGAGTTTTGATGTTCGGTTTCGTGCTGATGTAACCAATTCGAACTTCGTCCGCCCGAAGGCCCACGTAGCTGACGACATTGTCGTCGCCGACATGAGCCTCAAAAGGCTTCAACTTGAGCATCTTTGTACACCAACGATTTTGTGGTGAAGGAAGGTAGCCGCCAAAGACTTTGTGCCAGTGATCAAAGCCTGCTTTTGAATTCAGATGGATGATCTTCGAGCCAAGTTCAGCTTCAAGTCGCGCGAGAAACTCATAGGTCTCAGGAAGTTCTTTCTGGGTGTCGCAAAAGACATATTCCATACCGTCATGGCGAAAGTGTTCCAATCCTTTTACGCGCCCGGCCATGAGCAGGGCCAGCGCCGAACTATCTTTGCCACCGGAGACATTCAGCACGTGCCGAACTGGGTCTTCATTTTCAAAAGTTACGGATAGAGGTGTCATTTCTTATCTTGCAATAGTTCCCACATGAGCTGTGACAAAACCGAAAGAGAAATCTTCGACCCCTTTGGCAGGACCTTCCTGATCTCATGACGTAGGGCGTCGGCCTCTTTCGTTTGGCCCGGCGTTAGGTTGACAACCACGTCTTTCTCTTCGCCGTTGCGCGGAGTCACTGCGATTCGAATCGCTGAATCAGGAAGTGACCCGTTTCTATCAAAACATGTCGCCAGTACCCGGGTGAACTGACCCGCCAGGGTCCGAACCCGTTCACTGAAGGCAAGCTCATCGCGATCCTTCCAGCGAGAGGGAGGGCAACGAGTGAGCAAACTCCCGAGCGCTTCAAGCCATACCGGCTCCGGTGTGACATCATCGACAAGTTTCAAGCAGAAGGCTCGAAGGTCTTGATCGGTCACTCCTACGACAACCGTTTCCGCCGATGTGGAAATGGCTGCACGCCACTTCTCCAGAGACGCATCCGTCTCGAAAGCATCGGTCACCGCTTTCGCCATCCGAATCTGGAGTTCAGGGAAGCTCCGTCTCAATTCGAGCATCGCGTCCGCCAGCTTGGTTCCGAGCTCCGCAGGATCGGAGTGAGTCTTCGTTTGTTTATTGTACCCCAATGCTTGCGGGATCGACTCGAACACTAGTTTTGCTGGCTCTCGGGCTGCCGCGATCTCTTTCCTGAGCGCCAAGGCCTCCGGCGAGAGTCCTTCGGTGTTCTTAACGTAGTCTGGAAGACCATCGACGAAGAGGCAGAGCGGGCGGACAATGGACAACAGTTTTCCTTTCTCGGCATGCTCGGCCTGCACAACGTTAGCTAGCTCGGCAATCAGCTTTCTGCGAACTCCGGTAATCCGGCAGAGTTGGAATTCGAAACTCTGCGGAACACGCGCGAAACGCATCAGGAGGAACTCTTCCGTCTCCGGCTGGAACCTTCCATCCTCGTAGATCGCAATTTCCGTCTCGTGAGTGATGAATACGGTCAATAGCAAGATCGGAATCAATCCGTCGCGCACACCGAAAGGGCGGGATCTGAGGAGATCGTAGAGCTCGCTAACGAGCACTCGTTCATCGGGGTGTTTTTCCAGTCGCGCCATCACCGCATCAAGAGCCGGTCTAATGTTCAACGGATCAGTCTCGCCCCCCCCTTCAGGGAAGGCGATACACCAGCCTGTTTTCTCTTCGCGGTGAATTCCACCCGCTTTCAACACAGAGAGATACATCGACTTCTCCGGTGGTGCTTTGTCTTCTGCCAATCCAAGAAGCGGGAGTGACGCGCTATTCAGCATTGCCTTGAACAACTTCTGGCGAGCCGCTGCCGCTGCTGTACTGATGCTATGACGATTGACAAGTTCGTTCTGGATTAGCGGAGCAGCAGAAAAGAGTTCGTCACAGAGATCAGAGAGGAATGACTGAAGTGATGTTCCCGAGTTGAGCACCTTGATATTCTGACCCAAGTGAAACCACCCAATAGCCTTCCCTGACTCCATTGGCGATCCGCCTCTAAAGCCAACGTAGTCTTGTATCCGGTTTTCAAGCAGTTGCTTGCTCGTCATGACTTGACGGGAAACTTCCTCGGCCGCAAAGCGGTCGTCTTTCAACTCCGGGGTATTGCGTTCAACCCACAGCCAGCGCTCAAGTTCGAGTGCGGAGCTGGCCAACGACTCAAGCGGTGGGCTGATCGCGATCACGAGCGAAGGGTCCTCCTTCAGCCCTCTCGCGTTTTTTTCGGAAAGTTGACATTCTACTGCGGACTCGCAAAGAACAATGGCAACCAAGCCATCGGCGGGATGGCCCGGTTTGAGATCCATTTGCCGGGCGTCGAACTCAGCAGCCGTGACAAATCGAATGTCGAAATGCCGGAGATTTCCGGTCTGGATGTAGTGGCGTCGGGTGACAAGCGGGCGGGCGTCAAGCCTTTCACGGACCACTTCAGCAATCGGTGACGCGTGGGGAAGAGCTTCATACGCCGCTTTGATCCGCTGCTCAAGATTTACACTGGCATGGGGCCAAAGCGAATAGCCGGACACACCGCGATTAAAGAGCACATTGCGATGGCAGAGGTTCTTGAGTTGTGTCGCGAGGTCCGCTGGATGGCCCAACACAAGATCCAAGATTTCCTCGGTGGGGGAAAGCTCAGGAGATTCAACAACATTCAGAATGCCAACAGTTTTCAGCAGCGCCAGAGTTTCCGAGGATTCGTTCGCCATGCCCCGGATCACGGCATCGATGTGATTCCAGTGACTCCGGAAGCTCTGCCCAGCAAGCTGCTGAGAAAAATTGAACGCGGCAAAATCGTAGAAATCCGCGAGACCGTAAACGGTATCTGGCCCCGCCTGCCGGGTCGCAAAATCTTGTAGAGCGAACGGCTCTGACGACATGAGAAAGCTGAAGAGCGAACGCTCGTTTTGTCCGAAGCGCCGGAAGAATCGAGTGAGAACGGGAAGAACGGTGGCGTGGAGTGGATAGAGCTCCGGCGCAACGTGACAGAGTGACGATTTGCCAGCGGTCGGGCCGAACATCCCCAGGTCAATTGCGCTGGCCATGTCATCCTTCGCCCGGCTTTTCCAGCCACGCAAACTTGTACATTTCGAGTCCAACGCAAGAGCGGCCGCCAGAAGGGTCGCAACTTGACCAAGAGGTTGTGAGAATTGAATTTGTTCAAATCGCTCCGATACTTTCGCCCATTCGAGCTGCGCCATGCTGGGGAGTTTGTTAGCATACGCCGCGAATCCTTGATGAAGAAGACCGAGCGTGTAGATGGGCGATGCACCACTACGACTAGCCGTCTCAGCCAGCGTTTGGAGAAAATAAACGTCCTGCTGCTCGGGGTGGAGCGCGGAAAACTCCAGGAATTTGCCAAGTTCGTCGACGACGAGCAGCACTCCGCCAAAAAATTCCTTCGATACCAATTCAGAAGCGGCGTTCTCAATGAGCTTGATGGCCTCGCGATCACCAACCGTTCCCTCTATCAGCAACTCTCGTATGCGGTCCTTCGCGCGAAGTTTTGCCCTGCCAATTTTGGAATGACAAAGGGCAGAATGAAGACCGCGAAGGACAGCAAACGCCATAGGCTCCCGATTACCAGTCACCAAGACAGGCAGAAGATTTGGTGATCTCGAACGGAGACCAAGTTCGTCACGGAGTTTGCGGAGGGGAACAGGTAGATCCCTACTTGGACGACCGAGAAGGCTGGCAAGAACCAGGGCAAAGCTGGACTTACCGGACCCGAAGTCGCCGGTGATCCTCCAAGCTCGCTGTCCTGATTCCGGGCGTAACCCGTTGCCTATTCGTCGGAGGTGTTGGGTGATTTCGGGAGTCGGAACATAGCCATCCAAAGCCCGCGAGTCTGAGAAGTCCCTCTCCAGGTTTACCGAACGCAGAAAGCGCGGACTGATTCTGATTAGGTCGCTGATGGGTTTGTGAGTCATCGTCAAATCGGATAAACGGCATCGAGCAGGTCGTCTTGGTTGATCGGCTTTTTACGCCATATCTGCTGCATTGATCGCGACTCTTCAAAAGCAAGCGCACCGTCAGTGGCAATATCAAGGCCGTCCAAGAGCGATCTGACCGATGCTTCGGGCAGCTTGAAGATCTGTCCCGGGCTGCCTTCGCCAGTTGATACCACCGGGAACCCAAGCGATTCGCTTCCTTTGTGGACGCTGTTGCTCCAAAAATCTTCGACACAATAAGCGAACAGTTCGGGACTGATCGTTGATTTTGGTTCGATGTTGAATGAATAAATGAGTTCCCGACTACCGTTGTTCGTCAATCGTTCGCCGACGACGCGAATCAAACCCAGCTCAGCAAATGGACTGTCAAGATTGTCTTCGGCGACCTCACCCTTCTTTCCTTTTGAATGGACATATTAATACGGACCATAAATACATTCAATAAGATTGACATTCGGTGCTCATCGATTATTGAGAGGTATCAAAAAGCGAGACGCCAGAAAACTCTCATCTCAGGCGCAGTATCTCATCCGTGAGACCGCCGTCGCAATGTGCTTCGAACAGGG